>JAJYCD010000029.1 GCA_021778635.1 Actinomycetes bacterium
ATCCCCCACGGTCCGAGCACCCGGGCGATCAGCCGGTACGTCCCGCCGTACGCGTCGTCCGGGATGACGACGTGGTCGCCGGGTCGCAGGACGGCACGCAGCAGCGTGTCCTCGGCGGCGAGGCCGGACGCGAACGCGAACGCGCGGTCGCCACCCTCGACCGCGGCGAGGGCCTCCTGCAGCGCGGTGCGGGTCGGGTTCGCCGAGCGCGAGTACTCGTAGCCGCCCCGGAGGCCGCCGACGCCGTCCTGCTTGAACGTCGAGACCTGGAAGATCGGGGTCACGACCGCGCCCGTCCCGGCGTCCGGGTCCTGCCCGGAGTGGATGGCACGGGTGGCGAATCCCGCCGCGGACCAGTCGTGCACGGACTCGGGGTCGGTGGGGTGCGCGCTCACAGGTCCAGGCTAGGCGGTCGCCGGGCGCGGCGGTGCGGTCGGGGAACACCGCGCGTCGTGCCCGGTGTTGTACGCACCGACCCGCGGGGAACGGCCCCGGGACGAAGGAGCGACGCACATGGCTGGATGGCTGTTCGGTTCCGCAGCGAGCACGACGATGGTCACGCCCGATCGCGCCCTCCCCGGTCGGGACGACTACGCGTACCAGGTCCCGGCGACCCACGCGGTGCTCGGGACGCCGCTGCGTGGTCCGTGGCCCGAGGGCACTGCCGTCATCTCGCTCGCCCTCGGCTGCTTCTGGGGCGCCGAGAAGGCGCTGTGGGCCCTTCCCGGGGTCGTCACGACAGCCGCCGGGTACCAGGGTGGGTACACCCCGTTCCCGACCTACGAGGAGACGTGCACGAGCCTGACGGGCCACACCGAGACCGTGCTCGTCGCGTACGACCCGGCGGTCCTCCCGCACGTCGAGCTGCTGCGCACCTTCTGGACGCTGCACGACCCGACGCAGGGGTTCCGGCAGGGCAACGACCGCGGCAGCCAGTACCGGTCCGCGGTGTACTGGACCGCGCCCGAGCAGGAGGCGGCCGCGCTCGCGACCCGTGACGCGTACGCCCCGCAGCTCGCCGCGAACGGGTACGGCGCCATCACGACCGAGCTCCGCAGCGCGCAGGACGTCGGCCCGTTCTACTACGCCGAGGACTACCACCAGCAGTACCTGCACAAGGTGCCCAACGGCTACTGCCCGGTCCACTCGACCGGGGTGGCGTGCCCCGTGCCGGCCTGAGCGGCCGCGCGGAAAGGCCGCCACGCCTCAACGCGGCCGGTGCCCTCGACCCTTTGCCTGGGCCTGGCCGCGGGACTGGGCCTGACCGCGCGACTGGCCCCGTGCCGCCGACCTCGCCTTGCGCTGCTGCGCGGCGCGTCGGTCGCCGGCCTCGTCATGCGAACGCGGCGACCGCGCCTCGCCCGCCGCGGACCTGCTCCCGCGCGCGGGGGCCGGCGCCGGAGCGTCACCCGTCGCCGGAGGCACCCGGCCTCGGGAGCTGTTGACCGTCCGCCCGCGGACGATCCCGATCAGCTCCTCGACCTGGTCCGTCGTGCGGTCCGCGACCCAGCACAGGGCCACCTGGGACCGCGGGGCGTCGTCGACGGGACGGTACGTGAGGTCCTTGCGGTGGTGCAGCCGCGCCAGGGACTGCGGCACGACGACGAGGCCCACCTCGGAGGCGACGAGAGCGACCGCGTCGGCGAGGGTCGCCGGGCGGGCGAGGGCGCTCCGCTCCCCGGGTAGCACGGCCTCCTCACCCGGGTTCACCGACCAGTCGAGGACGTCGTCCATCGGGTGCAGGACGACCTCGTCCGCCAGGTCCGCGACCGTCACCGACTCGAACGCGGCGATCGGGTGCTCGACGGGCACGACGACCACGGAGACCTCGGCGTAGAGCGGGATCGCGCTCAGGACGTCGGCGTCGACCGGAAGCCGGATCAGCGCCGCGTCGACGTCCCCGTCGCGGAGCAGCCGCACGGCGTCGGCGCTCGGCGTCAGGATGAGATCGAGCGGGACGTCCGGCAGACGCTGCGTCCACGTGCGCGCCCACTTCGACGGGGTGACCCCCGGGGCGTACGCGAGGCGGAACGTCGAAGCCCGGCCCTCGGTGCGATCCATGTGTCGTCCTCCTCGCGTCGCGCCAGGGTACCGGGCCCCAGGAGCGCGGGGGTCGGCGAACCCGCGGCCGCTCCGCGAGCGCTCGGAACCGATCGCTCGGCGCCCGGGGTCCAACAGCGGCCGTCCTCGTCGATATCCTTGCGGGATGACCCCCCGGACCCCGCAGACCATGAAGCCCGCCACGGCGGCCAAGAAGCTGGGCGTGTACCTCCCGGCCACGCCGGAGGAGTTCCAGCAGGGTCTGGTGTCCCGGGACCAGCTCAACGAGCTTCAGGCGAGCCCGCCGGAGTGGCTGGTCGAGCTGCGGCGCAACGGCCCGCATCCGCGCCCGGAGGTCGCCGCGCGGCTCAGCGTGTCGATCGCGGGGCTGGCACGTGGCGGCGTCACCGAGCCGCTGACGACCACCCAGATCGCCGAGATGCTCGACAACCCGCCGGAGTGGCTCTTCCGGGAACGTGCGATCCTCGCCGAGGTGCGACGAGAGGAGCGGCGCCTGAAGGCTCGCGACGCAGAGCGCGCGCGCTCTGGTTCGACGCCGGCGTAGGGCTGACGACCCACGCCGTCGACTGGTCGGTGGGAGCATCGAGGGCGTGTCGACCCGGAGCGATCTTCGTGATGACCTGCGCGCCCGCGAGCCCTCGGACGTCCCGGGATTCCTCACCGCCCACTCCGGGCTGCCCGGTCCGCGCGGCAACCTCGAGCTCCTCGCCGCGTTCGGGGACGTCGCGCCCGAGAGCCTGGTCCTGAGTCTCGTCGGGTCGCCCGACGAGTACCACGCGTCGTGCGCCGCGGCCGCTCTCGGGCGGCTCGTCGCCGATCACCCCGACGACGTCGGTCTGCTCGGCCTCCTGCACGCGCAGGCGGAAGACGCCCGCTGGCGGGTGCGCGAGGGCGTCGCGATGGCGCTGCAACGCCTCGGCGACGCGGATGCCGCTCGGCTCCGTGGCGTGGTCGCCGCCTGGGCCCTCGACCCCGACCCCCTGGTCCAGCGCGCTGCGATCGCCGGCATCTGCGAACCGCGTCTGCTGCGGGACCCGACGACTGCTGCCGCCGCCCTCGACGCGTGTCGTGTCACGACCGACCTGATGGAGGCACGCGCACCGGCTGAGCGTCGGAGCCCGGAGATCCGTACCCTGCGCCAGGCACTCGGCTACTGCTGGAGCGTCGCGGTGGCCGCCAGCCCGGTGACCGGGCTGGCGGCGTTCGCCACCCTCGAACGCGCCACCGACACGGACCTCCGGTGGATCGCGCGAGAGAACCGGAAGAAGGCGCGACTAGCCCGGCTCCTCGAGTCCTGACCAGCCACGCAATCCGCACCCCGACGAGCCACGCGACCAGCACCCTGACGACCCTGGCTTCTCGGCCGCCGATCCCGCGCGGGTGGACGCGCCCGCCGGATGGGCCGCGCCCGGTCCTCAGCGAGGCGACCCTCCTCCTCGCGGGGACGGTCGCCGTGGCGACGACGGCGCACCGGCTCGGGTCTGACCACTCTCAGCCGACGGCCGCCGCATCGGTCGGTGGGATCGGCGACGCCGTCGAGCCGGTCGACGCGCGGCGTCCCGGCGCCGCCGCTCCGCTCGCCCGAGCAGAGTCGAGGCCGGCATCGACGAACCGCACGGTGCGGTCCGTGGCCGCGGCCAGGTCGGTGCCGTGGTCGACGAGCTGGGCCGCGGCGGAGATCGCCCCGAACGCGAGACCGACGACGATCTCCGGGTCGCCGACGCCGAGGTCCTCGACGGCCGCGTGGAGCGGTGCGAGCAGCTCCTCGTGGAGCTCGCGCACCCGCGCCCGGCACATCGGCGGCAGGTCGACGATGCTCAACGGGTGGAACGGCCCGTGGTTGCGCGCGGCCAGCTCCAGGGCCGCCGCGATGTAGCGGTGGATCCGCTCGCGGGGATCTCCGACGCGCCCGACCACGCCGCTCAGCACGGCGTTCGCCTCGGCGAAGATCGCCTCGACCGCGGCGGCCACCAGGGCACCGGTCGACGGGTAGTACTGGTAGACGCTCGTCCGTGCCAGCCCCGCCTGCGCGGCGACTGCGGCCGGGGTGACGGCGGAGACGCCCTCGGCCACGAGCGTCTCGCGCGCGGCCGCGACGATGGCGTCGTGGCGCATCGCGTGGTGTGCGGCGACGGTCGGGGCATCGATACGCGGCATGCCGCCATTGTCACGCATGGTTCGACGCACGGCCAGTTCCCGACAGTGATGTCGAGATGTTACCGTCTTCACTGTCGAGAAGATCTGGGTGGCACGCGTGTCGCGACCACCCAGCGGCACGCGAGCGAGAAGAGGCAGCCGTGACCACCACCCCACCCCCGGAGCCCGAGACGAAGGTCACCGGCAACCGCCGCTGGCTCGCGATGCTCACGCTCGCGCTCGGCGTCTCGCTCGTCATCATGGACGCGACGATCGTCAACGTCGCGCTGCCCGTCGTGATCGAGGACATCGGCCTGAACGCGTCGGGCGCGCAGTGGATGAACGCCGTGTACTCGCTCGTGTTCGCGTCGCTCATGCTGACCGTCGGGCGGTTCGGCGACCTCTACGGGCGCAAGAAGCTCTTCGCCGCCGGTCTCGTGCTGTTCATGGTCGCGAGCCTGTTCGCCGGCGGGGCGACCGGCCCGGCGATGCTGATCGGCGCCCGGGTGTTCCAGGGCCTCGGTGCGGCGATGGTCCTGCCGAGCACCCTGTCGACGCTCAACGCGATGTTCACCGGCCGCGAGCGCGGCATCGCCTTTGCCATCTGGGGATCGACGATCGGCGGCATGGCCGCCGTCGGTCCGCTCGTCGGCGGCTGGCTCGCGACCGACGTGAGCTGGCGCTGGGCCTTCTGGCTCAACATCCCGTTCGGGCTGCTCGCCCTGCTCGGCATCTCGCGCTACATCGACGAGACCCGCGACACCACGCTGCGACGCGGGTCGGACGTCCCCGGTGTCCTGCTGTCCACCCTCGGCGTCGGCGGCATCGTGTTCGCCCTGATCCAGGGCCAGTACCTCGGCTGGTGGACACAGAGCTCGGGGGGCGCGTCTCCGGTGCCGGTGGTCGGGGTCCTGGGCCTGGCGTTCGTCGGCACGTTCGTCGCCGTCGAGCGCCGCCGGGTCGCGGCGGGACGGATCGCCCTGGTCGACCTCGGGCTGCTCGGCATCCGCTCGTTCCGGTTCGGCATCATCGCGGCGTTGATCGTCGCGCTCGGCGAGTTCGGCCTGCTCTTCACGCTGCCGCTGCTCCTGCAGGGCGCGCTCGGCTACTCCGCCCTCGGGACCGGGGTGCTCGTGCTCTGGCTCGCGGTCGGCACGTTCCTGATCTCCGGAGCGACCCCGCAGCTGACGGCACGCATCGGGCAACGATCGGTGGTGCGGCTCGGTCTCGCCCTCGAGGCGATCGCGATCGGCGGCCTCGCGCTGACGCTGTCGACGAGCGTCTCGGGCGTCGCGATCGCGGCCTGGCTGTTCCTGTACGGGCTCGGCGTCGGCATGGCGACCGCACAGCTCACGAGCGTGATCCTCGTCGACGTCCCGGTCAACGCGAGCGGGCAGGCGTCCGGGTTCCAGACCACGGTCCGGCAGCTCGGCTCGGCGCTCGGCGTCGCGGTGCTGGGCGGGCTGCTCATCGCGAACGTGACGAGTCAGACCACGCAGCGGCTCGCGGCGACGGACCTGTCGCCGGCCGACCAGCAGCGCGTCGTCAGCATGGTGCACCAGACCGTCGGCGCGGCGATCCCGTCGTTGCGCGCCGACCCGGCGAGCGCCGCGGCCGTCGCACCGGCCGAGGCGGCGCTCGTGCACGCGAGCAAGATCACGACGGGCATCGCGGCCGGGGTGCTCGTGATCGGCCTGGCGGCGACGCTCGCCCTCCCGCCGACCCCGGCGCCCGCCGCGTCCGAGCCCGCCGAGGAGAGGCGTCGACGCCCCCGCGAACGCGCCAGGACCCCCGCCGCCTGACCCACGCGTGCGGACGTGGCGCCCCGGAGACGCCCGCGCCGCGCGAGCGGCGCAGGGGTCAGTTGGTGCCGACGATGTCCACCACGAAGACGAGCGTGTCCGTGCCCTTGATACCCGCCTGCGGCATGCCGCGGTCGCCGTATCCCAGGTGAGGCGGGATCGAGAGCAGCACGCGCGACCCGACCTGCTTGCCGACGAGGCCGGCGTCCCAGCCGCTGATCACGGCGCCGATCCCGATCGGGAAGCTGATCGACGAGCCGCGGTCGTACGAGTTGTCGAAGATCCGACCGCCCCAGGTCTGCCCGAGGTAGTGCACCTTGAGGTCGTCGCCGGCCTCGACGATCGCACCGTCGCCCTGGCTGAGCACGACGACCTCGAGCTCGGCAGGAGCGATCGAGTCCGGGAAGGTCAGGACGGGCTTGTCGCCGAAGGAGCCGGAGGCCTCGGGAAGCTGGACGGTCATGGACATCTCCTCAGGAGTTCGGGGGCGGAGTTCCGCGGGGCACCACCCTACGTGGCGATCGCACCGGCCCAGGGCTTGACGACCGTGGCTAATGGCATTAGCTTTCTTGCCATGAGCACCTCCGACCACGCATCCACCCCCACCCGGTCCTCCGACGTGCGCCACCTGCCACGCCCCGAGGGTCGCATCGCCTACACGGACCAGGGCACCGGCCCGCTCGTCGTCGCCACTCCCGGGATGGGTGACCTCCGGTCGACGTACCGGGAGCTCACCGGTCCGCTCCTCGCCACCGGCCACCGCGTCGTCGTCGCCGACCTCCGGGGACATGGTGACTCCGACACGTCGTTCCGGACGCACGGCGACATCGCCACCGGCCAGGACCTCCTGGCCCTCGTCGAGCACCTCGGCGGCCCCGCCGTCCTGGTCGGCAACTCGATGGGCGCCGCCGCCGCGGCCTGGGCCGCCGCCGAACGACCGGACCTCGTCGCCGGGCTCGTCCTGCTCGCACCGTTGCTTCGCGAGCGCAGCTCGAGCACGCTCAACCGGGCCGTCATCCACGTCGTCTACCGCATCGCGTTCGCCCGGCCGTGGGGCGCGGCGTTCTGGGCCTGGTACTACCGCAGCCTGAACAAGGGCACTCGGGCACCCTGGCTCGACGCGCACGCGGCCGCGATCCGCACGAGCCTGCGCGAGCCCGGTCGTCTGCGCTCGCTGCGCCACCTCACGCTGCAGCTGGACCACGGCGTCGTCGAACCCCGGCTCGGAGAGGTGCGCGCCCCGACGCTCGCGGTCGTCGGGTCCCTCGACCCCGACTTCCGCGACCCCGCCGCGGAGCTCGACTGGATCGTCGATGTCCTCCACGCGACGCCGGTGCTGATCCCGGACGTCGGCCACTACCCCCAGGCGCAACGCCCCGACGTCGTCGTCCCGGCCGTGCGCGACCTCCTCGCCGCGCTGCCGCGGACGGGCGACCGGTGGACGGCGACGCACGGTGGCTAGGGCCGGGCTGAACCGTCAGGCCGTGGTGGACCTCGCCCTCGCGGTGGTCGACGACGCGGGTCCGCGCGGGTTCGAGGACCTCACGCTCTCGGCGGTCGCCGCGCGTGCCGGCGTCGCGGTGCCGAGCCTGTACAAGCACATCGGCGGGCTCCCCGAGCTCCGGAGAGCCGTGGCTCGGTCCTGTGTGAGCGAGCTCGCCGAGGTGATCGAGACCGCGGTCGGCTCGGCGGTCCCGGAGGCCCAGCCGGGTGCGGCCGAGCTGCGCGCCGCCGCGAACGCCGTGCGGCTCTTCGCGCGGCGCGCGCCCGGGCGCTACGACGCCGCTCAAGGGTCGTCGTGGGCGCAGGACCCCGACGCCGTCGAGGTCCAGCAGGCCGGTGCCCGCAGCGTCACGGCGATCGCCGAGATCCTCGTGCGGTTCGCTGTCGCGCCCGAGCACCTGATCGACGCCGTGCGTGCGGTGCGTGCCGCGCTGCACGGCTTCGTGGTGCTCGAGCTCGACGGCGGGTTCGGCATGCCCGAGGACGTCGACGGGAGCTTCCAGTTCCTCGTCGACGCGCTCGTCCGCTCGCTCGCACCGCAGCCGCTCCCCGAGGGCCGAGCGGTCCGCTCCGGTCCCGCTACCCCGTGACGAGGTCGCGCAGCCAGTGCAGCTGACGCCCGCGCTGATGGCCCTGGCCGCCCTCGTGCTCGTTGAACTCGTAGACCTCGATCGCCTTCGCGGGCTCCCCCCCGAGCTCCCCGTAGCGGTTGAACGCCGCGTACACCGTCGACGGCGGGCAGATCGGGTCCATCAGCGCCACCGAGAACAGCGCGGGCGCCGTCGCGCGACGGGCGAAGTGCACACCGTCAAGGTACGAGAACGTCCGGAACGCCTGCTCGACGTGGTCGCGGTGAACCGCCAGGTAGGCCGTGATCTCGGCGTACGGCTTGCTCCCCGTGAGCTCCGTCGCACGGCGGTAGTGGCACAGGAACGGCACGTCGGGCATGACCGCGGCGAGGCCCGGGACGAGGCCCGCGACGGCGAGGGCGATGCCCCCGCCCTGACTGCCGCCGGTGACCGCGACCCGCGTCGGGTCGACGCCCGGGACCGCACGCACCGCGTCGACGGCCCGCACGGCGTCGGTGAACACTCGCCGGTAGTAGTGGTCGTGCGGGTCGAGGATGCCTCGCGTCATGAAGCCGGGCGTCGCGGGCCCGGACCCGACGGGGTCCGGGGTGTCGCCGCCGTCGCCCCAACCGCTGCCCTGGCCGCGCGTGTCCATGAACAGGTGCGCATAGCCGGCTGCCGCCCAGATGGTCCGCTCGTGGGCGAGCCCACGACCGCCGCCGTAGCCGTTGAACTCGACCACCGCCGGCAACGGCCCGGTCACCCCGGCGGGCCGCGCGAGCCAGCCCTTGATGGGGTGGCCGCCCCAGCCGGCGAACGTGACGTCGTCCAGCTCGACCATGGTCATCGCCGCGTCGACGGGCGTGAGCTCGAGGGCGAGGTCGTACGACCGCGCCTCCGCCAGAGTCGCCGTCCAGAACGCGTCGAAGTCGGCCGGCTCGTCGAGCTCGGGTCGGTAGGTGACCAGCTCGGGCCGGCTCAGGTCGTTCAGCGGCATGCGTGCTCTCCTCGGATCGGCACCGGTCGTCGGCGATCGGCGCGGACAGTCTGCCACCGACGGATGCGCGGACGTCAGCCGGCGAGGAAGCCCAGGACGTCGTGTCGTGTCAGCACCCCGACAGGATGACCGTCGTCGACCACCATCAGCGCGTCGGCCGACTGCAGCGCGACCCGGGCGGCCTCGACCGACTCCCCCGCGCCGATCAACGGCAGCGCGGCACCCATCCGGGCGCCGACCCGATCGGCCAGGCTCGCGGCACCGGAGAACACCGCCTCGAGCAGGCTGCTCTCGCTCACCGCGCCGACCACCTCACCGAGCATGACGGGGGGCTCCGCCGTGACGACCGGCATCTGCGAGACGCCGTACTCACGCAGGATCTCGATCGCGTCGCGGACCGTCTCGTTCGGGTGGGTGTGCACCAACGACGGGAGCGATCCCGACTTCGAACGCAGCACGTCGGCGGCCGTCGCGCCGCCGTCCGGCGCGAGGAAGCCGTAGGACCGCATCCACGGGTCGGAGAAGATCTTCGAGAGATACCCGCGGCCGCCGTCGGGCAGCAGGACGACGATCACCGCGCGCGCCGCCGCCTCGGGGTCGTCGTCCTGGAGCCGCTGCGCGACCCGCAGCGTCGCGACCACGGCCATCCCGCAGGAGCCTCCGACGAGCAGCCCCTCCTCGCGCGCGAGCCGTCGCGTCATCGCGAAGGACTCGGCATCGCTGACCGCGACGATCTCGTCCGGCACGGTTGCGTCGTACGCCGACGGCCAGAAGTCCTCGCCGACGCCCTCGACGAGGTACGGCCGGGGGTCGCCGCCGGAGTAGACCGAACCCTGCGGATCGGCGCCGACGACGACGACCCGCCCGCCGTCGACGGCGCTGCGACCGGCGGACGCATCCTTGAGGAACCGACCCGTCCCGGAGATGGTGCCGCCGGTGCCCACGCCGGCGACGAAGTGCGTCACCCGGCCGTCGGTGTCCGCCCAGATCTCGGGGCCGGTGGTCGCGTAGTGGCTCGCGGGGCCGTTGGGGTTGGCGTACTGGTTCGGCTTCCAACCGCCCGGAGTCTCACGTGCGAGCCGGTCCGAGACCGAGTAGTACGAGTCCGGGTGCCCCGGCTCGACCGCCGTCGGGGTCACGACGACCTCGGCCCCGTACGCGCGCAGCACGTCGCGCTTGTCCTGGGACACCTTGTCGGGACACACGAAGATGCAGCGGTACCCCTTGCGCTGGGCGACGAGGGCCAGCCCGACACCCGTGTTGCCGCTCGTCGGCTCGACGATCGTGCCGCCCGGGCGCAGCTCACCGCTCGCCTCGGCGGCCTCGATCATCTGCAGCGCGATCCGGTCCTTCACGGACCCACCCGGGTTCAGGTACTCGACCTTGGCGAGGATCGTCGCCGACAGCCCCTGCGTCACGGTCGTGAGCCGGACGAGCGGCGTGTTGCCGACGAGCTCGGAGATGTGCTGGGCATACCTCATCGCGGATGGGCGCTCCTGCGGTCCGGTGGTACCGACCCGTCAGTTCCGCAGGATCGCGAGGAGTCGCAGCAGCTCGAGGTAGAGCCACACGAGCGTCACCACGAGCCCGAACGCCGCCGACCACGCGAACTTGGCCGGGACGCCCTGCCGTACGCCGCGCTGGATCGAGTCGAAGTCCACGATCAGCGACATCGCGGCGAGCCCGACGGCCACCAGTCCGACGACGACGCCCAGCAGACCGCTGCGCAGCGGGCCGTACGTGCCGCCGCCGACGCCGAACAGCATGAGGACCACGTTGAGGAACGAGTACGCGACGTACCCGACCATCGACAGCAGCATGACCTTGGTGAACTTCGGGGTCACCCGGACCTTGCCGGACCGGAACAGCACGAGGCTGGTCCCGAACACGGCGAGGGTGGCCAGCACGGCCTGACCGACGAGCCCCGTGTACGCGGTCTCGTAGAACGCGCTGATACCGCCGAGGAAGACTCCTTCGGCAGCGGCGTACAGCAGGATCAGCGCCGGGCTCGGGCTCTTCTTGAACGCGTTGACCAGGCCGAGCACGAGCCCGACGACCGCACCGGCGATCCAGAGACCGGGCGCGAGGATCCACGTCGCCGCCCCGGTCAGGACGAGCACGGCCAGCAGGCCGGCGGTCTTCATGATGACGTCGTCGTAGGTGAGGCGACCCGTGTCCGCGGTCGTCGCCGACGGCGCCGCGTACAGCTGGTCCAGGGCCGCGGCGTCGTACCCGGCCGTGGCGGTCCCGTACGACGCGGCAACCGTCCCCTGCGGAGCGCGTCCGCGAGCCCTCTTGCGCGGGTCGCCGAAGATCGCGCTGTTGTCGAAGACCGGGTTGCTCATCGAATCCTCCTGGTCGCGGCTGTCGCGAACCCGCCGCACGGGTTCGGTGCACCGACCGTCTCGGGGCACTGTCGCTGGCCTGTTCTCACTGTACGCAACGTGCCACGCGCCCCGGACGTTCCCACCCCGCGACCGATCGCGTCATCCTCACGGCGTACGCACAGCCGTTCTCAAGATCAGCCCCGGAACGGTCCCACGCGGACGCACCGCTCCGTAGGTTCGTGTGTGCACACGACGGCACACGACTGCGCACCACGGCGCACCACCGGACGAGCTGGGGGACAGGATGATCGACGTACACGGTCTGACCAAGAGGTACGGATCGAAGACGGCGGTGGACGACGTCACGTTCACCGTCCACCCCGGAAAGGTCACCGGGTTCCTCGGGCCCAACGGCGCCGGGAAGTCCACGACGATGCGCGTGATCGTCGGCCTGGACCGCCCCACCCACGGGTCTGTGACGGTCAACGGCCGCCCGTATGCCCAGCACCGCTCGCCGCTGCGCGAGGTGGGGATCCTGCTCGACGCGAAGGCCGTCCACACCGGCCGGAGCGCCTACAACCACCTGCGCGCGATGGCCGCGACCCACCACATCCGGGCGTCACGCGTGGACGAGGTCATCGAGATGACGGGGCTGCAGTCGGTGGCGAAGAAGCGCGTCGGCGGCTTCTCCCTCGGCATGGGCCAGCGGCTCGGCATCGCGTCCGCCCTGCTCGGCGACCCGAAGACGCTGATCCTGGACGAGCCCGTCAACGGGCTCGACCCCGAGGGCGTCCTGTGGGTCCGCAACCTCGTCCGCTACCTCGCGTCCGAGGGCCGGACCGTGTTCCTGTCGTCTCACCTGATGAGCGAGATGGCCGTCACCGCGGACCACCTGATCGTCGTCGGGCGCGGCAAGCTGATCGCGGACGCCCCGGTCTCCCAGGTGCTCGCCCAGGCGTCCGGGACGACGGTGCGGGTCCGCAGCCCGCAGGCGACCCAGCTCGTCGAGCTCCTCCAGGGTCCCGGGGTGACCGTGAGCTCGACCGAGCCCGGGCTGATGGAGATCACCGGGAGCACGGCCGTGCTGATCGGCGAGGCCGCGGCCCGCGCCCAGCTCGTGCTGCACGAGCTGACCCCGGTCGTGAGCTCCCTCGAGGACGCCTACATGGCGCTGACCAAGGACGAGGTCGAGTACCACTCGACGACCAGCGGGATCCACCCGGACCATGCGGGCGCCCATGCGGTGACCCCTGCGTCCAGCGAGCCGGACGGAGTCGACCGATGAGCACGACCACCCAGCACCCCGGTGCCCACGCGGGAGCGGCCGAGGCGACGCCTCACGGCCCCCACCTCGGCTTCGGCGGCGTGATCGCCTCGGAGTGGATCAAGTTCCGCACCGTCCGGTCGACCGTGTGGACGCTCGCCATCACCCTGGTGGTGATGGTCGGGCTGAGCCTGCTGGTCGCCTTCGGTATCACGAGCGCCATGGACAGCTCGCACGCGCACCCGGCCGACACGGGTATCCCCGGGTCGGAGATCGTGACGCTGGGCTACTACTTCGCCCAGATGACGATCGCCGTCCTCGGCGTCCTGACCATCACGGGCGAGTACTCGACCGGGATGATCCGGTCGACGCTCGCGGCGGTCCCCCGCCGGTTGCCCGCGCTCTGGGCGAAGGCCCTCGTGCTGGCCGCGTCGACGGCGGTCGTCAGCGCCGTCGGCGTCGGCCTCGCCTACCTCGTCACCCGGCCGATGCTCTCGTCCCACGGCATGGCGGTCGACTTCGGTGACCGCACGACGCAGCGGGTCCTGATCGGCTGCGTGCTGTACCTCGTGGCCATCGCACTCCTCGGGTTCGCGATCGGAGCCGTGCTCCGACACTCCGCCGCGTCGATCGCCACCGTGCTCGGCGTGACGCTGCTGCTCCCGATCCTCGTGCTCGTGATCGGCAACTGGGTCTCCTGGGTGCGCGACCTGGGCCCGTACATGCCGACGACCGCCGGCGAGCGGATCATGTCGACGAGCACCGCGGTCCAGGCCGGCTCGTCCGGTGCGGGTGCGGGGTCGAGCTCGGGGCCGACGCCGCTGGCCCCGTGGACCGGCCTCGGCCTGCTCGCCGGCTACGTCGTCGCGGTCCTCACGCTTGCCGCCGTGATGCTGCGCCGCCGGGACGCGTGAGGATCGGGTCACACTGTCGGTCATGCGCCGCGCGTCCGAGATGACCGTGACCGCGGGTCGGCCAACCACCGACCCGCGGCCGCGACGCGCGTTCGACGGTCCCGCGGCGGGGCCGTTCACCGAGCTCAGCGCGCGGCGACTCGGGCCGGTGCGCCGGTTCTTCCTGCGCCGGCCCGTCGTGATGGACGTCGTGGTGCTGCTGTGGTTCGGCGTGCCTGCGCTCCTCGAGGCGGTCCTGAACGAGTCCGGCAGCCGACGTGGGGCCCTCGTCGTCTTCGCCGTCGCGGGGAGCGGCGTCCTGGCTTGGCGGCGACGGCGGCCGCTGCCCGTCGCGGTCGGGATGACGCTGCTGGGAGTGGGTCAGACCGCGGTGACCGGGTCGATGAGCGGGTACGACCTCGGGATCGCGCTGGCGGTCTACGCGGTCGCCGCGTCCCGAGCTCCGCGAGACGCCTGGCTGACCGTCGTCGCATCCGGCGGAGCGCTGTCGGCAGCGGCACTCTTGTGGGAGCGCCCGACGCCGCAGGGTGCGACCGCGAGCATGTGGACCGGGTCCGACGCACCGCACGAGACCGTCCTCGACCTGCGGGTCGCGTCGATCACCGGCGTCGTGCTGCTGCTGCTCGTGGCGATCTCGATCGGCATCAGCGTCCACAACCGTCGGGTGCACGTCGCCGACCTGGTCGACCGCGGGAACCAGCTCGCGCGGGAGCACGACCAGCAGGCGCAGCTCGCGGTCGCCGCCGAGCGCGCGCGCATCGCGCGCGAGATGCACGACGTCGTCGCGCACTCGCTCAGCGTCATGGTCGCGCTCGCGGACGGTGCCGGGGTGGCCCTCGCCCGCGACCCGGAGCGCTCGCGGCACGCCCTGGACGAGGTCGCGGCGACCGGTCGTACGGCTCTCGCGGACATGCGTCGCGTACTGGGTGTGCTGACCGAGGAGTCCGCGCCGCTCGGCCCGCAACCCGGTGGTCCGGAGCTCGCCGCTCTCGTGGACGGCTTCCGCACCGCCGGTCTGCCGGTCGAGGTCGTGACCTCAGGCGGTCCGCTGCCTCCCGACGCCGGGCTGCAGCTCGCGGTCTACCGGATCGTCCAGGAGTCGCTCACCAACACGCTGCGGTATGCGACGGGGACCGGCCAGGTCGAGGTCCGGATCACGAGCGGTCCCGAGCACGTCACGGTGGACGTCACGGACGACGGCGGCGTCAACCGTCCAACGATGCCGATCGGGACCGGCAGGGGCGTGATCGGGATGCGCGAACGCGCAGCCGTGTACGGCGGGATCGTCGAGGCTGGTCCGTACCGGCGAGGATGGCGTGTGCACGCCGAGCTGCGATGGCAGGAGACATGACCCTCGGAGAGACGCCGAGCATCCCGGACGCCATCCGGGTGCTGCTGGTCGACGACCAGGCACTCCTGCGGATGGGGTTCCGCCTGGTCCTCGAGGCCGAGGACGACATCGACGTCGTGGGCGAGGCCGCGGACGGCGCCACCGCCGTCGCGATGGCGACGGCCGTGCGGCCCGACGTCGTGCTCATGGACGTCCGCATGCCGGGGATGAACGGCATCGACGCCACCGAGCAGATCGTCGCGGCGCTGCCGTGCGCACGTGTCGTCATCCTCACGACGTTCGACCTCGACGAGTACGCGTTCGCCGCGCTGCGGGTCGGGGCCAGCGGGTTCCTGCTCAAGGACGCGCGCCCGGCGGAGCTGATCGCCGCGATCCGCGCGGTCGCGAGCGGCGACGCCGTCGTCGCGCCCCGGGTGACCCGACGGATGCTCGAGATGTTCGCAGCCCACCTGCCGCAGCCGTCGGGCAACCGCACGACCGACCGCCCGGACGGCCTGGACCCCCGGCTGCGTGCCCTCACCGCGCGCGAGATCGAGGTGCTCGGCGCCCTCGCCGACGGGCTCTCGAATGCCGAGATCGCCGAGAGGTTCGTGCTGGCCGAGGCCACGGTCAAGACGCACATCGGCCGGATCCTCGCGAAGCTCGGCCTCCGCGACCGCGTCCAGGCCGTGGTCCTCGCCTACGAGACCGGGCTGGTGAGACCGTCGTGACCGGCCCGGCCGACGTTCATGCGTCTCGACCCCCTCGGAGGCTCTCGCCGTGCGACTGCTGCTGATCCGCCACGGGCAGACGGCCTCCAACGTCGAGAGCCGGCTCGACTCGGCCGTTCCCGGTCCCCGTCTCACCGTCCTCGGCGAGGAGCAGGCCGCGGCGATCCCGGACCGCCTCACGCCGGAACGGGTCGACGCGCTCTACGCCTCGACCCAGACCCGCGCGCAGCTCACCGCAGCCCCGCTCGCGCGCCGTCGGGGGCTCGAGGTGACGATCCGCGCAGGCCTACGGGAGATCTTCGCCGGCGAGCTGGAAGGGCGGACCGACACCGAGGCGGTGACGACCTACGTCCGCATCACCCTCGCGTGGGCCGCCGGCGACGTGTCGCGCCGGATGCCCGGTGGTGAGAACGGCGTCGAGGTCCTCGAGCGGTTCGACGCCGTCGTGACCGAGGTCGCCGCGTCGGGCGCCACGGCCGCGGTGCTCGTGAGCCACGGCGCGATGATCCGCACGTGGTCGGCCGCACGAGCGCGGAACCTCGACGCCGGGTTCGTGGCGACCCACGTCCTCGCGAACGCCGGGATCGTGGTCCTCGAGGGCGATCCGGCTGTCGGGTGGGACGCGGTGACCTGGGAAGGTGCGGCCGTGGGCCGCCACGGTCCGGCAGGCGACGACGGCCTCAGCGGTCGAGCTGCAGGCGGTCCCACGAGCGGACGGTGAGCAGGCCGAAGGCCGCAGCGACGGGCAGCACGAGAGCGAGCTGGACCGGAGAGACCGGCTGGAACAGCTCGGTGCTCGCGCTCGTCGCCCAGATGCCGGGCGCGGCGAAGGGGAACCACGCGCCGACGCCGCCGAGCTCGGCGACAGCCGCGGCGACGACGAGAGCAACGGTCGCGCCGATGCCGGCGAGGACACCGCGGCCGACGGTCGCGGCCCACCCAGCCGGCACCGCGAGCGCCGCGGTCAGCAGCGCGAGGCCGACCTGTCGGACCACCTGGACACCCACGTCGGCGCCTGGGAGCCCGAGACCGAGCGCGAACCCCACGATCACGAGCACGACCATGAGCGCGACGCTCACCATGGCCGCCCAGGCCGCGTACGCCGAGAGCTTGGCGCTGGCGAGCGTGCGGCGACCGATCGGCAGGGCGAAGAGCCCCGTCACGGTTCCGTCGGCGAACTCCCGACCGAAGGTCCACGCAAGAGCGACACCGAAGCCGAGCATCGACGCCACGGCCGTGACCTGCGCCGCCCCTGAGAGGTACCCGTGCCACCCCCCTGCCGCGACGACCGGGCCGAACTTCGCGACGACCACCGGGTCGCCGGACGCGATGGCGTGGGTCATCGCGGCGCAGAGCAGAGCGACGCCGGCGGTGAGCATGAGGGCGGTGGTCTGCACGACGCGCGAGCTGCGGAGCTTCCCGCCCTCCGTGGAGAGTGCCACCCGGTACGCGCGCCACCGGCTCATGCCGCCTCCGTCGTGTCCGCGAGGACGAGGTCGAAGAACGCGCGCTCGATGTCGACGCCCCTCGGGTCGAGCGCACCGATCACCCGACCGTCGCTGAGCACCGTGATCCGGTCGGCGATGCGGGCGACCTCGTCCAGATGGTGGCTCGACACCAGGATGCCCGCCCCGTCGGAGCGAGCCCTGTCGAGCAGCGCCCCGCGCAGCCGGATGATGCCGGCAGGGTCGAGCGCGTTGGTCGGCTCGTCGAGCACGATCAGGTTCGGGCGGTGCTGCAGCGCCGACGCGAGGCCGAGACGCTGCCTGTTGCCGAGCGAGAGGACCCGGGCGCGCACGTCGGCGAACGGTCGCAGCGCGAGCTCGTCGATCGCGCTCTCGACGACACCGGCGACGTCGGCATCCGGAACTCCGTGCAGGCGCGCACCGAGGACGAGATTGCCCCGCGAGGTCAGCTCCCCGTACGCGAGCGGGTACTCGACGAGGTGGCCGACGCGTGCCCAGACCTCCGACGGCGCGCTTCGGAGGTCGCGACCGTCGATCAGCACGGAACCCGCCTCCGGTGTCAGCATGCCGAGCAGGAGGCGCATGAGCGTCGACTTGCCGGCGCCGTTGAGGCCGACGAGCGCGTGGATCTCGCCCGCTGCCACCGTGAGGTCGACCTTGTGCACGCCCACGCCGCCTCGGAACAGTCGGGTGAGGCCCACGGCCTCGAGGCGGTGCTCGGCGCTCGCAGGCTCAGCCATGTCGAGGCTCGAGCACGTCGAGCGCTGCGGAGATGACCGGCCCGAGGGGTCCGCGACCGGCGCGCCCCCACTCGAGCAGTGCGGCGTTCAGCGCCGCGAGGACCACGGACGTCGCCACGACCGCGGAGAGCCGATCGGTGCCGTCGGCCTCGAGGCGGTCGACGAGCATCTGCTGGGTCCGCTCGGTCGTGGCCCAGGTGCCGGCGCGAAGCGACGGTGTCGCGACGATGATCTCGATGCGAGTCCGGACGTCGTCGTTTCCCGACTCCGGGAGGTTCCGCCAGACGGCACGGAACGCCCGCACGACGCGCGTGAGCGGATCGAGACCGGGCGGCTGCTGGTCGATCGACGACTCGATCAGCGGGTCGTACGGGTCGTCGAGCACGAGGTCCTGCTTGGTCGCGAAGTGCCGGTAGAACGTCATCTCGGTGACGCCGGCTGCGGCGGCGACCTGTGCGACGGTCGTCGCGTCGTAGCCCTGCGCAGCGAAGAGCCGGAGACCCGTGTCGACGAGGCGCGCGTGCGTCTGCTCACGTCGGCGTGCCATGCGATGAATGTTAGCCGCTAACATTCGAGCTGTCACCCTCGTGCGCCGGCTCCTGACAACCCTCGGCAGACGCGACCCGCCGGGCTCGGGCTCCGCGAGCACGCCAGGGGTTGACCCCCGCTCGTCGACGTGTCAACATACAACCA
Organism: Actinomycetes bacterium; assembly: GCA_021778635.1. Classification (GTDB taxonomy): domain Bacteria; phylum Actinomycetota; class Actinomycetes; order Actinomycetales; family Cellulomonadaceae; genus JAJDFX01. The sequence goes on from JAJYCD010000029.1 coordinate 18,534, forward strand.
AATGGTTGTACAAGAAGCACTGAGTGACCCCGAGGTCGACCGGATCTTCCGGGCCTTGGCCGATGCGACGCGACGCGACATCGTCCGACGGACGTTGGCCGGCGAGGCGTCGATCTCCGAGCTCGCCGCGTCCTACGACATGTCCTTCGCGGCGGTGCAGAAGCACGTGGCGGTGCTGGAGGGAGCCGGTCTGGTGGTGAAGCGCTCACACGGTCGCGAGCGGATCGTCCGCGGCAACCCCGACGCGATCGGGCGCGCTCAGGCGCTGCTCGACTCCTACGAACAGATCTGGCGGGCGCGGATCGACCGACTCGACGCCCTGCTCACCGAGGACGACTGACCCGTCGCTGCCGGACCTCGCCAGGCGTTGGACCTGGACCACGACCGAACCGAGACACCTGAACCGAGACACCCGAACCGAGACGCTCGAGGAGCCATCGATGCCCATCACCTCCGTCACCAAGGACCCCGAGGCGCTCACGATGACCGTGGTCGCCGACTTCGACGCGCCGTTGCGCAGGCTCTGGGACGCCTACCTGGATCCGCGCCTGCTCGAGCGGTTCTGGGGACCGCCCACCTACCCCGCCGTGTTCACCCGGCACGACGGGTGCGTCGGCGGTCGCAGCGAGTACGCGATGACCGGACCGGACGGCGACGTGAGCCGCGGCTACTGGGAGTGGGTCGCTGTCGACGAGCCGACCGGTTTCGAGGTCCGGGACGGCTTCGCGAACCCGGACGGCACCCCCAACGAGGCGATGCCCGCGATGCGCATGGTCTTCGCCTTCGAGGCCACACCGCACGGCTCGCGCGTGTCCACGACCACGTACTTCGGCTCGGTCGAGGAGCTGGAACAGCTGCTCGGCATGGGCATGGAGCAAGGCATGAGCGAGGCGATGGCACAGATCGACGCCGTCCTGGCCGACCTCGCGTCGTTCGCCGCCGGCATCGGCACCTCGACGCAGCTCCTGAGCGACACGCAGGTGCGCGTCAGCCGGATCGTCCGCGGCAGCGTCGACGCCGTCTGGCACGCCCACCACGACCCTGCGCTGATGCGCCGGTGGCTGCTCGGACCCGACGGTTGGACGATGCCGGTGTGCGAGGTCGGGACCGAGGTGGGCGAGACCTACCGCTACGAGTGGGAGCAGGTCGACGGCAGTGGACGCTTCGGCTTCACCGGGTCGGTCCTCGAGTCCCGGCCCCCGCACCGCAGCGTGACCACCGGGGTCATGATCGGCACCGACGGCCCGTCGACCACCGACGAGCTCACCCTCACCGCGGTCGAGGGCGGCACGTTGCTCTCCCTCCTCATCACCTACCCGGATGCCGAGGTCCGCGACACCGTGCTCGCGACCGGCATGACCGACGGGATGGAGACGTCCTACCGGCGCCTCGAGTCGCTGATCGGCTGACGCCCACCGTCGGACGTGCCGACCGGCTCGGCGCTGGACCAGTTCCCGCGATGCCACCTGGCCGATGTCGCGTGCCCTCGGCGGGACTCGAACCCGCACTGTGCCGGGTTTAAGCCGGCTGCCTCTGCCGGTTGGGCTACGAGGGCGGGCGCCCACCGAGCCGCCGTGCGCGCACCCCGCGATCATGCCCCTCTTCGCGGCCGGACGCGATGTCCGTTCGCGCTCGCCGTCCACGCAGTAGCGTGCCTGCAGCACAAGCGGCCCGGCGGAGGAGCACAGACGATGGACGAGACCACAGGCGCGATCGAGAGCGAGATGGCGATGCTCCTGCGCCTCGCGGACCGCAACCGGCGGTCACCCGCGCTCGAACCGACGCTCGAGCGGTCCGCCTACCTCGTGCTGACGGTCCTCGAGCAGCAACCGGTCGCCAACATCAGCACGATCGCGGAGGCGCTCCGCCTCGACGCCTCGACCGTGACCCGCCAGGTCGTGGCGATGGAGGCGGCAGCGCTCGTGGAGCGTCGACGCGACCCTGCCGACGGTCGCGGCACCCTGGTCGTCGCCACCGCGCGCGGCACCACCGAGCTCGGTGCGACCCGTGAGGTCCGGAGCGCGGTGTACGCCGACGTCCTCGCGGACTGGACCGTCGCGGATCGAGAGGCCCTCGGTGCGCTCCTCCACCGGCTCAACGTCGACCTCGACCGGTACGCGCGACGCCACTGAGCCGGGCCGAGCGATCGGCCTCGCACCGGCGCGCGCCGTGCCTCACGTCTCGCGCGAGCTCGCCTCCGCCGGAGCCCGGGGCACGGACGCGCGACGGAACTCGGCACGCGGGTCGTGGAGCGTGCCGAGCGACACCACCTCGCGCCGCAGCAGGAGCGCCGCGGTCCACCCCGCCATGATCCGCAGCTTGCGGTTCCAGGTCGGCATCGCGAAGACGTGGTAGGTGCGGTGCAGCACCCAGGCGAGGAGCCCGCGGACCTTGATGCGGCCGAACATCTGCGCCACGCCCTTGTACATGCCGAGGGAGGCCACCGCACCGACGTTCTTGTGCCGGTACTCCGTCGGCTCGTCGCTGCGGAGGATCCGAGCCAGGTTGTCCCCGAGGTGGTTCGCCTCGCGGATCGCGTGCTGGGCGTTCGGCGGGCAGAACGTGCCCGGGTGGTACAGGTCCGGGACGGCGGCGCAGTCGCCCGCCGCCCAGGCGTCCGGGACGATCGTGCCGTCCTCCCGGACGATCTGGAGCGTCGCGAGGCAGGTCACCCGGCCGAGCGAGTCGAGCGGGAGGTCGGAGTTCTGCAGCACCGGGTTGGCCTTCACGCCCGCGGTCCAGACGATGGTCTCCGAGTCGAGCTCGACCCCGTTGGACAGCACCACGTGACCGTCCACGCACGAGTTGAGGAAGGTCGACAGGTGGATCTCGATGCGGCGCTTGCGGAGCTCCTCGAGCGTGTAGACGCCGAGCTCCTCGCTGACCTCCGGGAGGATCCTCGGCGACCCCTCGACCAGGACGAACCGCAGCTCGTCCCGCCCGACCGCGCCGTAGTACCGCATCGCGGACCGCGCCATGTCCTCGACCTCGGCCAGTGCCTCGACCCCTGCGAACCCACCCCCGACGAACACGAACGTCAGCATCCGACGGCGCAGCTCGGGGTCCCACGTCGACGACGCCACGTCGATGCGGTTGAGCACGTGGTTGCGGACCGCGATGGCCTCCTCCACGTTCTTGAAGCCGATGCCCTGCTCGGCGAGGCCCGGGATCGGCAACGTCCGGGCGACCGAACCGAGGCCGACGATCAGGTGGTCGTAGGTGATCCAGTACGCGTCGCCCTCCTCCGGGAGGATCTGCACCTGACGGTGGTCGTGCCGGATCTCGGTGACCTTGCCCTGCAGCACGTCGACGCCCTTGAGCGCGCGACGGTGCGGCGCCACCACGTAGCGCGGGTCGATGGACCCGGCGGCGGCCTCGGGCAGGAACGGCGCATAGGTCATGTACGGCCGCGGGTCGACCACGACGATCGCCGCCTCGCGCCGCCCCAGACGCCGACGCAGCCGGCGGGCCGAGTACAGGCCGACGGACCCGCCGCCGAGGACGACGACGCGCGGGACCTTGCGAGGACGCGAGCTCGCGACGGCAACCGGTGCGTCGGAGGAGGACGGGTCGCCGGCGACCCCGGACATCGTGTTCTGGGGCATGGTTTCCACGCTAGTGCCGGACTTAGGTCCTAGCACCCTCGCGGGCGCGTGATGCTCCGCACAGTGCCGCGCGACGGATCAGTCGGCGACGCTCCAGGCGATCCCGTCGAGGATGTCGTGCTCGGACGTGACGACCGTCGAGAGCTTGCCGCCGGAGATCCCGATCTCAGCACGCACCCGCGCGACGATCGCCGACCACACGAGCGCACCGGCACCGATCACGTCCACACGACCGGGGTGCATGAAGGGCAGCGCGGCCCGCTCGGCGCGCGTCCGACGCAACAGGTTCGCGCAGGAGGCGAGCACCGTGTCCACCGGCAGCACCGAGCCGTCGATCCGGGCCGGGTCGTACGTCTCGAGTCCCAGCGCGTGGGCCGTCACGGTGGTCACCGTGCCCGCCAGACCCACGAGCGTCGCCGCGCGACCGAACGGCACCACGGCCGCTGCCTTGTCGAGCGCCGCGCTCACGTCGGCCGAGGCCGCCGCCACCTCGGCGGGCGTGACGGGGTCGGAGTGCAGGTGGCGTTCCATCATCCGCACGCACCCGACGTCCATCGAGTACGCGGCGACCGGGCTCGTGGTGCCGAGGACGAGCTCCGTCGAGCCACCGCCGAGGTCGACCACGAGGTACGGGCCGCGGTGCTTGCCGGCGAGCGCCCCTGTCGCGCCGCGGAACGAGAGCCGCGCCTCCTCCTCGCCGCCGATCACCTCGGGCTCGACACCGAGCGCAGCCCGCACCCCGTCGACGAACTCCGCCCGGTTCTCGGCATCGCGCGAGGCCGACGTGGCGACGAACCGGGTCCGCTCGACCCCGAGATCCGCGCAGGTCGTCGCATACATCTCGGTGGCCGCCAGCGTCCGCGCCATGGCCTCGGGTGCGATCCGACCAGTCCGGTCCACCCCCTGCCCGAGCCGCACCACCTGCATCGTCCGGACGAGGTCCGTCAGCGTGCCGCGCTCAGGGTCGACGTCCGCCACCAGCAGACGGATCGAGTTGGTCCCGCAGTCGATGGCTGCCACGCGTGTCATGGCGCCATCCTTCCATCGACGCTGCACCGGCTCCGACGCCCCCGGGTCGCCGCACCGCTCACCGGGGTCAGCAGGTGCACCGGTCGGGCCGCCAGCTCCCCCGGACCAGCGCGAGGACCTCGTCGCCCAGCGGGTTCACGCCCGGACCGGCCGCCAGCGCATGACCGACCAGCACGTGCAGACACTTCACCCGGGTGGGCATCCCACCCGCGGAGATCCCGGCGATCTCGTCGACGTGGCCGAGCGCCTCGCGGTCCGCCAGGTAGGCGTCGTGCGCACGACGGTGCGCGGCCGCCAGCTCGGGGTCCTCGGCCAGCCGGGCCGTCATCTCCTTCATCAGACCACCGGCCTCGAGCGTGCTCACCGCGGAGACCGCGGGCGGGCACGTCAGGTAGTAGGTCGTCGGGAACGGCGTGCCGTCGTCGAGGCGGGGCGCCGTCCGCACGACCAGGGGCCGACCGCAGACGCACCGCGCCGCGATCGCGACCACCCCACGAGGCACCCGCCCGAGCTGCTCGCGCAGCACCTCGAGATCGCGGGGGACGACGTCGGACCCCGTGGCGTAGGGCGCAGGCAGGGTCGTCACAGCACGTCCGTTCGACGTCGGCGCAGGATCGGTCAGGGGGCGCCCGAGGCGCCGGTCCCCGAGGTCGGCGTCGTGGCGCCGGTCGTCGAGGAGCCTCCATTCTCTCCTGTCGTCGCGGCAGGTGGCGCACCGGAGATCTGACCGGCCGCCTGCACCGAGCCCCAGAGGTTCGCGTACCACGGAGCGGTCGAGCCGTCGGCCGCGGCGGGCGCGCCCGTGGCGGGCGCCTTGGGCACGGCCGGTGCCGACTGCGGGTCCACGACGCGGTACGCGGTCTCTCCCGGCAGGACGTAGGCGAGCCGCTCACGCGCCTGGGCGATCACGTACGCCTGGTCGTTCCAGCGGGCCAGCTGTGCTGTGAGCTCCTCGTTGTGCGCCTTGGCCATCGCGACCTCGTGGCGCAGCTGCGCGTTCTGCGCAGCCTGTGCGAGGTAGGCGCGGAACGTCGGGGCCACCAGGACGAAGGCCAGCACGCACACGAGTCCCAGCACCAGCGCACGCACCGTCACGAGATGGGGAAGCGCCGCAGTCCCGGGCCCGGCATCACGTGGGCCGGACCGCGAGGTGGCGGACCCGGCGGCGCGCGAAGACGCACGCGGTGAACCCGGCCGGCTGCTCGTGCCGCTCCCCGCCGTTCTCCGACCTGCCGACCGACCCGGGATGCGCGGCCGGGGGGCCGGCACGGACGCGCCCGAGCGCGGCGCGGCAGGACGGCGACCCAGGGGCATGACCTGATTGTGCCCCGTCGCCGGCCCCGATACGCGCAGCCGTGGCCGACGGGATGCACCCTCGTCCCGGACGCGCAGAGGCCGGTGACCCCTGACGGGTCACCGGCCTCCGCGCGTGCTCAGCGAACGAGCGACTCAGCCACGCGTCCAACGCGGGAACGCGCTGCGACCCGCGTACCGGGCCGCGTCGTCCAGCTCCTCCTCGATGCGGAGCAGCTGGTTGTACTTGTTGATGCGCTCGCCACGCGCCGGCGCGCCGGTCTTGATCTGCCCGCCGTTGATGGCCACGGACAGGTCCGCGATCGTCGTGTCCTCGGTCTCGCCGGAACGGTGCGACACCATCGCGGTGTAGCCGTTGCGCTGGGCGAGCGTCACGGCGTCGAGGGTCTCGGTCAGCGTGCCGATCTGGTTGAGCTTGACGAGCAGCGAGTTCGCCGCCTTGAGCTCGATGCCCTTGGCCAGGCGGATCGGGTTCGTGACGAACAGGTCGTCACCGACGATCTGCACCTTGTCGCCGACCTCGGCGACGAGCTGCGACCACGCGGTCCACTCGTCCTCGGACAGCGGGTCCTCGATCGAGACGAGCGGGTAGTCCGCCACGAGCTGCTTGTAGTACGCGATGATCTCGTCGGTGCCGGTCGCCTTGCCATCGAACTGGTAGGCGCCGTCCTTGAAGAACTCGGTGGCCGCGACGTCCAGGGCCAGCCCGACGTCCTTGCCCGGGGTGAAGCCGGCCTTCTCGATCGCGACGAGGATGAGGTCCAGCGCGGCACGGTTGCTCGGCAGGTTCGGGGCGAAGCCGCCCTCGTCGCCGAGCCCGGTCGACAGGCCCTCGCTCTTGAGCACGGACTTGAGGGAGTGGTAGACCTCGGCGCCGGTGCGCAGGGCCTCACGGAAGGTCGTCGCACCGATCGGCGCGATCATGAACTCCTGGATGTCGACGTTCGAGTCCGCGTGCGACCCGCCGTTGAGGATGTTCATCATCGGGACGGGCAGGACGTGCGCGTTCGGGCCACCGACGTAGCGGAACAGCGGGAGGTCGGCCGAGTCGGCCGCGGCCTTCGCCACCGCGAGCGAGACCCCGAGGATCGCGTTCGCGCCGAGCTTGCCCTTGTTCGGGGTGCCGTCCAGGTCGATCAGCGCCTGGTCGACCAGACGCTGCTCGGTGGCCTCGAAGCCGATGAGCTCGGGGGCGATCTCGTCGATCACCGCGTTCACGGCGTCCTCGACGCCCTTGCCCAGGTAGCGGGACGTGTCGCCGTCACGACGCTCGACGGCCTCGAACGCACCGGTGGAGGCGCCCGAGGGGACCCCCGCACGGGCGATGGTGCCGTCGTCGAGTGCAACCTCGACCTCAACTGTGGGGTTGCCGCGCGAGTCAAGAATCTCGCGGGCGCCTACGGCCTCGATGCTGGCCACGGAAGCTCCTTCTGGCGGTCGGGTGGGTATGCGGCTTCAGCGTAGTGCGCTTCGTCGAGAAGGCCTACGGGACCTCGGTCCGTGAGGCGGCGGGGTCCGTCGTGCCTCCGGCGGCACCGGATCGACGCGCGTCAGGGGCCGTCCGGGCGCGCCCGCTCACGCCGACGTGCCTCGGTCTCGACCCGGCGTGCCGTCTCCCGGAGAGCGGTCTCGGCATCCACCCCGACCGCCTCGGCCTCGACGACGAGGGCGAGCAGTCGTTCCCCGAGGCTGCGCGCGGGGTCGGTGGGAGTGGGAGCACCCTGCTCGAGCGGAGCGGCGCCGTCCAGGCCGGCGCGGCGGGCACGTGCGAGGACCTTCTGGGTCCGCGCCAAGGCGCCCAGAGCGATCGGGATCCCGTCCAGCACCGACTCGCGCTGCTTCTCCTCCTGCTTGAGCTGCTCCCATCGCACGTGCACCGCGTGGGCGTCCGGCGCCACGTCGGCCCCGAAGACGTGCGGATGGCGCCGCACGAGCTTCGCGACGATGCCCCGCGCGACGTCGTCCAGGTCGAACGGGTCGTCCAGGTCCTCCTCGGCGACCCGCGCGTGGAAGACCACCTGCAGCAGCAGGTCGCCCAGCTCCTCGCGCATACCCGCCCGGTCGCCGGACTCGATCGCCTCGGCGACCTCGTACGCCTCCTCGAGCGCGTACGGGACCAACGACGCGTGGGTCTGCGCGGCGTCCCAGGGACAGCCTCCGGGCGACCGCAACCGGTCCATGACGGTCACGAGCTCCCGCAGGGCGTCGCCCCGGAGACTCGTCACCGCGCGGTCACTTCGTGGGTGTCGGCGCCGCTGCGGGCGTCACGATCCAGTCGTAGGAGATCGGGGTGATCGTCCCCTGGCTGAGATCGGCCGTGCCGTAGCGCGGGCTGACCTCGGGGTGCAGCGCGAGGAGCTCGTCGTTCACCTTCTTCACCAGGACGGCCGAGTTGGCCGCGCCCTCGATGGCCTTCTGCGCGAGCGAGAACTTGATGACCTCGATGGCCGCGCGGCCGAACGTCGGGGGCGACTTCACGCCGGCACTCGTGGCCGCACTGTTCAGCACGTCGATCGCCTGCTGATCGGAGACCGCGAGACCGGCACCCGAGGCGATCGACTCGATCGTCGGCGCGCCGATCAGCAGCATGAGCACCGTGTTCTGGTCGACCGACTGGAAGTACGGCGCGAGCTGCGTCGTCGCCTGCTGCACGTCCGAGACGCTGATCGCACGTCCGTCGACGATCGCCGCAGCTCCCGGACGCCCGGTGCACCCGGCGAGCAGGGTCGCGACAAGGATCGCGACCCCGGCGGTCGCGGCCCCCGTCCTACGTCGACGCCTCGCGGCGGGGCGGGCCGGTGCCACGGGCGCGGCGCCGGTCGGAGCAGAGGGTGCTGGCACTTTTTCTCTCCCGATGCTGGTGGACGAGCTGCGGGCGACGGATGCTCTCACCGTCGAGTCCGGGTGCCATGGTAGGCCCCACCTCTGGGGACCGCGGCGAGCCCCGCCGCCCGACCCGCCGTCCTCAGCCGCTGCCCGGCACCGTCCCGCTCGTGACCTCCGGCGCGCCTGTCAGCTCCGGCCCCGCACGGCGGACCTGGTTCCTGCCGTCACGCTTCGCGAGGTACAGCGCACGGTCCGACGCCTCCAGGAGGTCGACGACCGTCAGTCCGTCGGCGGGGAACGACGAGACCCCGACGCTCACGGTGCACCGTTGCGCGTCCTGACCGACGTCGAAGGGCTCCGCCTCGCACCGGTCGCGAACACGGTCCGCGACCCGCATCGCGTCCCCGACCCCGGCACCCGGCAGGACCACGACGAACTCCTCGCCGCCCCACCGGGACACCAGAGCCCCTGGCGGCACGGCAGCCGTCAGGCGGCGCGCGACCGCCACCAGCACGCCGTCCCCGACCTGGTGGCCGTACCGATCGTTGATGCGCTTGAACCGGTCGATGTCGATCATCAGGACGCTCACCGGCGTCGCGGGGCCCGACCGCGAGAGCATCGGCCCGAACCGTTCCAACAGGAAGCGCCGGTTGTGCAGCTCGGTGAGCGGGTCGCGGTTCGCCTGCTCCGCGAGGTCGTGCCGCAGCAGCTCGATCGTGCGGAGCTGCTCCGCCAGCTCGCGGTGCTGGGCGTTCTCGGCGCTGACGTCCCGTGCGACGAGCACCGTGCCGAGGTCCCGGCCGCGGCTGTCGACCAGCGCCGAGTGTCGGACCGCGAGCTCGGTCCGGCGCCCGTCGACCACCCGCGCGACCAGGGTCTCGCTCGAGACACCCCTCGAGGTCTCCACCGGCGCGTCCAGCGAGCCCCAGCCGACGAGCGCCTCCGCCATGGTGAGTCCGACGAGCGCCGCCGGCAGCTCCGGGTCGGCGTCCCGGAGGATCCGCTCCGCCGCGGGGTTGAGGTCGATGATGCGCCCGTCCGGGCTGAGCGCGACCACGGCGTCCGAGATCGTGGCGAACAGGACGTCGCGCGCCACGGGCGCCAGCCGGAGCACGTCCTGCCGCCCGATCGCGAGCGCGACGACGACTGCGGTGAACGCGAAACCGAACGGCGTCGGGTCGCCGAAGCCCCCGGTCACGCCCACCAGGTTCAGGACGCACAGTGACGCCGGCACCAGGGAGCCGAGGAGGATGCTCAGCCGCTGGCCGCGGAACAGCGCGGGCGAGCGCGACCACCCGCGAGCGACCAGGACGATCCCGACGACGAGGAGCGCGTAGCTGTAGGTGCTGTGCACCCAGAAGAGCGGACCGTGCTGCCAGGAGTTCGGATCGACCAGCGTCGCGGCGTCGGCTCCGCGGTAGAACAAGAGGTGCCACGGGTTGGTGGCCACGACCAGCGTCAGGAGGACCGGTTCGACGGCGAGGCCGAGCAGGAGCCGTCGGCCGGGGCGCGATCCCGATCCGTTCGTGCTCAACCCGAGGCACACGAACGCCGCGACCATGGTCCCGATGGCCGGGAAGGTGGCCAGTCCCGCGATCCCCGCCACGGGATCGCCGGGGGCCGCGACGATCACGGCGTCCGCCAGCGACCACCACGCCGCGGCGCCGAGGACCAGCGCCATGGACATCGCCATGACGGGGCGTGCCCGCCGACGCCGCCAGACGACGAGCGCCACGGCGCACAGCACCGCCGCGGCGACGACGAACGCCACGGCGTGCACGACGGGACTCATGCCGGCCTCCCAGCTCGGGGCGCCCGGGTGGCCTGCGGCCGCTGAGGTCCCCTCTCAGGTCCTATCGGCATCGTGCGCCCGGAATCGAGGGCTGGCGCGGGCGAGGATCGCCGTCGCGACCCGCCGACGACGCCGTCCATCAGGTGTGCGCGCTCACCTCGGCCGCGACGGCCACGCTGCCACGGATCACCGCGTCGACGAGCTGCTGGGCCCATGCCAGCACGGCCTCGCCGTGCAGCGGTGTGCCGCCGACCCGGGCCGTCGTCGGGAACGGGACGAGGATGGTCCTGATCGCTGGCTTGAGCACCGTACCGGGGTACAACCTCTTCAGCCGGAGCTGGGCCGACTCCGGCAGGTCGACGGGGGCGAACCGCACGTAGCGACCCTGGGCGGTGACGTCGGCGAGCCCGACCTCGCGGACCGTGTTGCGGAAGCCGGCGACGTCGAACAGCTGCGCGACCGCGGTCGGTACCGCTCCGTACCGGTCGACCAGCTCGGCCCTGACCTCGTCGAGCGCCGCGGCGTCCGAGGCCGCGGCGATCTTGCGGTAGGCCTCGAGGCGCAGGCGCTCGTGCGCGATGTAGTCGTGCGGGATGTGCGCGTCGACGGGCAGCTCGATCGTGACCTCGGGTACCTCCTCCGGCTCCTCGCCGCGGAAGTGCGTCACGGCCTCGCCGACCATCCGGATGTACAGGTCGAAGCCGACCCCGGCGATGTGCCCGGACTGCTCGCCGCCGAGGAGGTTGCCGGCACCCCGGATCTCGAGGTCCTTCATGGCGATCTGGATCCCGGCGCCAAGGTCGGTGTGCGCCGCCATCGTCGCGAGCCGGTCGTGCGCGGTCTCGGTCATCGGACGCTCGGGCGGGTAGAGGAGGTAGGCGTAGGCGCGCTCTCGGCCTCGGCCCACCCGCCCTCGCAGCTGGTGGAGCTGGGACAGCCCGAGCAGGTCGGCGCGCTCGAGGATCAACGTGTTCGCGTTCGAGATGTCGAGGCCCGTCTCGATGATCGTCGTGCAGACCAGGACGTCGAACTTCTTCTCCCAGAAGTCGACGATGACCCGCTCGAGCAGGTGCTCGCCCATCTTCCCGTGCGCGACTGCGATCCGCGCCTCCGGGACGAGCTCGTGGAGCCGTGCGGCCGCCCGCTCGATCGAGTCGACCTTGTTGTGGACGTAGAAGACCTGACCCTCGCGGAGCAGCTCGCGTCGGACCGCCGCCGTGATCTGCTTCTCGTCGTACGCCCCGACGAAGGTCAGGACCGGGTGGCGCTCCTCGGGTGGCGTGGCGAGCGTGGACATCTCCCGGATGCCGGTCACGGCCATCTCGAGGGTCCGCGGGATCGGCGTCGCGCTCATCGCCAGGACGTCCACGTTGGTGCGGAGCTGCTTGAGCGTCTCCTTGTGCTCGACGCCGAACCGTTGCTCCTCGTCGACGACCACGAGACCGAGATCCTTGAAGCGCACCTCGCCGGTGATGAGGCGGTGCGTCCCGATCACCACGTCGACGGTGCCGTCGGCGAGACCGTCGACGACCTCCTTGCTCTCCGCCGCGGTCTGGAACCGTGAGAGCGCCTTGACCGTCACCGGGTACGGCGCGTACCGCTCCGCGAACGTGTCGAGGTGCTGCTGGACGAGCAGCGTCGTCGGGACCAGCACGGCGACCTGCTTGCCGTCCTGCACCGCCTTGAACGCCGCCCGGATCGCGATCTCGGTCTTGCCGTAGCCGACGTCGCCGCACACCAGGCGGTCCATCGGCACGGGCTTCTCCATGTCGGCCTTGACCTCGTCGATCGTGGAGAGCTGGTCGGGCGTCTCGACGTAGGCGAAGGCGTCCTCGAGCTCGCGCTGCCACGGGGTGTCCGAGCCGAACGCGTAACCGGAGGTCGCCATCCGCGCCGAGTACAGCCGGATCAGCTCGCCGGCGATCTCCTTGACCGCCTTGCGTGCGCGGCCCTTCGTCTTCGCCCAGTCCGACCCGCCCATCTTGTTCAGCGCCGGAGACTCGCCACCGACGTACTTGGTCACCTGGTCGAGCTGGTCGGTCGGCACGTACAGGCGGTCGCCGGGCTGTCCGCGCTTCGACGAGGCGTACTCGATCACCAGGTACTCGCGGGTGGCCGCCGCCGCGCCGGTGCCGAGCGTCCGCTGGACGAGCTCGACGAAGCGTCCGACCCCGTGCTGCTCGTGGACCACGTGGTCGCCGGCCCGCAGCGAGAGCGGGTCGACGGTGTTGCGTCGTCTCGACGGCATCTTGCGCATGTCGCGCGTCGACGACCCCGCACGGCCGGTGAGGTCCTGCTCGGAGAAGACGGCGAGGTGCAGGTCCGTGGCGACGAAGCCGGGGCCCGCGTTCGCCGGGACGACAAGGACGATCCCCCCCTCGGGCTCGACGTCGATCGCCGTGACGAGCCTCGCCGGGACGTCGGCGGCCGAGAGCTGCTCGACCATCCGCTGCGCGGGACCGTGACCCTCGGTCGTGAGGACCAACCGCCAGCCGGCCCGTTGGAGCGTGCGGACGTCGTCGATCGCCCGGCCGACGTCGCCGCGATACCCCTCGACGTCGCGCGCGGCGATGGTCAGGTGCGCGTCGACCTCGCCGGCCAGCACCTCGTCGACGAGCACCGGACCGGCCGCGCCGGGGTCGCCGGTGCCGGTGCCGGAGTCTCCGGGCCCGAACGGCCCGAAGGTCCACCAGCCCAACCCGCGCGCCGCCGCACTCTCGCGTACCTGCGCGAAGGTGAGGAACGACGCGGCGCTGAGGTCGAGCGGGGTCGCCGCGCCCGCGGCCGCCGAGGTCCACGCCGCCGCGAGGAACTCCTCGGTGGTTGCCACGAGGTCGTGCGCGCGACGCCGCACCCGCTCGGGATCGCACAGGACCAGGAGCGCGTCCGCCGGGACGAGGTCCACGACCGGCACCATCGAGTCGACCAGTGCCGGGGCGAGCGACTCCATCCCCTCGACCGCGATGCCGGCACCGAGCTTCTCGAGCATCTCCGCAGCGCCGGGAAGACGGTCCACGAGCGCCGCCGCCCGGTCGCGGACGTCGTCCGTCAGCAGGATCTCGCGGCACGGCGGCGCCCACAGACCCTGGGTGGCGACCTCGAGACTGCGCTGGTCGGCGACCGCGAACCAGCGGATCTCCTCGACCGTCTCGCCCCAGAACTCGATGCGCAGCGGGTGGTCCTCGGTCGGGGGGAACACGTCGAGGATCCCGCCGCGCACCGCGAACTCACCACGACGCTCCACCATGTCCACCCGCGCGTACGCGGCCGCGACGAGGCGGTCCGCGACGTCCGACAGGTCGGCCTCGTCGCCGACGGCGAGCTGCACGGGCTCCAGCTCGCCCAGCCCGCCGACGACCGGCTGCAGGAGCGCGCGGACCGGCACCACGAGAGTCCGGATCTCCCCGGTCGGTCCGCCGTCCGCCGTCGGGTGCGCAAGCCGGCGGAACACGGCGAGCCGACGCGCCACGGTGTCGCTGCGCGGCGAGAGCCGCTCGTGCGGGAGTGTCTCCCAGGACGGGAGGACGGCGACCTGGTCCGGCGGGAGGTAGCACCGGAGCGCCTCGGCGAGCTCGTCCGCGTCACGACCGGTCGCGGTGACGACGACGAGGGGGCGCCCGCGCTCGACGCGCAGTGCGCCGGGGGCGTCCGGAACCAGCTCCGCCACGGCCGACGCCGCACCGGCACCGCCGAGCGCGGCGAGCAGCGGCGCACGGACACCGGCAGGGCCGACGACGTCGACCACTCCACGTGCACGCACGAGAGCGACCGCCTCGTCGGCGGCCGGGTCAGCGAGGAGGACAGGGAGCAGACCGGTGAGACTCATGGGTCCTTCGAGGAACGAGGGCAGCACGACGGCCCCTGTTCCTGATGGATGCGGGGTCGGGAGTCATGCTACGGCCCGGCGCACACCCGGCTCCGTGCGGGCGCCGGCTCAGTCGTTGGCCGGCATCCTGGACGTCCCGGAGACGATCTCGTCGAGCGCCCGGCGGAGCAGCGTGCTCGACGTGTGGACCGTGTACGGGAAGTACACGATGTCGACGCCGACGGCGGCGAAGTCACGCTCGAGCTTGATCCCCTTCTCGGTCCCGCGCCAGTCGTCGCCCTTGAACAGCACGTCGAACGGCACGACCTTCCAGGTCTCGAGCTTCTCCGGCACGACCTCCGCAACGACCTCATCGACGTAGGAGATGTGGCTGACGATCTCCATCCGCTCCGCGAGCGGTATCACCGGTCGCCTGCCCTTGGTGAGCTCGCACATCTCGTCGGAGACCACGCCGGCGATCAGGTAGTCGCAGTAGCGCTTCGCCTGGCGGAGGATGTTGAGGTGCCCGATGTGGAACATGTCGTACGCGCCCGGCGCGTACCCGACGATCCGGCGCATGGAGGGCTCCCTACTCCTGTGACGGCATCCGTGGACGGCGTCCCAAGGTTCCGTGGCTGTGACCCCATGCTAGGACGTAGCGGTGCAAACCGGACACCCCGAGGCGCGGGTGAAGTCCTGCCTCGCCCGTTCGGCCGAACCGCTCGTGCCGAGGACCTTCGCTCCCCGCGGTCCACCGGGCGTCGCGGTCCACAGGGCCGCGCGATCGTGGGCCGTTAAGGTGTGCGGGACCGCATTGGTCGACCGATGCCTCAGGAGCGTGCCGCGTGGAGATGTCCGACCACCTTCGAGCAGTGCGGAAGAACTGGTGGATCGTCCTGCTGACGCTCATCGTCACGGTATCGGCCGCGGCGTTCGTCACCGTGCGCGAGACTCCGAAGTACGCGAGCTCGGTGACATTCTTCGTCGGAGCCTCCGCCAGCACGGGAACCGCGCTCCAGGCTGACCAGTTCGCCCAGCAGCGGATCGCATCGTACGTCGGCGTGCTGACCAGCGAACGCCTTGCGAAGCAGATCCTGGCCGGTACCGGTCTCCCGATGACCGTTGCCGAGGTGACCTCGAGCATCACCGCCACGAGCGACCCGAACACGGTCCTGCTCGGCGCGACCGTCACCGACACCCACCCGCAACGTTCGTTGGCCATCGCGACAGCGATCGCCGACGACCTCGGACCGATGGTCGCCGGGCTCGAGGACACGTCGCATGCCGGAGGGACGCAGGTCGCGTTGACCGTCATCTCCGGACCGACCCTCAACCCGAGGCCCGTCTCACCGAGCAAGACGCTCAACCTCGGCCTCGGGATCCTGGTCGGGCTGACGCTCGGGGCCGGCCTCGCCATCGCGCGCCAGCTTGCCGACACGACCGTGCGCTCCGGCCCCGCGCTGCAGTCCGTCGCGTCAGCGCCCGTTCTCGCCCGCGTCTCTCTCGAGGCGAGGCCGCGCCACCAGCGGATCCCGCTGGTGGCCGCTGCGCACTCGTCCCGCGCCGAGGCGTACCGGCGGCTGCGCACCAACCTGATGTTCAGCAGTGTCGACAGCCGGATGCAGGTCGTCGTGGTGACCTCATCGCTCAGCGGGGAGGGGAAGTCGACAACTGCGGGCAACCTGGCGATGGTCCTGGCTGAGGCGGGCAGGCCCGTCCTCCTGCTCGAGGCGGACCTTCGGCGGCCGAGTCTCGGAGAGTGCCTGGGCGTCGAGTCGAGCGTCGGTCTCACCAACGTCCTGGTCGGCCAGGTCGATCTCGATGACGTCATCCAGGAGTGGGGAGCCGACGGGCTGCACGTCCTGCCGAGCGGAACGATCCCCCCGAACCCGTCCGAGCTCCTCGGGAGCGACCGGATGCGCACGCTGATGACGACCCTCCGGGGTCGGTTCGACGTCATCGTCGTCGACACCCCCCCGCTCCTTCCCGTGACCGACGCCGCGATCGTCGCGACCCAGGCGGACGGGGTCGTGCTCGTCGCACGGCACGGCAGGACCCGTCGCGACGACGTCGCCGCCGCCGTGGACCTGCTCCGGGCGGTCGAGGCCCCGCTCGTGGGGACGGTGCTGAACATGACTCCGGAGCGGGCTTCCTCGCGCGACGGGTACCACCCGTACGCGACGGCGTCAGCGGACCAGCTACCGACGAGAGCCGAGCACTGGTGGACCCGCAGTAGACCCCACGCGCATGAGCTCGCCGAGTGACACCAGTGCGAGTCCGCCGGCGCGAGGCCAGTCACCCGCGAGGCAGTGCCCTGGGCGCCGGCAGCGCACGCCCCGTCGCACGCGCGATCCGGCGGAGGTGAACCGTGCAGCTCGCCGGATGGATCGGAGCCTGCGCCGTCTTGTCGATCGCGCTGCGCAAGCGCCCGGCCGCCATGATCGTGCTGATCCTCGGCCTTCGTGTGCTGGTGCCGTCAGTAGCCTCTGCCGTGGTGGTGGGGCCGACGTCGGGAAGCCTGGCCTTTCACCCAGCAGTCTGGCTCGTCGGCACGACCCTGGTCGTCACGCTTCTGTCGAGAGGGTCCGCGCTCGTCCGCACGATCGCCCAGCACGTGTACCTGACCCTGACGCTGGTTCTCGTGATCACGGTTGCCGTGCTCACGACGAAGACCAGCATCTCGGGAAGTGGTGTCGTCCTTCTCGTCGACCAGGTCGTGGCACCTTTCGGGCTCTTCCTCCTCATCGTGACGACGTGCCGCACCGATCGACGCGCTTTCGCCACATTGCGGAACGCACTCCTCGTCCTGGCCGCAGGGTCGGCGACGCTGGCGATTGCGCAGTGGTTGACGAACAGCGTGATCTTCTACGGGTCGTACTACGCCACCGACTACTGGTTCCTCTATCGAGGGTTCGACCGATGGATGGCGACTCTCGATCACCCGCTCACGCTGTCGTACTTCCTGTGCGTCGTCGCGCCGTTGACCGTGGGAGTCGCCAGAACATGGCTCAAGGTCGCCCTGCTCACCCTGAGCACCTTGGCGGTCGTGATCACCCAGTCGAGGACGGGGGTCGTCGTGATCGGCCTGACGATCGTCTACGTCATCCTCCGTTCCCGCGCGAGCGCACTCGCCAAGGCGTCGATGTACGGCGTCCTGACGATCGGTACGTTCGTCCTGGTCGCCAGCCCCGCGGCGGCGGGGATCATCGGGCGCTTCCAGAACGACAACGGCTCGTCCCAGGCTCGCGCTGCGGCCTACCAGTTCTTCTTCGACCACTGGACGCAGTACTTCTTCACCGGAGGTGGTGTCACGTCGAGCTACCGGATCGCACAGGCGGCCGGCCTCGGTACGAGCCTTGAGAGCTCGTTCCTGATGTACTCGATCGACATCGGCATCGTCTTCGCCACGTTGTACTTCGGGTCGCAGCTCCTCATCGTCATGCGCGGTCCACGGCGCACCGCTGTCCCCGGTCTCGTGGTGTCGTCGGTGATCGCGCTCGTCCTCCCTCACACGTACAGCGCTCTCGCCGCCGCATCAGCGGTCGGAACTCTGCTCTGGATGACCCTGGGGCTCGTGGTCGCCTCGTACGACAGCTCGCAGCCGCCCGCGCCCCCGGGGCGTGATCGGGAGACCGAACGGTTCCCCAGAGCCGCACTCGTCGGCTGACGCCAGGACCGTGCCGTGGGTGGCGGGTCGGTGTCGCGGTTGCGTGTCCGGTGCGTGTGTGCGGCGGCCGACCTCTGTGGTGCCCGAGGCTGGGGCCGCGGGCACCACGAAGGTCGGTCGGGGGTGCGGTGCCGTTGTGTGGCGCCGTGGTGGTGTCAGGGTGCGGTGGTGGTGCCGGAGTCGTGGCGCACGGTGACGGGGGTGCCGGTGTCGTCGTAGACGTCGCCGGTGGTGGTGGCGGTCGTGTCGGGGGTCATCAGGATCGTGAACCAC
>JAJYCD010000030.1 GCA_021778635.1 Actinomycetes bacterium
CTTCCCGACGATCAGCGTCGTCGGGTTCATGGTCGTGAGGATCATCTCGGTGACCCGGTTCTCCTTCTCCTCGAGCGTGCTGTTCAGCATCTGGTTGCCGAGCAGGATGATGCTGACGTAGAAGACCAGCAGGAAGAGCAACGGCGGGATCACGCCGTTGAGGCCGCTGGTCAGCTGACCCGCCTTGTACATCTCCTCGGTCATGGTCACGTTGCCCTGCGCCACCGCGCTGAGCTCCGCCGACCCGATCTTCTGCTGGGCCGCCGTGACGAGGATCTGCCGGGCGACCGCGCTGTACTTGCCGTTCGCGAAGACGCCGGAGTCCACGCCGTAGACGTGCACGGGCTCCGACGCGGGGTTCGCCGGGAAGGCGAAGTACGCCTGCACCGTGCCGGCCTTGACGTCGGCGATCGCCGTCGCCCCGTCGAGGGCCTTCTTCCCGCCGAACTCGGCGGCGACGGCATCGGTGACGAGGCCGGACGCGTCGGTGTAGGTGAACGAGAACTGCGCGTTCTTCTGGGCCTTGCTCGTCTGGTCGGTGGTCTGGTTGCTGACCAGCACGACCGTGAACAGCAGCGCCACGGCGAGCGGGACGGCGAGGGACGCGACCCAGAACCGTCGCTTCGTCACGACACGGAGGAACTCGAAGGCGACGACGGTGCGGAGGTTGTGCTGCGACATGGTTCAGGCCTCCGCGAGCTCGTGCTGGTCGCCGTACACCCGGATGAAGATCTCCTCGAGAGAGGTTCGTTCGGTCGTGAAGCTGCTCACGCCCACGCCTGCGGTCACGAGCTCGCGCAGGATCTCGGCCGCGTCTGCGCCGGGTCGCGGCGCGAGGTCGGCGGATCGGCCGTCCGCCGAGACGACGTCGTAGAGATCGGAGGCCGGCGGGGTTCCCGTGCAGCTCAGCCGGATCGTCGTCGCGCCGAAGGAGTCCTGGACGTCCTCGACCGTGCCGTACGCCGCGGCGACGCCGTCCTTGAGCAGGATGACCCGGTCGCAGAGGCGCTCGACCTCGTCCATCTGGTGGGTCACCATGATGACGGTCGATCCGGCGCGCTTCTGCTCGTCGATGATGTCCATCAGGAGACGCCGGTTGACCGGGTCGAACCCCTGCGTCGGCTCGTCGAGGATCAGCAGCTCCGGCTCGTTCATGATCGTGACCCCGAGCTGGATCTTCTGCTGCTGGCCACCGGAGAGCTTGTCCAGCCGCGTCGTGGCCTTGTCGGCGAGGCCGACCCGATCGAGGTAGGCGCGGGACCACGACACCGCCCCGGCGCGGGTCAGACCCTTGAGCCGGCCGAAGTACTCCATGACGTCGAGGACCGACTCCTTCTTGTAGAGCCCACGCTCCTCGGGCAGGTATCCGAGACGCGCCCCGTCGCGTGGCTCGAAGACCTTGCCGCCGATGTGCAGCACGCCCCCGGTCGGCTGGTAGATGCCCAGCAGCGCCCGGAGCGTCGTCGTCTTCCCGGAGCCGTTGCTGCCCAGGAACCCGAAGGTCTCCCCTGCGCGCACGTCGAAGGACAGGTCGCGGACGACCGTCTTGTCGCCGAAGTCCATGCGGAAGTTGGTGATGTGCACCAGCGGCTCAGCCACTGAAGCCTCCGTTCGCGGTGTTCTCTCGGACGCGATGCTCTCTCGGACCAGCGGCGGCACGACGCGACCGCGGTCGAGCCTACTGCGGCGGCCCGATCCCGCATCGGGACCACCCGGCCGGCACCGCTCGCCGCTCAGATCGTCGCGGGCTCGACGTCCCCAGCACCCGCCGCCGCGCGCTCCTGGCGGATCGCGGGCAGGTAGAGCGCAGCGCCGACGATGCTGAACGCGCCCGCCACGACGATGCCGACCGCCGTGCTGGTGTGCTCGGCCAACGGACCGAGTGCCAGCAGCCCGACCGAGAACGACGCGCCGCCGACCATCGAGTTCATCGAGAGGACCGTCGTCCGGTTCCGGGCGGCCGCCTGACGGTGCAGCAGGGCACCGTGCACCGGCCCACCGGACCCGTGCAGCGTGTAGGTCAGCAGGAACGCCGCGATGAGCCCGACGGGGCCGGTCGCCACGCCCATGCCGACGACGAACGCACCGTTCAGCAACCGCGCGAGCAGAGCGGTCCACCCGACGCCGATCCGCCTGCTCGCCAGGCCCGCGCCCGCCGAGCCGAGCGCGAACAACCCCCAGGCCACCGCGGAGATCGGACCCATCAGGGCGCCGGCGTGCGCCTCACCGCCCGCGAGCTCCGAGAGTCGCACCGGCATGAAGATCTCGAACGCGATCATCGCGACGGACCAGAACACCTCGACGAGCACGAGGCTCCGCAGCACGGTGCTGGCCGCCAGGGTCCGCAGCCCGTCGAGCACGACGCGGGGAGCCTCCCGCGCGGACGTCAGCGCTCGACCGAGACCGGTGGAGTCGAGGTGAGTCCGGTCCTCGCGCATGAGCACCGCGATCATCACGATGTTGACGCCGTAGAACCCGAGGGCCGTCCAGTAGGGGAGCTCGAGCGCCGTCATCGCGTGAACAGGGTGCCAGGCGATCAGCGCACCGGAGACCAGGGCCCCGATCGCGATCGCGACCCCGAGCACGGTCCCGGCGCTCGCCAGGTTGAGCTCGACGTTCACGTGCGGGTCGTCCGCCTGGGCGGTGTCGACGTACCACGCCTCCAACGGTCCCGAGTCGAGCGCGCGGAACACGCCCATGACGACCAGGGCGACGATGAAGGCGGCGAAGGTGTGCGCCGTGACGAACACGAGGCCCGCGACGAGCGCGAGAGCCGCGGCCGTGATCAGCACCGGGCGGCGTCCGAGCGCGTCGGCGAAGCCCCCGGTCGGCAGCTCGAGGCCGAGCACGACGAAGCCCTGCACGGCGAAGATCGCGCCGACCTCGGCGAGGCTCATGCCGCGCTCGACCGCGAGCAGCGTGGACACCCCGACGGTGAGACCGACCGGGAACCATCGGGTGAAGGTCAGGACGAGCAGGACGCGGCGCGCTGCCGCCGCCGAGATCCGCTCAGTCACGACGTGGTCCCTTCACGAGGTTGCGGAGGGCCGACGGCACACGCTCTCGAGCGCCGCGTCGTGGTCCCCCTGGCCGACGGCGACGTCGTGGTCCGGGTCTCCCCGGAGGCGCGCGGCCTGCTCGTCTGTGGTGATCGGGACAGTGTGCCGCAGGGGGGCGATGTGTCGCCACCCTGCGACACGCGCTCGGCGGAGAAACGGGCGCGTGGCACGTCGTCCAGCCTGTCGCGGACCGCAGGCCGGTCGCGCGCGGTGGCCTGCGACCTTCGGCCCCTGGCGACGGTCGACCGGCGCCCGTAGCGTCGAGACAGGCCCGATCCCGCACCAGGAGGGTCCGATGCCCGCACGCACGACACCCCGACGCCCCGGCGCGGCCGCGCGTCGGTTCGGCTACCTCGTCGCGGTGCTCGTCAACGGTGCCGTGCTCTACGCCGCCGACGTGTGGCCGGGGTGGGAGGCGGTGCCGTTCCTCACCCCGGAGACCCGTCAGGTGCTCGGCCTCGTCAACGCGTCGATCCTGGTGTCGATGGCCGCGAACCTCGTCTGTCTCGTGAACGACCCGCGCTGGCTGAAGGCCCTCGGCGACATCGTGACCACCGGCGTCGGGATCGCGGCCCTGGTGCGGATCCGTGCCGTCTTCCCGTTCGCCTTCACCGACACGACCCTCGACTGGAGCCTCGTCGCGAGCGTTCTGCTCGTGGTCGCGATCGTCGGCAGCGCGATCGGCATCGTCGTGGCGCTGGTCACGTTCGTGCGGAGTGTGGCGACACCGTCGGCCTGACCCGTCACCCCTCCGGCAGCACGAGGACCCAGGGCGACCCGCCGGCGACGGCCTTGCCCGGGAGCTGTCCCTGGGTCCACCACTTCGCCTCGTACGGAACGAGCCCGACCTGCACGCGCGTCCCGGCGACGTAGGCCTCGGTGGCGGTCCACTGCGGGTAGCTCCCCGCGGGGAGCGTCGGGAGCGGTGCCGGCGTGTCACCGGGCAGCACCGGGCCGACGAGCGTCCACGGCGAGTCCGTCGCGGTCGCCACCGGGGTGTCCGGGGCGAACCCGCTGGTCCAGTAGCGCGCCTGGTAGACGTTGTGGTGCCAGACGATCTTGGTGCCGCCCGGGTAGGTGCCGAGCGGGTCCCAGATCGGGAACGGGCTGTGCGCCGGGTCGTCGGTCTGATCGGCCACCGATGTGGCCGAGGCGGTCGGGACCGCTGGCACCATCGGCGACACGGCCACCGTCGAGGCGTACGGGAGGTCCGTCGCGAGGACGTCGGCAAAGCTCCGCGAACCCTGGTCGACCCCGCTGCAGGTCGTCTGCACCACCGTGAGCACCTTCGGCAGCGGGCTTCCGCAGGTCGAGTCGCGGTTCAGGGACCACATCGACACCTGGCCGACGCCGTGGCTCCGGGCGAACGTGTTGACAGTCGCCGCGTCGTCGAGCGTGAACACCTCACCCTCGACGTCGTTCTGCCCGATCATCGGGGTGATGCCGACCTTCGCCCAGGCGTGGGCGTCGTCGAGGTTCGCCCCGGCGCGGGCATAGGCCGTCCTGACCTGGGCGTGCAACGCGGTCGAGGCCTGGAGCACGGCGCCGGACATCGGGGTGGACCGCGTGATCCCGGTGCCGAAGTCCATCGTCATGCCGTTCACGCCGGCGAGGTCGACCCCGGTGGCGAGCATCTGGTCGACGACGGCGACGCCGTCAGCCGTCAGACCGTTCGGGGACACCGGCAGCGTCAGCCACACGGCGAGGTGCCGGCCGGCGGCGCGGACGTGGTCCTGCACGGACTTCACGGCGTCGGCGCGCCTGGCTCCCGCAGCGGCGTCCGCGAGCGAGGCACCTTCGAGGTCCAGATCGATGCTGGTGAGCGTGTAGCGGTCGACCACGGACTGGTACGCGTCCCGGAGCGCCACCGGGTCGGTGCAGGCAGCAGCGAGCTCACTGCCGCGCTGTCCGCCGAAGGACACGCGCACCACCCCGCCGGTGCTCCGGAGCTGAGAGATGCGCCGGTCGAGCTCGAGGTCGGAGGCGGCCGTGTCGAGCGTGTAGGCCCCACCCCAGAGCGGCGTGCACCCGCTCGTCGGGTCGGCGACGACGAACGAGAGGATCACGTTCGACTGCGCTGGACCGCTCGGGGTCCCGAACGAGAACGTGGGCGTCGCCGTCACGTCCACGTACGCCGCGAAGGTCGACGGTCCGGGCGTCGCCGGCCGCGAGAGCGCGGAGGCGAAGGACCGGAAGCCGGTCCACGCGACGGCGACGACGCAGACGAGGACGATGCCGATCCGGAGGAGGGACACCCGTGTGCGCGCGGGTCTCGGCACAGTCGTGGCGGAGGTCATCGCACGCCCCAAGGGAGGAAGAGGTGCACGGGCGTGCCGTGCACCGACGGTCGGAGGTCGGCGGTCGCGGTGGAGCTCACGACCGCTCCCGCGCCCGGGTGTCACCGCGGCGCGGCGACGGGATGGCCGCGACGGCGACCTTGGGTCGATCGCTCGGTGCCGCGACGTGGTCGGGGCCGAAGTACAGCACGGCCTCCCAGTCCGGGTCGCCGGTCGCCTTGCCGGCATCGGGAGCCTTGACCGGGACCCGGACCCAGTGGACGAACCCGAGGAGCACGTCGACGATCGAGTTGCGGAACCCGATGAACGCGACGATCGCGTAGGTCGTCAGCACGCCGTTGAACAGGGCGAACGCTCCATTGCTCCAGTTCTGTGTCGTGATGTCGTTCGCCAGCGTGTAGAAGGAGAACGCCGCGATGAGGTAGGCGGCGAGGACGAAGAGCGCCGGGGCCGCGGTGCGGTCGTTGACCTTCGGCGTCCGCGCGAACGCGATCTTGGACTTCGCGGCGGCCTGCTGGAGCGACTTCAGTGTTCCCGCGAGGTTGACGGGGAGCAGGATCAGGTTGAAGGCGTACATCCGCAGGACGTCGGACCGCTTGTACCCGAGACGTCGGAAGTCTGCGGACATCGCCACGAAGTACGGAAGTGCGGCGACGACGAGAACCGGGCTCAGCAGCCTGCTGTCGAAGGGGAACGCGAGCAGCAGGACCAGCCCCACGCTCGCCCAGCAGATCGACGCCATGTAGTTGAGGCGCAGCGCGACGGTCGCGCGGGGGACGCGGTGACCGGCCTTGCGCTCGCGTCGGATCAGCCGGAGGAACTTCGGCATGATCAACAACCCGCCGTTCGCCCAGCGGGCGCGCTGCACGACGAGCGAGCCGAAGTCCGGCGGCGTCGCGCTGTAGCTGAGCCGCTCGGGGTAGTTGAGGAGCGTCCACCCCGACGCGACCAGGTCGATGCTCGACTCGGTGTCCTCGATGACGGTGCGGTCCTGCACGTACCGGCGGACCTCCTGGCCTCCGACGTAGCTCACCTCGACGATGTCGTCGAGCGCGACCTTGCGGATCACGGCGTTGGCACCCACCCAGAACGTCGCCCCGAAGTAGCTCAGGCCCTGGTGCACGATGTGCTGGATGTCGGTCGTGGCGCCGGCGATCCGCTCGAGCCGCGTCCCCGCGCCGCGGAAGGCCGAGTACGGGGTCTGGATCACCGCGATCCGGTCGTTGCCCGGCAGCTCCATCTGGTGGACGAGCCGCAGGCAGTACTCACGCAGCAGCACGCTGTCGGCATCGAGGGTCAACAGGTAGTCGCTGTCCGGGATCAGCATCGAGCCCTCATCATCAGCACCGCCAGCACCGTCAGCACCGCCAGCACTGTCGATGTCGCGCAGGACGATGCCCATCCGGGTGTCGATCTCACGGACGTGACGCCCCATCAGGCCGATGTACGCGTTGAGGTTCATCGCCTTGTTCGCGTCGTGCGGAAGATGCGCGTACCGCTTGCGCTCGAACGACGTGAGCGTCGCGTCGAAGGTCCAGACGAGTCGACGGCAGAGCTGGCTCAGCCGCTCGGCCGGCACCGGGGCCCGCTCGTCGAGGGCGGCGAAGAGCGCGCGTGCGGTGATCTCGAAGTCGCCGGCCAGTCCGCCGAAGACCTCCTCGGCGAGGAAGTCGTCGGCGTGGTTCGCGCGAGGGTAGGCGTCGGCCTGGTCACGCAACCACCGTGCGGCCCAGACGAAGTCGAGCGCCAGCGCACGCACGTGCTCGGGGGAGCTCGCACCGCCGAGCACCGCCGCGGTCTCGTAGCTGTCGAGCGCGGCACTGAAGCGCTCGTGGGGTTCCTTCAGGAGCGCGCCGATCTCGCGTGCCAGCGCGCGGCAGCCCAGCAGGCTCTCGAGGGCGCGTGGGTCCGTGGGCTCCGGCGGGTCGTCGAGCAGCAGGACGATCCGCATGCCGGGGTACTCCTGCAGCGCTGCCGAGAGCAGGGTCGCCCGCACGACGGCCGGGTCCTCGGCGTACGAGGGCACCAGGACCGTCAGCGACGGACGCGAGTCCGCCATGAAGGCGTCGATCTCCGCTCGTGGCACACGGACGTGCCCGCGCGACCGGTAGAGCGCGCCCTGCCGTGCGAGCAGGTACATGAGGGCGGAGACGAGCAGGAAGGTCATGATGCCGACGTAGACGATCGTCTGGATCACGAACCCGCTGTCGTGGATCCCGTTGTCGATGAACCGCGAGACCACGGCCTGGACCAGGTACACGCCCCAGGCCACGACGGTGACCGAGATCGCCAACCCGCCCAGCCAGGTCGCCGCCGTCCCCGCCGGCTTCTCCTGCACCGGGAGCGGTGGACGCGGACGCTCGGCGCCCCACTGCCGGCGGCCTCGCGTCGCGGGCGTCGCGTCCCGGTCTCGTGCGGCGCGAGACGCGCCGTCGTCCGAACCGTTCCGCGTCCGTGCTTCGAGCTCGTCAAGGGTCAGCGCCCCTGCGGCCGTCGCGCTCGTCTTCTGCACGCCAGTACTGGCGACGTGGCCAAGGTCCACCGGTCACTCCCGTCGCTTGAATGGTCAACCGCCCATCGGCATCGGGCCATACCGGACTTGAGTGAGATATGGGGTGAGTTCGCCGACCGTCCACGGGCTGAGACCCGACGCGCGGCACCTCCCGAGGTTCCGACGGCTCGTCGAACGACGGGTCGGCGTCAGAGCGCGCGCGTCAGCGCCTCCGCGCGTTCCTTGATGCCGCGCAGCATGCGCTGGCTCATGAACCAGCTCACCGCGGACACGGGCTCGACGAGAAGCCCGGCGGTCCGTCTCAGGTACGCGTAGCGCTCCCGCACCACCAGGCGGGTCGACCCGCCGGTGCCGTCCTGGACCGCGAACGACCAGGTGAAGTCGTACGGGGCGGGCGCCTCGCCGACGGGCACGGCACCCCGCAGGACGAGGCTCCGCCCTGGCTCCACCTGCACGACGGCGAGCCCGACCTCCGGGTGCAGGTGCACGACGTCGCCCACGGCCACGCCCTGCCAGTCGGGACGGACCGTGTCGCTGCTGTGGATGTCGCAGCCGATGAGGTTCTCCAGGCAGTCGTAGCTGTAGAACCCGCCCCGGCCCTGACCGAGCTGGGCGACCCAGGCCCAGACGTCCTCCGGGCGCGCGTCGATCGTGATCGCACGGGTCGAGACCAGGTCGGCTCTCGGCAGCACCGCGTCACCCGGGAGTACGCCGTCCACCTCGGCTCGCGTCGCCCCCCAGTGGAGCATCCGCGCCCGAGCCGCAGGTGCCGCGAGGAGAGCGACGGCCGACAGTGCGACGCGGCGTCGCCACGGTCGCGGGATCACGAGGCACGCACCATGGGGTCATGGTCGCTGCGCTCACGCGAACGGCGTAAGCGACCAACGTCCTCACCCGCGCGATGATCCCGTTCTGCCGCCGAGCGTGCCCACCACGTGATGGACTGCCCCCAGGGTGTGGTGGACCGGTGGCGCGGCCTCCGGCGCCGCCGCTCCCGTCCGGATCATCCCGACACCGCCGAGGACGCGGTGTCCCGTCATGGAGCCCCGATGACCACTCCCCCTCCCGGCTGGTATCCCGATCCCGAGGGCTCAGGCCTGGCCCGATGGTTCGACGGGCAGGCCTGGACCGCCCACCGTCAGGCCGCACCGGGCTGGCAGCCCTCCCTCGTTCCTGCGCGACGTCGCAGCAGGGGCAGCATCGTCATGATCGTGGCGGCGTCGGTCATCGGGGGCATCGTCGCCCTCGGCATCCTCGCCGCGATCGCCGTCCCCGTGTTCCTGAACCAGCGGGCGAAGGCGACGGTGGCCGAGCTCTCCACCCTGACCTGCGAGACGGTCGCCCAGCAGGCCGTCGCGCTCTCGACGCGGGAGGCGACCGGGGAGCAGATCCCGCTGGTCGACCTCACGGGCACCACGCTCGTCGCGGACGATCGAGCGGGGCTCGCGATACCGACCGCGGGCCACGAGTCGCTCGTCATGTCGTGCCGAGGCACCGGCACGTGGAAGGACGGGCTGACGTCCACCGTGACGGTCGACGTCTACCTCGACTCCCACAGCAAGCGGCTGCTCGACATCAGCTGGGAGTGAGCTCGGTCAGACCGTCCGTGCGCCGAGGACCTCGGAGAGCTGCCGAGCGAGCGGTTCCTCGAGGATGTCCTCGACCGGCCGCGGCAGGCTCAGGCTCCAGTTGGGCCACTGCGTGATCGTCCCGGGCATGTTCGGGCGCTCGGCGACGGCCCCGACGTCGTCGAGCGAGGCGAGCACGATCCGCGCCCGGCACTCGGACAGGCGGCGGTACTGCGCCAGGACGGCGCGCGCGACCTCGTCGGGACCGATCGGCCCGTCGGGGTCCACCCCCGCCACCGCGGCCAGCTCGCGTCGCACCTGCTCGAGCTGCTCGAAGTTCGCCGGCTTGCCGATGCGCCGCAGGTCCTCGGTGTCCGAGCCGGTCAACGTGCCGGCGATCGTCGCCTGGTCGTGGGTCGACGACGCCCCCATCGTGGCCTCGGGGAACTGGTCGACCGGGAGCCGCAGCGCCGCGCGGTAGCCGAGCATGCCGTCGTCCGCCATCGTCTCGCGGACGCCCTCGGCGACCGTGCCCATGTCCTCGCCGACCACCCAGGCGCCGGTCCGCGACGCCTCGACGCGCAGGATCGCGAGCATCGCCTCGGTTGGGTAGTGGACGTACGCACCCTGGGTGGCCGACGCGCCGGCCGGCACCCAGAACAGCCGCCAGAGCTGCATGACGTGGTCGATCCGGAGCGCACCGGCGTGCCGCAACGCGACGCGGACCATCTTGATGAACGGGGCGAAGTCGGCGGCCACGAGCGCGACGGGGTTGATCGGGGGCAACCCCCACTTCTGGCCGTCGATGTTGTGCCGGTCCGGCGGGCACCCGACCTCGAAGTCGAAGCAGACCTCGTCCTGGTTCGCCCACGCGTCGGCGCTCCACGAGTCGAACCCGACCGCGATGTCCACGACGACGCTCGCGCCGGCCCGGCAGGCGACGGCGAGCTGCCCGTCGGCGACCCATTGCGCCCAGGCGTAGAAGGCGACCCGATCGCTCCGCAGGTCGCCGGTCGACAGCGCCGTCTCGGGGTGCCGGTCCGCCTCGGGCCACGCGCGCCAGTTGCTCGTGCCGTAGGTCTCGGCGAGCACGCACCAGGTCGCGAAGCGCGTGAGGTCCTCGCCCTGCTCGGCGATCCACGCGTCGTGCGCGGCGGGCAGCCGGTCGCGCGTCGCGACCCAGATCCGCTCGAGGGCGGACCGCTTGAGCTCCCACACCGCGTCGCGGTCGATGAGCCGCTCGGCGTTGAGGGCGCTCGCGGCGGCAGCGAGGTCCGTGAGGTCGACCCGGTCCGCCCCGGGCACCTCCTCGATCGCGACGTGGAGAAGCTGGAGCCACTGCCGCGACGTCGGGGAGTACGGAGAGGCCTGCTGCCCGGGGGTAGGCGCGGCGGCGTGCACGGGCGAGATCAGCACCGCCGACGCGCCCGCGGCCTTCGCGGCACGCGTGATCGTCGCGAGGTCGCCGAAGTCGCCGATGCCCCACGACGTGCGGGAGCGTGCGGCGTAGAGCTGGACCGCCCAGCCCCAGCCGCGGGCGGGCTGCGGGAAGCGCGGGGGTGCGCTCACCACGAAGCGACGACGCCCGTCCGGCGTGTGCAGGTGGTAGTAGCCCACCGGCGGCGCGATGCCCGCCGGGACGTCCACCGCTGCGCCGGTCAGGTCGACGAGGTCGCCGACGAGCTCCGGGCAGACCGCCCCCGGCGAGCACACGAGCGGCTCGGGTGCGACGCGGCCGGCGCCGACCGCAGCGGCGACCTCGGCGAGGGTCTCGGCCGGCGGGGTCTGGACGTGCCCGAGCGCGTCGACGTAGCTCTCCGGGATCCCGAGGTCCGCGAGCGAGTGGGCGCCCGCAGCGCCGTGACCGACCGCGACGGCCCGGATCGGCGCGCGCAGGTGCGCGTCCGACGCGGGGCGGTGGCGGGTGAGTGCTTCACTCACGAGGAGCTCCTTCTGTTCACGCGCGCCGGGCCGATCGCTCCGTCAGGAGATCGGGCTCCGGTCGATACCGCGGTTCGCCCCGGGGGGACGGCCGTCCGGGTGGGCACCCGGGGCCCGTCGTCGAGACGAGGGATGAGAACGTCCTGCAAACCGTGTAAGCGTTTGCAGGCTGGCAATCTAAGCGCGCGGGCCACCCGGCGTCAACGGCGTGTTCGCTCGTTGTCGACCGCACATTCGTCGACCGACCGCACCATCATCAGTCACTCGGGGACCTGCCGACGACCCCGGTCGGGTCACCGTGTGAGCGCGACCATCCGCACCGACCCGCCCGGCCATCGCGCGGCGTCGACCCGCGGGGTCCTGACGTGCGCAAACCCGGCTCGCCACCGGCGGTGTTCGCCGTGAGCGATCAGGACCGTGCGGCCCGTGCGTGGCGAGGCTCACGCCGGTCCGGGAACAGGGGGCGATCCGCCCTCGGTCGCACCGGACCGTGAGAACTCGTCGATGATCCGGGCGGACTGAGCGACGATGGCAGGTATGGGGACGCCCGAGGGGTCGCGGGACCGCAGCCCGTCCGCGCGCTTTCTCGACGTCGAGCTCGTGGACGACGCGGGGGGCTCGCCGCACGCGGGCAGTGCCGCACCTGCCGCACTGGCCGCATCCGCCGCATCTGCCGCACTGGCCGCATCCGCCGCATCCGCCGCATCCGCCGCATCTGCGGCGCCCAGCGGTCGGGCCGTCAGAGTCGTGCGCCGCTGGTGGTGGCGGGTCGCGGTCGCCGTCGTCGTCGTGCTCGCCGTGACGTCCGTGGTCGCCGACCGCCTCGACGCGGCACGGCTGGCGAGGCTCGCCGGTGTCGCCGGGGTCGTCGCGCCCCTGGGCGGCCCGCCCCACGCGGAGTGGAGCACGACGGACGGCGTATGGTCCACGCCGATCGAGACGGCCGGTCGCCTCGTCTTCGCCACCCCACGCTCCGACCACGGCACGGACGTCGTGGCTCTCGACGCAGGGACAGGCACCGAGGACTGGCGAGCGCCCCTGGACCCACCCGCCGCGGACACGACCGCCTCCCTCACCAGCAGCTGCGTCGCCGTCTCGGCGTCCGGCGCGACCCCCCGCCCGCTCGTCGCGTGCCTCGCCGGGCTGTTCCTGTTCAACGGCTCCGGTGGCGGCACCGCCTCCGTGACGACGCGGTCGGCGCACCTGGAGCTGATCGACGCGGCGTCGGGTGCGATCGTCCGGGACGCGCCGACGGCTCCCACGACGGCCATCGGGGCGATCGGCACCGACCTGCTCCGCGTCGACCTCGCCACGGACGGTCACCTCCGGGTCGTGCGGACGGACCCCCTCGCGACGACGCCGCGGTGGACGTTCACGAGCCCGACCGCGTGGCGTGCCGTCGACGGGACGGTGCCGGCGATCGACGTCGAAGCCGGACGGATCTTCGTCGGTGGAGGGAGGTCCGGGTGGGTGGTGCTCTCCTCGGACGGCACCCTGGTCAGGGCGGGCGACCCCGCGGTGGGCTCCGGACGGGTCGCCGGTTTCACCGGCCGGTCGCTTTTCACCGAGTCGACGTCCTCCGCGGCGGACGCTGCACGGACGGACGTCCTCGACCTCTCCACGGGAAGATCGGTCACCGTCGCGGGCGACCTCGCCGGCCCGTCCCCGGACGACCGGTCGCTGCCGGACCTCGTCCTGACCTGGACGAGGGACAGCCTCGTCGCCTCGGACGTCACGACGGGCGCGACCCGGTGGTCGACGCCGCTACGCGTCAACGGGCAGGGGTCCACCTTCCTCCGCGGCGGCGGTCAGGTGATGGTGGTCGACGAGCACGTCGTCGTCGACGACGCGCGGTCCCTGCGCATGATCGACGGGCGGTCCGGCGCGGTGGTCTGGGAGCATCGCCACGCGACACCGATCGACCGAGGTGCCGCGACCGACGGCACCGTGGTCGTCGCCGTCACCACCGAGTCGAACAGCACCGCGACCATGACCGCGTACGGGGTGGCGGACGGTCTGCCGCGCTGGTCGGTCTCCGTGCCGCCGCCCACCCAGCAGCTCACGACTCTCGGCAGGAGCCTGGTCGTCGTCACGCCGGGGCGCATCACGATCTGGGGCTAGCGCGCCCGGCGACGACCACGAGCCGCATGGTCGGTGCCCGCGACGTCCCCGGCCGGCGCGACAATGGAGCATGACGTCGTCGTCCGCCGCGCCGCCCGGGACCGGCCCGCGGGGGGTGGACCCGGTCCACCTCGAGCGCGCCTGGGACCTCGTCGTGCGGCGGGGCGCACCGGCTCAGCTCTGCGTGATCCGCGACGGGCGGGTGGTGCTCGACCGCTCGTACCGGTGCGACCCGGACGCGCTGTTCTGGATCTTCTCGGCGGGCAAGCCGTACACCGCGATGCTGGTCCACCTGCTCGCCGAGCGAGGGGAGCTGGACCTCGACGACCCGGTCGCCCGGTGGTGGCCGGAGTTCGCACAGCACGGCAAGGACCGCATCACGATCCGCCACGTGCTGCAGCACCGGGCCGGGCTGCCGACGGCCGGCAGCTTCCTCGGCGACGCGCTCGCGATCGCGGACTGGGACCGGTCGGTGCACCGGATCGAGCGGGCGCACCCGCGCTGGCCGGCCGGGGAGGTCCCCGCCTACGAGATCCTCACGTTCGGGTTCATCCTCGGCGAGCTCGTCCGGCGGGTCACCGGCGTACCGGTGGCCGACCTGCTCCGCACCGAGCTCCTCGAACCGCTCGCGGTGCACGACACCTACCTCGGCCTGCCCGACTCCGCCTGGTCGCGGCACGTCCCGCTGCGGATCCGTGGGCCGCTCGGACTGCCGACGCAGGTGGTCCTCAACCAGCGGCGGACGCGTCGCGCCGTCATCCCGTCCGCCGGGATCTCGACGACGGCGCGCGACCTCGGCGCGTTCTACGACATGCTCCTGAACGACGGACGGGTCCGCCTGGCGGGGTCGGCCGGGGAGCCGACGGGCACGGTGATCCTGCGCCCCGAGACCGTCGCGGCGGCGCGGGTCGCGACGAGCCACGACGAGGTCGACCGGTTCGCGGGCTTCGCGATGCGCTGGTCGCAGGGCTTCCAGCTCGGTGGCGCCGGCAGCCCGGCCGACCTGCGCGGGAGCCTGGGGCGGCTCAACCGCCCCCGGGCGTTCGGGCACAACGGCAGCAGCTGCTGCATCGGGTGGGCGGACCCGGACTCCGGGATCGTGTTCGCCTACGTCAGCAACAGGTTCGACGGCCGACGCGCGGGGGCGGACCACCAGCTCGCGCTCGCCGGGGCGGTGCTCGAGGCGTGCGGGTCCCGATGACCGCCCGCAAGCTCCAACCTGACCGCGCAGAACGTCTTCTTCTCGTGACGTGCCGATGATTGTCGGTACATCACGAGAATAGTCGGGACGTGACGTCGTGGATCTGACGAGGCCGTTGGCGGTGGTCACTCCCACCCTCGACGCGGCCGTGCTGCACGCTCTGGCAGCCACAACGGCACAGGCGAGCGGCGCTCAGGTCCACCGGATGGCCGGGGTCGGGAGTGCCGACGGCGTGCGCAACGCCCTCGCCCGCCTCGTCGGGCAGGGCATCGTCCTCGCGGAAGAACATCCGAGCGCCACCTTCTATCGCTTCAACCGAGAGCACGTGGCCGCCGAGGCCATCCTGGCGCTGACCCGACTGCGCACGACGATCATCGAGCGCATCACCGACGCGGTGTCGACGTGGTCCGTGGAACCCGTGCACGTAAGCCTGTTCGGCTCCTTCGCCCGTGCGGAGGCGACGACGGCCAGCGACATCGACCTCTTGGTCGTGTTCGACACCGAAACGACCGACGATCACGACGCGAGAGCCGCGCAGGTCGACGAGCTGGCCGCCGACATCCTGCGTTGGACCGGAAATCACGCGCACATCGTTGACAGCACGCCCGACGTCCTCGCTCGGATGGTGTCCGAGGATGACCCCCTCGTGGCGTCATGGCGGGTCGACCATCTCAACCTGACGGGGATCCGCTTGCTCGATCTCCTCCGGCGCCTCTCGTGAGTCCGCGCGGAGCCTCCCGGACCACCCGGTGCACGTCCGCCGAGGCGCGCAGCCGCCGCACACAAGCCCGTGCCTTCATCGACGTCGCCGAGATGGTCCTCGGCGAGCCGCCGGAACGGACCGACGCGCAGGCACTCGTTCGCCAAGCCCGAACCCTGGTCGAGGCCGCCGAGCTGCTCTGAGGCGCCGCGAGTATCCGGAAGCCTTCTCGGAGACCCCGGGCACCATCGTGCGGCCGTGCCGCGTGCCGATGCCCCGATGCGCGTGCCACGCGTCCCTACGCTAGGCGGATGGTGACCGAGGACGATCTCACCCTCAGCGACGGGCGCACGCTGCACGTGTACGACGCCGCAGCGCACGACACCTGCGGGCGGCTCGTCGTCGTCTGGCACCACGGGACCCCCAACACCGGCGCACCGCCCGAGCCCCTGCTCGCTGCGGCCGATCAGCGCGGCATCCGGTGGGTGTCCTACGACCGACCCGGCTACGGCGGGTCGACGCCGCTCGAGGGTCGGGACGTGGCGTCGGCGGCGGCGGACGTCGCCGCGATCGCCGATGCGCTGGGCGTCGGCAGCTTCGCCGTCATGGGTCACTCCGGTGGCGGCCCGCACGCGCTCGCGTGCAGCGCGCTCCTGCCCGACCGGGTCGTGGCGGCCGTCTCGGTCGCCGGTCTCGCGCCGATGAACGCGAAGGGGATCGACTGGTTCGGGGGCATGGCCGGGTCCGGCGTCGCCGAGCTGCACGCTGCGATGGAGGGCCGCGAGGCGCTCGAGGAGTGCCTCGCGTCGGGCGAGTACGACCCGCAGATGTTCACCGCGTCGGACCATGCCGCCCTGGCCGGCGACTGGTCGTGGCTGCTCACCGTCGTCGCCCAGGCGCAGGCCGGCGGTCGGGGTGGGATGGTGGCGGACGACCTCGCGTACGTGCGCCCGTGGGGGTTCGAGCCGGCCTCGACGGTCGCACCGACCCTGATCCTCCAGGGCGGGCAGGACCGGATCGTGCCCCGCGCGCACGGGGCGTGGTTCGCGCGTCACGTCAGGTCCGCGACGTTCTGGCTGCGGCCGCTCGACGGGCACATCTCGGTGCTGGGCTCGGCGGTCGCGGCGATGGACTGGCTGACCGAGCACGCGCACGACTGAGCACGCGCACGACCGAGGCGGCGGGCAGCGCCGATCAGGCGACCGGGAAGACGATCCTGGTCCGCCAGAGATGCGGGTCCGCCTCGGCACCGGGACCCAGGAGGTACTCCTCCCACATCTCCGGGGCCGGGGTCAGGTCGTGCTCGGCGAACCACTCGGTGAGCTCGTCGTAGGTCGCCGCGAGGGAGTCGTACGAACCCCGATGAATCGCCATGACCGCGTCCCCGCCGCGCAGCGTCGCCGCGGCCAGCCCGGCCTCCAGGTCCCACGGGCGCGCGAGCGGGAACCCGGCGAGCACGTCGACGGTCTCGGTGACGAGGCCCCGGTACAGCGCGACCGGCGGGCCGGCCGGAGCGACGCCGTGGCGCCCGAGCTCCTCGGCGGTGGCGGTGAAGGCTCGGGCGAAGAACGCCGTGAGCGCCCCCATCGGGACGACCTCCCGCACGCCGGCGACGGCCTGCGGCTCCAGGTGGACTCGTGTGATCGTCATGATGACCCTCACTCCGCTCAGGCGAGCCCCGGGTCGAGACCCGCTACCTCAGCGGAGCAGAGCACTCGACGCAGCAGGAAGGGACCGAAGTCCTAGACCAGAAGGTGCCCCGTGCGGCCCGCGGTTCCACGATGAGGTCATGAGCGACATCGCGATCTCGATCCGCGGCCTCGTCAAGGACTACGCGACGGTCCGGGCGCTCGACGGCGTCGACCTCGACGTCCGGCGCGGCGAGGTCCTGGGCTTCCTCGGCCCCAACGGCGCGGGCAAGTCGACCACCATCCGGATCCTGCTCGACCTGCTCCGCCCGACGGCGGGCACCGCCGAGATCCTCGGCGTCCCGACCCACCTCGCGACCCCGGAGCTGCGGGCTCGCGTCGGCTACCTCCCCGGCGAGCTCGCGATGCCGCCCGCCAAGACCGCCGGCGGCTACCTGCACTACCTGGCGGCCCTGCGCGGCGGCGCCGGGGCGGACCGGATCTCGTCGCTCGCCGACCGCTTCTCCCTCGACCTGGACCGGCGGATCCACGGGCTCTCCAAGGGCAACAAGCAGAAGGTGGGCGTCGTGCAGGCGTTCATGCACGCCCCCGAGCTGCTGATCCTCGACGAGCCGACGAGCGGCCTCGACCCCCTGCTGCAGCGCGAGTTCCTGGACCTGGTGGGCGAGGCGCACGACGCCGGCGCGACCGTGCTGATGTCGTCGCACGTGCTGAGCGAGGTCGAGGAGTCGGCCGGTCGGGTCGCGATCATCCGCGAGGGCGTCGTGGTGGACGTCGACGACGTCGCCGACCTGCGACGTCGCGCCGGTCAGCAGGTGCTCCTGCAGTTCGACGAGCCGGCCGACGTCACCTGGCTCTCGCACGTGCCGGACCTGACCGACGTCGTCGCCGACGGGACCTCGCTGCGCGTCCGGTTGCACGGCGAACCCGACGCCCTGCTCAAGGCCGCAGCCCGGCACCACGTCGTGCGGTGGCACGCCGAGGACCGCGAGCTCGAGGACCTCTTCCTCGACACGTACCGCGGTCGCTCGCTCAGCGCCGACGGAGTCCGCTGATGCGCGCCGCAGCGGGCACCGTGACCCGCGGAGACCTGGCCGACCACCGCCGGTCGCTCACGATCTGGGCGGTCGCCGTCGCCGCGGTCAGCGCGATGTACACCTCGTTCTACCCGACGATCAACGCCGGCGACTGGACGTCGATGCTCGACTCGATGCCGTCGGGGCTGATGACCGCGATGGGATTCGACAACCTCGCCTCCGCGGCGGGCTACGTCACGTCGACCGTCTACTCGCTGATCGGGCTGGCCCTCGTGCTCGTGCACGGCATCGCGCGCGGCTCGCAGCTGATCGCCGGCGACGAGGAGGCCGGCATCCTCGAGCTCGAGCTCACCGCGCCCGTGACCAGGGCATCGACGTACGTCGAGCGGCTGGCCGCGCTGTGGATCGACCTGCTGGCCGTCGTCGCAGCCGTGACGCTCACGATCCTGGTGCTCACGGCGGTCCTCTCCCTCGACATCTCGTGGGGATCGGTGCTGGTCGCGAGCGCGCTGATGTGGCTCACCGCCGGACTGTTCGGCACGCTCGCGCTCGCGGTCGGCGCGGCGACCGGTCGGCGCGGCACGGCACTTGCCGTCGCGGCAGGGGTCGCGGTCGCGACGTACGTGCTGCGGGCCATCGGCAACCTCACCGGCTCGGCGTGGATGACGTCGGTCTCGCCGTTCGACTGGTACCTCGGGTCCGACCCGCTCGGCGCCGGCGCCGTCAGCGGTGACGGGATCGCCCGGCTGCTCGGCGTGACGGTGGTCTGCGCCGTCACCGGACTGGTCGGGCTGCGCAGGCGGGACCTGATGGTGTGAGGACGTGACCGACGCACGCCTCCGCCCCGGGTCCGCGCCTGCGCCGCCCGCACTCAGCGTGTGCTGAGGACCTCCTCGACGAACCGGGCGGACCGCTCGCGCAGGCCGGCGATGCGCCGCTCCACGATCCGCTCCCGGACCGACTCGAGGTCCGTGCCCGCCTCCACGCTCGTCGGGGCGCGGCGCACGTTCTGCGAGCACAAGAACTCGGTGCAGATGAGCGTGCCGATCGTGTCGCCACGACGCCCGACCGCGCCGCCCCGCCGGGCGACGTACAGCGTGACGTCGTCCGTGACGATGACGTCCTGGCACCAGGCGCACATGGCCTTGCTGCGCCGACGGTTCGGGCCGGTGTCGCTCGACCGCAGCAGCACGCCGGTGGGGGCGCCGTCGAGCTCGAGCACCACGTAGGCGGACAGCGGCGCCTTGCGGTCACGCCACCCGAGGTAGTCGAGGCGGTCCCAGCGCAGCGCGCCGAGGTCGGGAAGGGTCGCCTGTGCCGCCTCACGGCGGGAGGCGTTGACGAAGCATGCGCGGATCTGGTTCTCGGTCAGGCGAATCATGAGGGTTCTCGGCTTCCGGTACGTCGGGGGCCGCCGGCCGGGGCGCCGCGCGCACGAGGCACGGCGACGCGCCGCGCACCCGGTGCCGTCACGGCACCCGGAGCCGCCGGCGGCAGGGCTGGGGACGACGCCACGCCGGTCCGACCGCCCTCGTCCGTCGAGCACGCGATCGCCCGAGCAGGCGGGACCGGCGTGCGACCGGAGGTGGGTCAGAGGTGCGTGACGAGGGACGCGCGGGTGCCCGAGCAGGCCATCGCGGCCACCCCGCATCCCGCAGTGACGTCCTGCATCCGCTCGCTCCTGATCCGTCCGGTCTGCCGGTGCGCCTCGAGCGCGGCCCGACGCGGAGATCGTACGCGAACGACCTGGGAGCGGGACGGCGCTCACCGGTGGGCCGCGCGCCGGGGGCGGCCGTCAGCGGGTTCGGGCGACGGCTTCGGCGGCTCCGGCCGGCGGCGTCCGACGGCGTCGACAGCGGGCGCAGATCAGGTGGTCGGCTTGCGGGCCGCGAGCATCTCGATGATGCCGAGAGAGGTCCGCTCGTGCCGCTCCACCTCGAAGCCGAGCGCGCGCACCTGACGCAGCGGTCGACGGCGGTAGTGCTCACCCTGCAGCGGCACGCTGACGGCGTCGACGAGCACCTGGAGCACCCACACCGGCCAGACGGACGATCCGACGTGGTCGGCGAGGAGAAGGAGGCCCCCGGGTCTCAGCACGCGGGCCATCTCGGCGAGGGCGCGCACGTCGTCGCGGATCCCGCACAGCGCGTACGTGCAGACCACGGTGTCGAAGTGCGCGTCCGGGAACGCCAGGTCCTGCGCGTCCCCGTGGCGGAGGTCGGCCGACCGACCGAGCGTGTCGGCTCGTCGTCGGGCGACCGCCAGCATCGACGTGCTCCACTCGACCCCCGCGAGCCGGACGTCGTCGGGGTAGTACGCGAGGTTCCGCCCGGTCCCGACCGCCACCTCGAGCGTGGCGCCCACCGCTTGCCCGCACAGCCACGACCGGCTGGAGGCGAGGTGGCGGTTCTCGATGCGCACCATCGTGCTGTCGTAGGTCGAGGCCTGGTTGTCCCAGTTCCGGCGGAGCCGCGCATCGCGCCGCGAGGTCTCTGACATGGACGCATCGTCCTGTCCTTCGCGGCGGTCGGCGATCCGGGACACGCCGGACGGTCGGTCGGGCTCGCGGCGGACTACCTCCCCCAGTCGCCGAGAGCGCCCTCGAG
The DNA here is from genome assembly GCA_021778635.1 of Actinomycetes bacterium. Taxonomy (GTDB): domain Bacteria; phylum Actinomycetota; class Actinomycetes; order Actinomycetales; family Cellulomonadaceae; genus JAJDFX01. The sequence goes on from JAJYCD010000030.1 coordinate 20,692, forward strand.
TGCGCCGAGGGCCGCGTCGATCAGCGACCACCGGTCGTCCTCCGGGCAGCCTGTCGCGACCCAGCGCAGGCAGGCGGCGTCGAGGAATCCGTGGAATCCCCAGAGCGCGTACTCGTGGCGGGCACCCTGGTCGGGGAGCAGGAGGTCGCGGAGCCGGTCGACGGACTCGCGCCGGGCCTCGCGTCGGATGCTCGCGGCGGGCTCGGGCTCGGCGCCGAGCGCCAGAAGCGCGGCCGCCCAGGCGGTGGGGTGCTCGCTGACGTGGTCCAGGTACACGATGAGCGAGGTGCGCACCCGGTCGCGCGCCGGCACGCCCGCGGGGAGTGCGTCGAGCGCGTCGGCCTGCCGGGCGGCGAGGCGGTCGACGTCCTGCTGGACGACCGTCGCGTACAGCTCGGCCTTGCTGGCGAAGTACCGGTAGACGAGGGCCTCGGAGGCTCCTGCGTCGGCGGCGATCGTCGCGATCGCGACCTGGTCGTACGGGTGCGCGGCGAACGCGGCCGATGCGGCGGCGGTGATCGCCTCACGACGCTCCTCGGGCGCGAGGCGCTGCCGAGGGGTGCGGTCGGTGCGCGACATCTTGTGGATCCTACGGCAGCTGACGTACGCTCACTAGCGTTAGTGAGTTTGCCTCAATAGGATGCGACCGGATCAGGAGGACACCGTGACGGAGAGCGCCAGGCCGGAGGGCGCCATGACGACGGGCACCGCGACCTGGATCGACCGCTGCCTCTGGTGGCACCTCTACCCGCTGGGTTTCACCGGTGCGCCGATTCGCGAGGAGGACGCCGCCGGGGCCGGACCCGGCGGCGGCCTCGCACGGATCGCCCGGTGGCTCGACTACGCGGTCGAGCTCGGCGTGTCGGGCCTGGCCCTCGGGCCGGTGTTCGCGTCGCAGACGCACGGGTACGACAGCGTCGACCAGCTCCGGATCGACCCTCGGCTCGGCAACCTCGATGACGTTGACGACCTCGTCGCCGCCTGCAAGGAACGCGGGCTGCGGGTGCTGCTCGACGGCGTCTTCAACCACGTCGGCTCCGAGCACCCGCTCTTCCAGCAGGCCATGCGCGAGGGACCGGACGGGGAGTACGCGTCGTTCTTCCGGATCGACTGGGACGCGCCCGGGGGCGCGCGGGCCGCCGACTTCGAGGGCCACAGCTCGCTCGTCGCGCTGAACCACGACAGCCGTCAGGTCGCCGCGTACGTGACATCGGTCATGAGCTGTTGGCTCGACCGCGGCGTCGACGGCTGGCGCCTCGACGCCGCGTATGCCGTGGCACCGCAGTTCTGGGCGACCGTGCTGCCCGAGGTGCGCGCCGCACATCCCGACGCGTGGTTCGTCGGGGAGGTCATCCACGGCGACTACGCGGGCCTCGTGGCGGCGTCCGGGATGGACTCGGTCACGCAGTACGAGCTCTGGAAGGCGACCTGGAGCAGCATCGTCGACCGCAACTTCTTCGAGCTGGACTGGACGCTGTCCCGGCACAACGCGCTGCTCGACCGGTTCACCCCGATGACGTTCGTCGGGAACCACGACGTCAGCCGGATCGCCAGCACGGTGGGCGACGCCGGAGCCGTCCTCGCCCTGGTGATCCTGTTGACGACCGGCGGGGTGCCGTCGATCTACTACGGCGACGAGCAGGCGCTCACCGGGGTCAAGGAGGACCGCCTCGGTGGCGACGACGCGGTCCGGCCGGAGTACCCGGACGACCCCGGCCGGCTCCCCGAGCGCGGCCGGTGGATGTACCGGATCCACCAGGACCTGATCGGGCTGCGTCGGCGTCATCCATGGCTCGTGACCGCACGGACCACGACGGTCTCGCTGACCAACACGAGCTACGTCTACCGGGCGCGCGCCGCACAGGGCGACAACTCCCTGCAGGTCGAGCTGGACGTCACCGACGGGCCGCGCGCACGCGTGCTGGACGGCGACGGGAACGTCCTCTTCGCCTTCGGCGGGTGAGGAGTCACGACCTCCCGCGTCGAGGTCCGGAGGCCCGATCGCCCAACGTTCCGAGGTGGTGATCCGTTCACACAGTGAGACGATCAGATCGCAGGAGCGCACGAGGGGAGCTCGCTGATGGCAGCGTGGCAAGGCCTCCTCGAGGAGCTCGTGCGAGACCGGCGACCGGCGCTGATCGGGTACGCCGCGCTTCTGTCCGGTGACCGCAGTGAGGCCGAGGACCTGGTGCACGACGCCGTCGTGCGCACGTTCGGGCGACCGCGATCGTTCCCGAACGTCAATGCCGCCGACGCCTACGTCCGGCGCGCGATCGCCAGCGCGTTCATCGACCGCGTGCGGTCGAAGCGCAGCAGGCTCGCAGCGCTTCCACGCCTGGTCGCGTCCGCCGCCGGCCCGGAAGACGATGCCGCGGCTCGGCTGGACGTGCGCGCGGCCCTGCTCACCTTGCCCCGACGCGAGCGGACCTGCGTGGTCATGCGCTTCTACGACGACCTGAGGGTGGCCGACATCGCCGCGACGCTCGGGCTGAGCGACGGGGCCGTCAAGCGCTACCTGAGCGACGGCATCCACCATCTGAACGCGGAGCTTGGTACCGCAGCCGACCCGTACGCCGGGGACCCCCCGACGGCAGTCGTCGACGTGATCGCGAAGGGATCGGGCCGATGAGCGACGAGCTGTCAGCGCTCCTCCGCGCTGCCGCGCGCGACGAGGCATCTGCGGCCGAAGGCGAGTTCCCGTACACGTCGGCGGTCCTGGACCGGTACGTCGGTGACGTCCGGCGCCACCGGGTGGCCGGCATGGCGACGCTCGCCGTTGCGGCCGTCACCGTGGTCGGCCTGGCCGCTCTCGGGGTGGGCCAGCTGCTGCCGACCGGCCCGACCGTGGTCTCCCCGTTGCCGGCTGCGACCTCCTCCGCGTCACCCGAGCCCTCCGCGACGCCCACCCCCACCGTCGAGCCGTCCACGACGCCGGTCCCGTCTCCGACCCTGGACCCGTCTCCGAGCTCGACGCCGACCACACCGAGCCTGCCCACGACTGCACCCCCGCCTGCGCCTACGAGCACGACACCCGCGGTCCCGGTGCCCGGTCCGGTCACCGGCGTGAAGGGATGGACTGGCGGAGGCTCCGGGGAGACCACGGTCACCTGGGACCAGGGCGCCGATGCCACCGGCTACCGCGTCTACCGATCCGACTCGCTGAGCGGCCCGTTCGTGGTGGCGGCGACGTTCGACGTCGCCACCGGCACGACGACGATCGCGCCCGCCTTCATCAATGACTACGTCGTCATCTGGTCCTACAGCGAAGGCGCGCTCCAGGTCGTGTCCTACACCGATGCGATCGGCTACCTCGAACCCACCTACTACAGGGTCGCGGCATTCACCTCTGGCGGCGAGGGTCCGCTCTCGCCCATCGTGTGCGCCACGCCGCCGGGCAGCCCGTTCACCTGCTGACGTCCACGACCTTTGGGGGCGCCGCGGCTGTCGCCTGGCGGACTCAGAGCTCGGCGGTGGCCCGGTGCACCTGCTCGAGGGCCGTGCGAACGAGCTCCCCGAGGTCGTGGTCGTCGCCACCCGCGATCCACGCCGCGTACGCCTGGGTGAACGCGAGCCCGCCGAGCCCGGCGGCGACGGCGGCGGGTGGCTCGGCGACGCCATGCTCGCGCAGCGCGGTCGACATGGCCGCCGTGAGGCCGGCCTGCTTCGCAGCGTTGCGCGCCTGGAGCTCCGGGTTGCCGGAGCTGACGGCGATCAGTCCGGGGCCGAGCTCGCGGTGCAACGGCGTCATCGAGGACGCGGCCCGCTCGAGCCCGGCGCGCACCGCCGCGAGCGGGGTGGCGTCGGCGGGCGCCTCCCTGCTCCGCGCGAACGCGCAACGCACCGGCGCGGTCGGCTACGTCGGCGACGGCAGCCAGCGCTGGCCCGCCGTGCACCGGCTCGACGCCGCCCGACTCTTCCGCCTCATCCTCGAGCAGGGCGACCCGGGTACGGTCGCCCACGCGGTCGGTGACGAGGGCGACACCATGCTCACCCTTGCCGAGACGATCGCGCGCCGCCTCGACCGGCCCGTGGCCTCGGTCCCCGCGGAGCACGTCGGGTTCCTCGGCAGCATCGTCGCCGTCGACCAGCCCGCGTCGAGCGCCCGCACCCAGGAGAGGTTCGGCTGGCAGCCCACGCACCCGAGCCTGATCGACGACCTGACGACGGGGGTCTACCCGGGCTGACGCGGCTGAGCGAGGGATCGGGGCACGACGGCGCGACAGGCGGCGACACGAGGCGCACGCCCGAGGCATCCTGGGAGGCATGGACCCTTCCGCCGTCGTCCCGCCCGCGCACCTCGCGGAGCGAGCGATGGCGTTCCTCCCTCCAGGGAGCGAGATCAGGCAGGTGTTCGTCGCCCAGACCGCGCCGCACTTCGCCTACTTCCTTCCCGCGTACCTGTTCAGCGTGTTCGTCAAGGTGAGCTTCCGCTGCGTCGCCGTGACCGATGACGCGATCTACGTCATGGAGGGGACCCGGCTGTCGGGTGGTGCACGGCCGACCGGGCTGCTCGGCGTCATGCCCCGGTCAACCCGTCTCGAGCCGAGAGCGGGGCTGTTCTGGCACAAGGTGACGTTGCTGGGACAGCGGTGCTGGGTTCATCCGCCACACGTCGTGCAGGTCCTCGCCGCCGACCAGGAAGCCGCGGACGCGACGTCAGGCGACGTCGAGTGACTCTCCGGTCCGTGCACGGCAGCGCTCCGACCGGACGTGGTCGAGTCCCGCGGCTCGCGGTGCCGGTCCCCCGTAGCACGGCAGCCCCATGTCGGGAGCACTCTCACCGTCGCCCCTCCCCACTCCGAAACCGCCACGCCGCACCCCGGACTGCGTCACGATGGGTGCCGTGACGCTTCCGGGGGGAACGTCCGTCGATCTCACGTATCCGCAGCACGCCGTCGACCATCGAGAACCTCACTTCGCCAGCTGGACCATGCGGGTCGTGGCGGCGCTCTTCGATTCCGCGATCGCCGCAGGTGTGGCGTTCCTTGCGCCGGTCGGCATCGGCTCGCAGTTTCCGTTCCTGGGTGAGCCGGCCTCGTTCACCTTCATCGGCGCGGCTCCGACGGCTACGTCGTGGTTCCTCAACACCTGGGTCATGGGCGTCGTCGTGGTGACGATGGTCATGCAGGCCTACCTCGGCGTCACCCCCGACAAGCTGCTGATGGGGATCTCGGTGGTGAAGGAGGCCGACGCGCGCCCCCTCGGGCTGGTGCGGACGCTGCTGCGGTGGCTGGCCCACCTGGTCGACGGGGTCTTCTTCATCGGGTACCTCCGGCCGCTCTGGAACGCACGCCGCAAGACGTTCGCCGACAGCATGGCCGGGAGCGTCGTCTTGGCCACCCGGCGGCCCCTGCCCCACCGCTGGTTCTCGTCCCCGTCCGCGCCGGCCGTGGGACCGCCGGTCACGTGGGAGGCCGTCGCGACACCACGGTGGCGCCCCGCGGCGACGTGTCTCTCGGTGCTCGCGGTCGGGTTGGGCGGTCTGTACGGCTTCGGACCGTCCTCGACGGAGTACCGCGCACCCGTCGATCTGCCGTGCGCGATGACCACGTGGGACAGCGGACCGGCTCAGCTGACAGGTGCCACCCTGCACACCACGACGTCGACAGGAAGGGTCACGCGCCTCGGTGTGACCCGTCAGCTCGGCGAACCACCCCAGGACGTCTCGGCCACCTGGAGCTGGAAAGGGCACCTGACAGGAGACGAGGCCGTCGTTCTCCGTCTGGTCGTGACCGGCGCCGACGGCACCTCCACGACCCACGACTTCCCGTTCTCGGACACCTCCGCGAGCACCGCGACGATGGCGGTCTCTCCCACCGCGCTGCGGGGAGTCGGCGACGGCTGGTCGTGGACCGCGTCGATCGTCGTGAACGACATGTCGTCAACTCTGTGCACCGGCACCGCGACAGGCCTTCTCTCCTGACGCGGCGCCCCGCCGGCCGGTGACCTCCGCCGGCCGGTGACCTCCGCCGGCCGGTGACCTCCCCCGGCCACCAGTCACCACGGCTCCACTCCCGCCGCGTCGACGAGGGTCCCCGTCGGCCCGTCGGCCCCGATGAGCGCCATCCGCACGATCGCCACCGCCCCCTGCTCGACGGTCTGCGTCCCGCGGTGACCGTTGAGGTCCGTCGCCGTGTAGCCGGGGTCCACCGCGTTGATCCGGATCCCGGGGAAGGCACGGGAGTACTGCAGGGTGAGCATGTTCACGGCGGCCTTCGAGGAGCTGTACGCGACGAGCGTGAACTGCGCGGCGATGTTGGCGGGTTCGACCGTCAACGCGAACGACCCGAGCCCGCTGCTGACGTTGACGACGACGGGCGCCGCGCTCGCCTCGAGCAGCGGCAGGAACGCGTGCATCATCCGCACGATGCCGAAGACGTTCGTGTCGAAGGTCCGCACCATGTCGGGGCCGCTGACGTCCCGCGGGGTCGGCCCACTCCCGGCGATGCCCGCGTTGTTGACGAGCACGTCGAGGTGGCCTTCTTCGGCGCGGACGACGGCCGCGGCAGCCTCGACCGACGCGTCGTCGGTGATGTCGATGAGGAGCGGCCGAGCGCCGATCGAGGTGGCAGCCTCCTGCCCGCGCTGCGCGTCGCGCGCTCCGAGGTAGACGGTGTGGCCGGCGGCGAGCAGCTCGCGGGCGGCCTGCAGGCCCAGGCCCTTGTTGGCTCCGGTGATGAGAGTGATGGTCATGGGCCCAGCGTGACCGTGGCCGTTCGTCGCAGGCAGTGCCCGGCACAGACCCTGGACCAGCAGGGCCAGGCTGCGACGGGCGTCCACGCCGCGCCGTCGCCGATACTGAGGAGGTGACCCAGCTCGGTACCGCGCTGCACCGCTGGCGCGACCGGGTCAGCCCGGCGATGGTCGGGCTGCCCGACGCGGAACCTCGCCGTGCCGTCGGCCTCCGACGCGAGGAGCTCGCCCGGCTCGCCGGGCTGTCCGTCGACTACCTCACCCGCCTCGAGCAGGGCCGCGCGACGCGTCCCTCCACGCAGGTCGTCACCTCGCTCGCCCGCGCGCTGCGGCTCTCGACCCGGGAGCGCGACCATCTCTTCCTGCTCGCCGGGCACGCGCCGCCGGCCGCGGGAGTGACCCCGACGCACGTCCCCGCGGGGGTACAACGTCTGCTCGACCGATTGTACGACACGCCGGTCAGCGTCTACGACGCCACCTGGAGCCTGCTCACGTGGAACCAGCGGTGGGCTGCTCTCCTCGGCGAACCACCCGCACGCACCGGCCACGAGCGCAACCTCGTCTGGCGGTACTTCACGGCGCGGCCGAGCCGGGTGAGCCACACCCCGGAGCAGGATGACGCCTTCGCGGACGCCTTGGTCGCGGACCTGCGTGCGGCGGAGGCCCGGTACCCGAACGACGCGTCCCTGCGATCGCTCGTGCACGACCTGACCGAGGCGAGCCCGCGGTTCGTCGAGCTGTGGGACGGGTACGCCGTCGGCACCCACGAGTCGAGCCGCAAGACGATCCATCACCCCGAGGTCGGCGCACTCACCCTGGACTGCGACGTGCTGACCGTCCCCGGCAGCGACCTGCACATCGTCGCGTACACGGCCGAGCCGGGTAGCGACTCGGCCGACCGCCTCGCGCTGCTCGCCGTCCTCGGGACCACCGCCGCCAGCTGATCCGGGGCCCGCGCCGGACGCCGACCGCGGCTCCGGCCGGAGCGCCGGCACGAGCCGGACGTGCTCGCCGGCCAGGGCAGATCTCGGTACCGGATCCACAACGTTCCCGGGTGGTGGTTCGTTCACATGGTGAGACGATCGGGGCGTAGGAGCATGAGAGGGGAGCCCGCTGATGACAGCGTGGCAGAGCCTCCTCGAGGAGCTGGTGCGAGAACGGCGTCCGATGCTCATCGGATATGCCGCTCTCCTCACCGGTAGTCGCGACGAGGCCGAGGACCTGGTCCACGACGCCATCGTGCGGACGTTCGGGCGACCGCGGGCGTTCCCGAACGTCAACGCCGCCGACGCCTACGTCCGCCGGGCGATCGCCAGCACGTTCATCGACCGCGTGCGGTCGAACCGCCGCTGGCGCGTCGCGATGCCCCGGCTCGTCGCGGGAGCGGCCGTCCCGGAAGACGTCGCCGCCCGGCTGGACGTGCGTGCGGCGTTGCTCACCCTTCCGCGGCGCGAGCGGACGTGCGTCGTGATGCGCTTCTACGACGACCTGACGGTGGCCGACATCGCGGCCGGTCTCGGGCTGAGCGACGGCGCGGTCAAGCGCTACCTGAGCGACGGCATCCACCACCTGAACGCGGTGCTGGGCACCGCGACCGACCCGGACGTCGAGGACACCCCGGTGGCTGTCATGCACGTGACCAGAGAGGGGCCGGGGCGATGAGCGACGAGCTGTCAGAGATCGTCCGGGGCGCGGCGCGCGCCGAGGCTGACGCGGCCGAGCGCGAGTTCCCGTTCTCGCCCTCGACCGTCGACCGGTTCGTCCGCGACGTCCGACGTCGCCGGGCCGCGGGTGCGGCGATGCTCACGGTCGCGGCCGTGACGGTGGTCGGTGCAGGCGCACTGGGGCTGGTCCAGCTGTGGCCGGCCGCCCCGACCGTGGTGTCCCCGTTCCCGGCGGCCACCTCCTCCGCCTCGCCCGACGTCTCGGCGACAACCACGCCTACCGTCGAGCCGTCGACGAGCCCGACCCCGAGCGTGAGTCCGTCGCCGAGCTCGACGCCGACGGTGTCCAGCCCTCCCCCGACGGCAACCCCGACCCCGACCACGACCCCCACGGTTGCGGTGCCCGGTCAGGTGACCGGCGTCACGGCAGGTGCCGGTGGGGGCTCGGGCGAGATCATGGTCTGGTGGGACCCGGTCGCCGGGGCCACCGGGTACCGCGTGTACCGGTCCGCGCTGCCGGACGGACCGTTCATGAGGTCTGCGTCGTTCGACGTCGCGACCGGCAGGACGACGATCGAGGCTGACTTCCCGTACGAGTTCATCGGCATGGAACCGTCGTGGCCCGACCGCTTCGAGTACGTCGATGCGATCCCCGTCTCCGGACCCGCCTACTTCAAGGTGACAGCCCTGAGCTCAGGGGGCGAGAGCGTGCCCTCTGTGGTGGTGTGCGGCACGCCGATCGGAGGTCCGCCCTGCTGACGGCGAGGTCGCGACGGTCACGGTGATCCGTGACGTCGGGTGCGGTGCGTCGGCCGGGTCGATCGGAACCGGTTCACGCGGCACGCGCCCATCGGGCGAGCTGACCGGCCGGCACGACGCGGTGCCGCGCGATCGCCGCGACGGTGAGCCCGATCCCGGCGAGGGCCCAGAGCACGAGCAGCATGACCGGCCCGAGCACGCTCCCGTTCCCGGTGGAGACGGCCTGCATGGCCGCCAGTGCCGGCGACGGCGGGAGGAGCCCGAACGTCGAGTCGAGCAGGGCCGGGACGGTGGACACCACGACGACGGCGAGTGCGACGACGGCGATCACGACGGAGACGAACCGTCCGACGCCGCGGAACACCGCCACCAGTCCCTGGTTCACCGCAGCGAAGACCACGCCGGACAGCGCCGCGACGGCACCGAACTCGATCCAGCCGCCGGGCGAGAGGTGCAGCACCCCACCCATCGACGCCGTGAGCACGATGCCCTGGATCGCGCCGATCAGTGCCGCCGGAGCGAACGCGCGCAGCGCGAGGGACAGCGACGACCGGGTGGAGCCGAGCGCCCGCGCCGGCTGGGCGCCGAGCACCAGGAACGTCGCGAGGCCACCGAGCCACAGGGCCACCGCGAGCAGGAACGGCACGCTGTTCGACCCGAACAGGTCGGTGCTCCCGCTCGCGCTCGCGACCGGGTCCGCGACGACGCCGGCCAGGGCCTTCGCCTGGTCGGGGGTGCTGGCCGGCACCTTCGCGACCGCCTGGCCGAGCCCGTCGGCCAGCGACGTCGCACCGGACGCGAGCGAGCCGGCGCCGGTACCGAGGGAGCCGGCCCCGGACGAGACCTGCGACGCCCCGCTCGCGAGTGCGGACGCGCCCGAGGCGGACTGCGCCGCGCCCGACGCGAGCTGGTGGGCGCCGGTGGCGGTCTGACGGAGGTACCCGGCGAGGGTCGAGAGCCCGGAGGCCGACTGCGAGATCCCCGACGCAAGCTGCTGCCCACCGGCCGCGAGCTGCGTGGTGCTCGACGCGATCGACGTCGCCCCGGTGTTCACGGCGGCGTTCAACCCGGCGGCGCCCTCGGCGAGCGCACCCGCGGAGTACAGGAGCGACGGCTGCTGACCCGCAGCGGGCGCGGCGGTCGACTGCTGCGCGGCGATCGTCGCCGTCAGCTGGTCGCACAGCGCGGTCTGCCCGGCGCGGCACCCGGCGGCGAGCTGGCTGATCCCGTCCAAGAACGTCCCGAGACCGGTCTTGAGCTGGCCCGCGCCCGTGGAGAGCGAGGCGGTGCCCGACGCCAACCCGCCGGTCCCGTTCACGCCCGCGGACAGCGCCGACAGTCCCGACGCGAGCTGCTGCGCACCGGGCACCCCGGCGGCGGCGGACCGTGCCGCGCCGGACGTCTGGGTGGCGAGCTGGTCGAGGGAGGAGGCGAGCGTCGTCGCGCCGGAGGACAACGTGCCGAGGCCCGTCGCGAGGCTCGTCGCACCGGTTCCGAGCTGGCCGGCGCCGGTGGCGAGCTGCTGCGCACCGCCGGTCAGGGACTGGGCGCCGCTCGCGAGGGACCCGGCGCCGTCGGCCGCCTGCGCGAGGCTGCCGTGCAAGGTGTCGAACCCGACGAACACGTTCTGGAGGTAGGTGGTCGTCAGCTGCTGCCCGAGCACGCGCACCGCCGTGCTGGTGACCGCCTGCGCCACGGCCGTGTCGACGATCCGCGACCGGTCGCTCATCGCGATGCCGATCGTGGCACGCGTGGGGTGCGTGGGGTCGGTCGCGGTGGAGGTCGCCGCGGCCGAGAAGTTCGAGGGGATCGTGACGACCGTCGCGTACCGGCCGTCGGCGAGGCCGGCCGTCGCGTCGGACGCGTCGGTGATCACCCAGGTGAAGTTGGTGGAGGCGTCCGAGCCCGACACGTTCGCGACGCTCGAGGTCGACGCGGGCGAGGCGGACGGGCTCGGGCTTGCGGAGGCTGTGCTCGACGCACTGCTCGACGTCGCCCCGGTCGACGTGACCAGGCCCCCGGCGAGCTGGCGGCCGAGCGGGACCGTCTGCCCGTTCACCTTCACCGGGGTGTCGAGGTTGACCACGGCCGCCTCCATGCGGCTGAGGCGTTGCGTCGGCTGCCACAGCGCCCAGGTGAGCAGGCCGCCGACGGTGAGCGGGACAAGCACGAGCCCGAGCACGGTGAACCACGTGACGCGTCCCCCCGATCGGGCACGCTCGGGACGCAGCAGGGTCTCCTGAAGTGTCGACACGGTGATCAGAGCACCTTCGCGAGGTCGGGGGTGGCGGCGAGCTCGACCGTGACGGTCGGTGGGTCGGGTAGCAGTCCGGGCAGCAGCTCGACCCTCTGCGCGCTGACGACGAGGGTGAGGGGACGACCGTCGGCCGCAGCGGCGGCGCGCGCCCGCACCAGCTCGTCGTGGACCGATCTGCGGAGCACCGGGTCGCCGACCGCGTCGAGGTCGTCGATCACGACGATCGGCGTCCGGGGCTCGAACGCGGCGCGCAGCTCGCCGACCGGGTCGGACGTCCGGGCGAGCCGCGCGATCGCGACGCGTCGGCGGATGTCGCGTGCCCGCACCGGCGCGACCAGGCCGTCCACCTTGAGCGTCCCGGCGTCGGCGTGCGCCCGTCCGGCGATGGTGAGGAGCACCGCGGTGCGTCCGCTGCGGTGCGGTCCGGCGACGACCAGCACTCCCCCGGACGGCACCCGCACCGAGACGTCCCGGAAGAGCGCGGTGCCGTCGGGCCGGTCCAGTCGCAGCCCGGCGGCTGAGATCGCGTCGTCGGCACCGGGCTCCGGCCACTCGGCGAGGGCCAGCTCGCTGGACAGTCCCTCGCCCTCGATGTCGAACGACGGCAGGACCCGGTCGAGCCACCGCGGCATGTGCCACGCGCGGTCGCCCAGCAGCTGCAGCACCGCGGGGACCAGCGTCATCCGCACGACGAACGCGTCGACGAACACCCCCGACGCGAGGCCGAGCGCGATCGGCTTGATGTTGACGTCGCCCTCGGGGACGAACGCCGCGAAGACCGAGAACATGATGGTCGCGGCGGCGGTGACGACGACGGCCGAGGCGGTGAACCCGCTGCGGATCGCGGCGCGCGCGTCGCCGCCGTGCACGTAGTCCTCGCGCATCCGGGACACCAGGAACACCTCGTAGTCCATCGCGAGGCCGAACAGCACGCCCATCAGCACGATCGGCATGAAGCTGATGACCGGCATCGTGTGGTCCAGCCCGAGCGCACTCGCGCCCCAGCCCTTCTCGAAGACCATCGAGACGACCCCGAACGACGCCGCGACCGACAGCAGGTAGCCGAGGGTCGCCTTGAGCGGCACCCACAGCGACCGGAACACCATCGTGAGCAGCACGAACGACAGCCCGACCACGAGGATCCCGAACGGCAGCAGCGCCTTGCCGAGCCGGTCGGAGATGTCGATCTGCACCGCGGTCACGCCGGTGACGGCCAGGTCCACGCCGTACTTCTGCTGGAAGTGGCCGTGCAGGCTGCGGATCTCGGCGACGAGGTCCTTGGTCGCCTGCGAGTCGGGGCCGCCCGTCGGCACGACCTGGACGATCCCGGTGGTCGCGTCGGCGTTCGGGGTGGCGACCGGCACGGAGGCGACCCCCGGGAGGGCCTCGATCTCCTTCTTGAGGTCGGCCATCAGCGTGAGCGGGTCCGTGGAGCCGACGATCGTGCCGGTGACGATCAGCGGGCCGTTGTAGCCGGGTCCGAAGTGCTGCGCCAGGAGGTCGTAGGTGACCCGGGGGCGCGAGCCGGCGGCCTGCGTCCCGGCGTCGGGCAGCGCGAGCCGCAGGTTCAGCGCGGGCAGCGCGACGGCGCCCAGGCCGATCACGACGAGCAGGATCGTCACCACGGGCCAGCGGGTGACGGCCCGCACCCACCCGAGGAAGAACCGGTTCTGGTGCACGCGGTCGCCGGCGAGGTGCGAGCTCGGCGCGGGGGCTGCGGCGTGCGCGGGGGCCGGCGTGGTGCCCGTCGCGGATGCGGCGCTGGTCGCCGACGCGTGCGCCGGTGCGGACGGGTGGCTCCCGACGGGAACGCCCGCCGTCGCAGCCGAGGCTCGCTCGTCGTGCGCCGACCCGCCGTCACCAGCGCCGGACCTCCGCGCACGACGCGCGGCGCGCCGGTCACGCCGGTAGCCGGGACGGATCCGGTCCCCCGCGAAGCCGAGCAGCGCCGGGGTCAGCGTCAGCGCGATCAGCACCGCCAGACCCACTGCGACGGCCGCCGCGACACCCATGACCGAGAGGAACGGGATCCCGGCGACGGACAGCCCCACCAGGGCGATCATCACCGTCAGCCCGGCGAAGACGACCGCGGAGCCGGCGGTGGCCAGCGCCCGGGCCGCAGACTCGCGCGGCTCCAGCCCGGACCGGAGCTGTGCCTGGTGCCGGGAGACGATGAACAGCGAGTAGTCGATGCCGACGGCGAGGCCGAGCATGAGGGCGAGCATCGGCGTGGTCGACGAGATCGTCGCGAACCGCGTCGCCAACGAGATGCCCGCGGTGGAGATCGCGACGCCGAGCAGCGCCGTCACCAGGGGCATCCCGGCGGCGATGAACGATCCGAACGTCACGATCAGCACCACGAGGGCGACGAGCACCCCAAGGCCCTCGGTCGAGCTCACCGTCGGAAGGGTGATCGAGAAGAGGTCACCGCCGAAGATCGCCGTCGAGCCGGCCGGCAGTGCCGCGCGGAGCGTCGCCTCGGCGTCCAGGAGGGCGGACCGGGTGGCGTCCGTGATGGCGCCGGTCGCGCCCTGCATCTGGACGGTGACGACGGCGGCCGACCCGTCGGTCGACACTCCCCCGGTCACCTGGCTGCCGAACGGGTCGGTCACCGCGGCGACCTGGCTCGTGGTCTTGAGCTGGGCGATCGCGCTCTCGACAGGTCCCTCGATGGCCGCGTCGCGCACCGTCGTGCCCGTCGGCGCGACGACGACGAGCCGCGCCGACGTGCCGCTGACCTGCGGGAACGTGTGGTTGAGGCTGTCGAGCGCGGTGCCGGACTCGGTGCCCGGGATCGAGAAGGTGTTGTTCGTGCCGGTGCTGAACAGACCGGCGCCGATCCCGACGGCGGCGACGATCGCCACCCAGGTCAGCAGCACGCGCAGCCGCGCGCCGAAAGCCCAGTGGCCGAGGCGGTAGAGCATCGAGGACACAACGGCTCCCAGGGAGGAATGATCGGGGATTGGATACACCGACGTATCCGATACACGAACGTATCCGATAGTATGGCGATACGCCAACCCGCACGAGGAGGTGGCTCCCATCTCGACCGAGACCGACGCCCTGCTGACACCACGCCGCCAGCGCACCCGCGAGCGGTTGATCGACGCTGCGTACGCCGTGTTCGCCGAGGAGGGTGTGCACGCCAGCACGGTCGAGCAGGTCTGCGAGCGGGCCGGGTTCACCCGCGGGGCGTTCTACTCCAACTTCACGACCAAGGAAGAGCTGTTCGCGGCCCTGATGGAGCGCCAGCAGGACATCCTGCTCGCCGCCCTCGCCGAGAAGGTCGACGCGCTCGGACCGCACCTCGAGAAGGTGACGAAGCCCCTCGACGAGGACGGCCTCGGCGAGCTGCTGCTCGACTTCTTCATCGGCCCGATGGACGACCGCACGTGGTGCCTGATCGACCACGAGTTCCGGCTGATGTCGCTGCGGGACCCGCAGGTCGCCGTCGTGTTCCAGGCCCACCAGGAGCAGTTCGAGACGTCCCTGATCGCGATCGTGCAACGCGCGCTGGACAGTGCGGGTCGCGCGTTCGTCATCCCCACCGGGGTGGCCGTCCGCGTGCTCGGCGGTCTGTACCAGGACATGCTGCAGCGCGGGATCCGGGCCGGCCGGTCCGTGCACGACGAGAAGGACGCGCGCACGACGATGGCGCGACTCGTCCTCGCGATCTCCCGACCGGTGTAGCGACCGGACGCCGCGTCGCGGGTCAGGCCCGCGCGGCGTCGATGATCAGCGGCAGACCGGCGACGTCGACGATCTCGACGATCCGCTGATCGGACGGCTCGTCGGCGAGCAGCAGCTCGTGCCGCAGCAGGACGACAGGTACGGAGCAGACCAGGAGCGGGACGGGCGCAGTCCCGATCTCTCCGCGGGCGCTGGCGCGCTGCACCACCGAGCGGGAGATCTCGGCGGCGAACACGTCCGTGAGCTCGAGGGCGACCCGGCGGAGCTCCTCGTCGGCGTCCGCGATGATGCCGCGGATCGTCTGCGCCCCGACCGAACTGGGGTTCGCCGTCCTCGCGCTCATCCTGCTGGGCAGCCCCCTGTCCGGGCTGACCAGTGCACCGGAGCTGCTCCCGACCCCGTGGGGGACGATCGGACAGCTCCTCCCTCCGGGCGCGACCGGGACCCTGCTGCGCAACGTCGCCCTCTTCGACGGTGCCGCGATCACGCGTCCGCTGCTCGTGCTGTCGGGATGGCTGATCGGTGGCCTCGCCCTGTTCGTCGCCGGGACGTGGCGCGTCGACCGACGGCGGCGCGCGCTCGTCAGGAGCGGAGGCTCCGGAGACCTGCGCGGATCTCGCTGACCATGATCTCGGGCTGCTCGAACGCTGCGAAGTGACCGCCCTTGGCGGCCTCGCCGTAGTGGACCAGGTGGGGGTACGCGTCCT
>JAJYCD010000122.1 GCA_021778635.1 Actinomycetes bacterium
ATGTGCGCCTGGCCGTGGGAGACGTTCTTCTTCTCCTTGCGGCGCGGCTTGCGCACGGCGGTACGGGTCTTGGGAGGCATCTGCTGTGTTCTCTCTCGGTTCGAGGTCGGCTGGCCGCCGGTCCGCGCAGTGCGCTGGGGCTCTCACCCCGGCACCGCCGGACCGATGCGTGCTACTTGCGACCGGCCTTCTTCTTGCCGGCGACGGTGCGCTTCGGGCCCTTGCGGGTACGCGCGTTGGTCTTGGTGCGCTGACCGCGCACCGGGAGTCCGCGACGGTGCCGCAGGCCCTGGTAGCAACCGATCTCGACCTTGCGACGGATGTCCGCCGCAACCTCGCGGCGCAGATCACCCTCGAGCTTGAAGTTGCCCTCGAGGAAGTCGCGGAGCACAAGGAGGTCAGCGTCGCTGAGGTCCTTGACCCTGATGTCCGGGCTGATCCCGGTTGCGGCCAACGCCTGGTGGGCGCGGGTACGGCCAACGCCGTAGATGTAGGTGAGCGCGATCTCCAGCCGCTTTTCGCGGGGGAGGTCGACGCCGACAAGACGTGCCATGTTCCGGAGAACTCCTGTACTGCTGCGGAGGTCTGCCGCACCACCTTCCCGCGTCCTGCGGGCCCCGGCCTCCGACCGAGGGTTCGCCGTCGTCGGCCCGCTGGCCGATGTCCGGAGTGGTGGTGCGCTGATCCAGGGCGACGAGCCCTGGAATTCTGACGAGCTCTTACTTGTAGCGGTAGACGATCCGACCACGGGACAGGTCGTACGGGCTCAGCTCCACGACCACGCGGTCCTCGGGGAGGATCCGGATGTAGTGCTGACGCATCTTCCCCGAGATATGGGCGAGCACCCGGTGACCGTTGCTCAGCTCGACGCGGAACATCGCGTTGGGCAGAGCCTCGACCACGCTGCCCTCGATCTCGATGACACCGTCCTTCTTCGCCATATCCTCCGCTAACTCTCTGGGACTCGGATCCATCTGCAGCCCGTGGTGCTGGGCCGTCGCGCTGGTGGATTGACGTGCATGCCGCGGTGACCGCCGATCGCTCGCCAGTCACAGGCAAGAATCGGACGGGCTCGCCAGCCGCGCACGCCCAACCAACTATGCTACGCCATGGCGTCCGATCGGCGAAACGCGAGATCACCGGCACCAGCTCGGAGAGTCCGGCCCAGGCGTTGTCCGCCCGGAGGGTTCGCGGCCCGAGCCGGGCACAACACCCTGAGGCGTCAGTCGAGCGCAGCCACCGTCACGCCGAGCTCCGCCAGCCGCGCGGCGCCGCCGTCGTGCGCGGTGAGGACCCAGATGCCGTCCTCGAGAACCGCGACCGTGTGCTCCCAGTGCGAGGCGCGCCCGCCGTCGTCCGTCACGACGGTCCACTCGTCCTCGAGCACCTGGGTGAACCGCGCGCCACGGGTGATCATCGGCTCGACGGCGACGCAGAGCCCGGGCCGCACGCGCGCCCCGCGATCGCGCGTCCGGTAGTTCAGGACCTCGGGCGGCTCGTGCATCGACTGCCCGATCCCGTGCCCGACGTACTCCTGCACGATGCCGTACGGGTGTCCGCCGTTCACCCACGTCCCAGCAGCCTCGACCACGTCCTCGACCGCGTCGCCGACGGCGCCCAACCTGTCCGCCGACGCGAGCACCGCGATCCCGGCCCACATGGCGCGTTCGGTCAGCCGCGAGAGGGCCTCGTCGGCAGGGTCGGCGTCGCCGAGCACGAAGGTCAGAGCCGAGTCGCCGTGCCAGCCGTCGACGATCGCACCGCAGTCGACGGAGACGACATCGCCCTCGGCCAGCACTCGCGGCCCCGGGATGCCGTGGACGACCTCCTCGTTGACGGACACGCACACGGTGGCCGGGTACCCGTGGTATCCGAGGAAGGAGGGCGTCGCCCCGGCGTTCCGGATGGTGTCGGCGGCCACCTGGTCGAGCTCGGCCGTCGTCATCCCGGGTCGTGCCGACGCCTGCACCGCCGCCAGAGAGTCCGCGACCACGAGTCCGGCGCGTCGCATCGCGCGCACCTCGTCGGCGGTCTTGTAGGTGACGCGCTCACGCCTGATCACCGAGCTCAGCCGATCTGCTCGGCCAACGCCGTGAGCATCCGCTCGGTGACCTCGTCGACCTCACCGATGCCGTCCACGCGCACGAGCAGGCCACGATCGGCATACAGCCCGGCGATCGGCGCGGTCTGCTCGCGGTACACGTCGAGCCGGTGGCGGATCACCGGCTCGGTGTCATCGGCGCGGCCCTCGATCGCGGCGCGGCTGAGCAGCCGCTCGACCACCACATCGGTGTCCGCGGTCAGCTCGATCGCGGCGTCGAGGCGAGCGCCGGACTCGTCCAGCGCGGCTTCGAGGGCCGCGACCTGCGCGGCATTGCGCGGGTACCCGTCGAGAAGGAACCCGTCGCGCGCGTCGTCGTGGCCGAGGCGGTCACGGACGAGGGCGTCCGTGAGCTCGTCGGGGACCAGCGCGCCCGTGGACGTGAACTCCTGGACCTTGCGGCCGAGCTCGGTCCCGTCCTTGATGTTCGCCCGGAAGATGTCCCCGGTCGAGATCGCCGGGACCCCGATGCGCTCGGCGAGCCGTAGCGCCTGCGTGCCCTTGCCTGCACCGGGGGGGCCCAGCAGGACCAGACGTGCACTCATCGCAAGAACCCTTCGTAGTGGCGCTGCTGCAGCTGCGACTCGATCTGCTTGACGGTCTCGAGACCGACGCCGACGACGATGATGATCGACGTGCCGCCGAACGGGATGTTCGTCGTGATGCCGAGCGCGATGAACAGGATCGTCGGCAACAGCGCGACGATCGCCAGGTACAGGGACCCCGGCGCGGTGATGCGCGAGATCACGTAGTCGAGGTACTCCGCAGTCGGTCGGCCTGCCCGGATGCCCGGGATGAAGCCGCCGTACTTCTTCATGTTGTCGGCGACCTCGTCCGGGTTGAACGTGATCGCGGTGTAGAAGTACGCGAAGAAGATGATGAGCACCACGTAGAGCGAGATGTGCAGGGGTGCCGACTGCGAGACCAGGTTGTTCCGGACCCACAACACCCAGCCCGTCGTGCTCTGGGAGAACTGCGCGACCAGCCCCGGGACCGCCAGCAGCGACGACGCGAAGATGACGGGGATGACGCCCGCCATGTTGATCTTGATCGGGATGTAGGTGCTCGAGCCGCCGTACATCTTCCGGCCGACCATCCGCTTCGCGTACTGGACCGGCACGCGGCGCATCGACTGCTCGACGAAGACGACCAGTCCGACCACGAGCACCGTCATCGCGAGCACCGCGATGAACTTGCTCACGCCGTTGTCACCACCTGCGATCGACCAGAGCGCGGTGGGGAACTTCGCCGCGATGGACGTGAAGATGAGGAGGGACATGCCGTTGCCGATGCCACGCTCGGAGATGAGCTCGCCGAGCCACATGATCAGGCCGGTGCCCGCAGTCATGGTGAGCACCATGATGAGGATCGTCGTGACGCTGTTGTCGGGGATCACGCTGACGCTGCAGCCCGTGAACAGCTGGCCGGAACGCGCCACGGTGATGACCGTCGTCGACTGCAGGATCGCGAGGGCGATCGTCAGGTACCGGGTGTACTGGGTGAGCTTCGCCGTCCCGGACTGGCCCTCTTGGTGCAGGGCCTCGAAGCGAGGGATCACCACCCGCAGGAGCTGGATGATGATGCTGGCCGTGATGTACGGCATGATCCCGAGCGCGAACACGCTCAGCTGGAGCAGTGCGCCACCGCTGAAGAGGTTGACCAGACCGAGCAGGTCGTTGCTCCCCGACGTCTGGGCGATGCACTCCTGAACGTTCTTGTAGGAGACCCCGGGGGTCGGCAGGAACGAGCCGATCCGGAAGACGACCATGACACCGATCGTGAACAGCAGCTTGCGCCGCAGGTCCGGGGTCCGGAACGCCCGGACGAATGCGCTGAGCACCTGAACTCCTCCCGCCGCGTGGCGGTGTCGTGTGGTCGGGACCCGGAGGTGCCCGACGATCGGCAAGGCCGACCACCGAGGACACTAACCGATCCAGGCAACGATGCGCGGACGGGGCCGGCCCACGCTGCTGCGTCTGGCCGGCCCCGTCCGTCGATCAGTCCTGCGTGATGGAGCCACCCGCGGCCAGGATCTTCTCCTTGGCCGAGTCGGAGTAGGCGTCCACGGCGACCGTGAGCTTCACGGAGAGCTCGCCGGACCCGAGCACCTTCACCGGCTCCCCCTTGCGCACCGCTCCCTTGGCGACCAGGTCCTCGATCGTGACCTCGCCACCCTGGGGGTAGAGCTCCTCGAGCCGCTCCAGGTTCACGACCTGGAACTCGACCCGGAAGGGGTTGCGGAACCCGCGCAGCTTCGGGAGTCGCATGTGCATGGGCATCTGCCCACCCTCGAAGCGCTCCGGGATCTGGTAGCGGGCCTTCTGACCCTTGGTTCCACGCCCGGCCGACTTGCCCTTGGACGCCTCACCACGACCGACGCGCGTCTTGGCCGTCCTCGCGCCCGGAGCCGGGCGGAGGTGGTGCACGCGCAGCGTGCCGCCGTGCCCCTTCTCCTCCGCAGCCTCGGCCGCCTTCTTCGCGCCCGCCGGCTTCTTGGTCGGCCTGGCCGGCTTCGTCAGCAGCGCCTCGGCAGTCTCGGCCGCGGCCTTCGCCGCGGTCGGCTTCGTCGCAGCCTTCTTGGTCGCCGGCTTCGTGGCCTTGGCCTCGGTCACCGTCTCGTCGACGTCGTTCTTCTTCTCAGCCATGACTCACTCAACCTCCTCGACCGCGACGAGGTGCGTCACCGTGGCAACCATGCCGCGGATCTCCGGACGGTCCTCCTTGACGACGACGTCGCCGATCCGCTTGAGGCCCAAGGAGCGCAGCGTGTCGCGCTGGTTCTGCTTGCCGCCGATGACGGACTTGGTCTGCGTGACCTTCAGACGCGCCATCACGCACCTGCCTTCGCAGCGAGGCCGGCCGCCTGGGCCCGCAGCAGAGCGGCGGGGGCGACGTGCTCGAGCGGCAGCCCCCGGCGAGCCGCGACTGCCTCCGGGAGCTCGAGGCCCCGGAGCGCCGCGACCGTCGCGTGCACGATGTTGATCGCGTTCGACGAACCGAGCGACTTGCTCAGCACGTCGTGGATCCCGGCGCACTCCAGCACGGCGCGCACCGGACCACCGGCGATGACACCGGTACCCGGACGAGCCGGACGCAGGAAGACCACGCCGGCCGCGGCCTCACCCTGGATGATGTGCGGGATCGTGCCCTGGATGCGGGGAACCTTGAAGAAGTTCTTCTTGGCCTCCTCGACGCCCTTGGCGATCGCCGCAGGCACCTCCTTGGCCTTCCCGTAGCCGACGCCGACGGTGCCGTCACCGTCGCCCACCACGACGAGCGCGGTGAAGCTGAACCGGCGACCGCCCTTGACGACCTTGGCGACGCGGTTGATCGCGACGACACGCTCGAGGTACTGGCTCTTCTCGGCGGCATCTCCACGACGGTTGTCGCGACGGTCGCCGCCACCCCCGCCACGGCGCTCGCCACCGCGATCGGAACCGCCGGCGCCTGCGGCGCCACCACCGGCGCCGGTGTTGCTGCGCACTGGTGCAGCCATCAGAGAATCCTTTGCTTCCGTGCGGACGTGGGTCGGTTCGCGGTCACAGGGCAAGACCGCCTTCGCGGGCGCCCTCGGCCACAGCTGCCACCCGGCCGTGGTACTTGTTGCCGCCGCGGTCGAAGACGACCGCGTCGATGCCGGCGGCCTTCGCACGCTCGGCGATCAGCTCGCCGACCTTGCGCGCCTTGGCCGTCTTGTCGCCCTCGACGGCCCGCAGGTCCGTCTCGAGGGTGGACGCGTACACCAGCGTGCGGCCGACGGTGTCGTCGACGACCTGCGCCGACATGTGCCGTGCCGAGCGCGACACCACCAGACGCGGACGCACCGGAGTCCCCGAGACCTTCTTGCGCAGTCGCAGGTGACGCCGCGCACGGGCGATCGCCTTGCCCTTGCCCTTGATCGTGATAGCCACGGTTACTTACCAGCCTTTCCGACCTTGCGGCGGACCAGCTCGCCGGCGTATCGCACGCCCTTGCCCTTGTAGGGCTCCGGCTTGCGGATCTTGCGGATGTTCGCAGCGACCTCACCGACCTGCTGCTTGTCGATGCCGCTCACGGAGAACTTGGTGGGGCTCTCGACCGCGAACGTGATGCCGGCGGGCGGCGTCACGCTCACCGGGTGGCTGAACCCGAGAGCGAACTCGAGGCCGTCACCCTTCGCCGCGACACGGTAGCCCGTGCCGACGATCTCGAGCTTCTTCTCGAAGCCGGTCGTCACCCCGGTGATGATGTTCGAGAGAAGCGTGCGGGTGAGGCCGTGCAGCGAGCGCGACACGCGCTCGTCGTCGGGCCGGGTGACCGCGATCGCCCCCGACTCGTCGCGCGCCACCTGGATGGGCGCCGGGATCGAGTGCGACAGGGTTCCCTTGGGACCCGTCACCGTGACCAGGGCGCCGTCGATCGTGACCTCCACGCCGGTAGGAACCGGGACGGGGACTTTGCCGATACGGGACATGGCTGACTCCTTTCCGTCTCCGAGTTACCAGACGTAGGCGAGGACTTCCCCACCCACGCCCTTCTTGGCGGCCTGCTTGTCGGTCAGCAGCCCCGAGGACGTGGACAAGATCGCCACACCCAGGCCGCCGAGAACCTTCGGCAGGTTGGTCGACTTGGCGTACACCCGCAGGCCCGGCTTGGACACGCGGCGCACTCCCGCGAGCGAACGCTCACGGTTCGGGCCGAACTTCAGGTCGATGGTGAGCGTCTTGCCCACCGTCGCGTCCTCGACCTTCCAGCCGGCGATGTAGCCCTCGGCCTGGAGGATCTCGGCGATGTGCGACTTCAGCTTCGAGAACGGCATCGACACCGTGTCGTGGTACGCCGAGTTCGCATTGCGCAGACGCGTGAGCATGTCTGCGATCGGATCGGTCATCATTGGGCTTCAGCCCTTCCTCGCCGGGGTATCTTCGCAGGCCCGCGGGCCCGGTCGAAGACCGTCGACGTAGTTCGTCAGGAGTGGTGGGGGGCGGTGCGGTGACGACTGGCCACGTCAGTTCTCCCTGAAGGGGAACCCGAGACGCTTCAGCAGCGACCGGCCCTCCTCGTCGGTACCTGCCGTGGTCACGACCGTGATGTCCATGCCGCGGACGCGATCGATCTTGTCCTGGTCGATCTCGTGGAACATCGACTGCTCCGTGAGGCCGAACGTGTAGTTGCCGTTCCCGTCGAACTGCTTCGGGGAGAGGCCGCGGAAGTCGCGGATACGCGGCAGCGCCGTGCTCAGCAGGCGGTCCAGGAACTCCCACATGCGGTCGCCACGAAGAGTCACGTGCGTGCCGATCGGCATGCCCTCACGCAGCTTGAACTGCGCGATCGACTTCCGCGCCTTGGTCACCTGCGGCTTCTGGCCGGTGATGAGGGTGAGGTCACGGACCGCGCCGTCGATGAGCTTGGAGTCCTTGGCTGCATCCCCGACGCCCATGTTCACCACGATCTTGGTGAGCCTGGCAACCTCGTTGACGTTCGCGTGCGAGAACTCCTCACGGAGCGCCGCCACGATCTCGTCCTGGTACTTCGTCTTGAGGCGCGGCTTGACCGGCGCGGACGCCGGGGCCGTGGTCTCGGTGGTCTCAGCGCTCATCAGACGTCCTTACCGGAGCGCTTGGCGACGCGGACCCGCACAGTGCGGCTGCGTCCGTCGCGCTCGATCTGCTCGGTGCGGTACCCGACTCGGGTGCCCTTCTTGGTCTCCGGGTCCACCAGCATCACGTTGCTGATGTGGATCGGGGCCTCGACCGTCTCGATGCCGCCCGTCTGGGTGCCCCGCGCCGACTGCCCGGCCTTGACGTGCTTGGTCACGCGCTGGACACCCTCGACGACGACGCGCTGCGTCTGCGTGAGGACCTCCAGGACGCGGCCTTCGCGGCCCTTGTCCCGGCCGGAGATGACGACCACGAGGTCGCCCTTCTTGATCTTCGCCATGGTCAGAGCACCTCCGGTGCCAGCGAGATGATCTTCATGAACTTCTTGTCGCGCAGCTCGCGACCGACAGGACCGAAGATGCGGGTGCCGCGGGGCTCGCCGTCGTTCTTGAGGATGACCGCGGCGTTCTCGTCGAACTTGATGTAGGACCCGTCAGGACGCCGACGCTCCTTGGTGGTACGCACGACGACCGCCTTGACGACGTCGCCCTTCTTGACGTTGCCGCCGGGGATCGCATCCTTCACGGTGGCGACGATCACGTCGCCGATCCCGGCGTAGCGACGGCCCGAAC
>JAJYCD010000031.1 GCA_021778635.1 Actinomycetes bacterium
CCGACCGCTTCACGCGGGCGACCGGTCCTCGGCTTCCTCGTCCTGCACCACGATCGGTGTGCGTCTGAGGTCGGTGTCACGTCCGGGGTGCCGACGTCCCACCACGACACAGGCTACCAGCGGACCCCCGAGACCCGATCGGCCGTCCAGACGGTGAACCAGAGCCCGTGCCGACCACGGCGATCACCGCGTCGACGAACGGATGCCCGCAGCGAGGTCGACCACCACCGCACGGAGCGCCTGGATGCCCGCCGCCGGGTCAGCGGTCTCGGAGAGCGGCCGGACGAGCGCCGAACCGACGATCACGCCGTCCGCATACGCGGCCACCTGCGCCGCCTGGTCGGCGCGCGAGACCCCGAGCCCGACGCACACGAGGTCCGCGCCCGCCGCCCTGGTGTCCCGCGCGAGACGCTCGGCCTGCGAGCCGACCGTCGACCGCTCGCCCGTGACACCCATCGTCGACGCGACGTAGACGAACCCGCGCGAGGCGGCGGCCGCGGCAGCGAGCCGTTCGGGTGACGAGCTCGGGGCCACCAGGAACACCCGGTCCAACCCGTGCGCGTCCGACGCGGCGAGCCACTCGCCGGCCTCGTCGGGGATCAGGTCCGGGGTGATCAGCCCCGCGCCGCCCGCGCCGGCGAGATCCCGCGCGAACGCCTCGACCCCGTAGCGGACCACCGGGTTCCAGTACGTCATCACGAGCACCGGTGCCCCGGTCGCCGCGATCTGCTCGACCGCGCCGAACACGTCGCGGACGCGCGTCCCGGCCGCGAGGGCCTGCTCGACCGCACGCTGGATCTGGGGGCCGTCCATGACCGGGTCGGAGTACGGGATGCCGAGCTCGACGACGTCGACACCGGCGTCCACCATGGCGCACGCGGCCTCGATGGAACCGGCAAGGTCGGGGAAGCCGAGCGGCAGGTAACCGACGAGCGCGGCTCGCCCCTCCGCACGCAGCTCGCCCAGGCGGGAAGCGGTCGCGCTCGTGGTGCCTGTCGTGCTCATCGGTCGCCCTCCTCGGGGACGTCGTGCGCCGAGTACCCGGACGCCGAGTCCTCGTCGAGCAACCCGAACCAGCGGGCCGCCGTCTCGACGTCCTTGTCCCCGCGGCCGGACAGGTTGACCAGGATCAGGCCGTCGGGACCGAGCTCCCGACCGATCTCGAGCGCGCCGGCGAGCGCATGAGCCGACTCGATCGCCGGGATGATCCCCTCGGTGCGGCACAGCAGCCGGAACGCGTCCATCGCCTCGGTGTCCGTCACCGGTCGGTACTCCGCCCGGTGGATGCTCGCGAGCCACGAGTGCTCCGGGCCGACGCCCGGGTAGTCGAGACCCGCCGAGATCGAGTGGCTCTCGATGGTCTGGCCGTCCTCGTCCTGCAGGAGGAACGACCGCGCGCCGTGGAGCACGCCGGGAGCGCCCGCCGTGATGGTCGCCGCGTGCCGGCCCGTCTCGACGCCGTCCCCACCGGCCTCGAACCCGAGCAGTCGCACGCCCCGGTCGTCGAGGAACGCGTGGAAGATGCCGATCGCGTTGCTTCCCCCGCCGACGCACGCGGCGACGACGTCGGGAAGTCGACCGGTCAGATCGAGCACCTGCTGACGCGCCTCCTCGCCGATGATCTTCTGCAGGTCGCGCACCATGGCGGGGAACGGGTGCGGTCCGGCCACCGTCCCGAAGACGTAGTTGGTGGTCTCGACGTTGGTCACCCAGTCACGCAGCGCCTCGTTGATCGCGTCCTTGAGCGTGCGCGACCCGGTCGTCACCGGGACGACCTCGGCACCGAGGAGCCGCATGCGGGCGACGTTCAGGGCCTGGCGACGGGTGTCCTCCTCGCCCATGTAGATCGTGCAGTCGAGATCGAACAGTGCGGCCGCCGTCGCCGTCGCGACGCCGTGCTGGCCGGCCCCGGTCTCGGCGATCACCCGCGTCTTGCCGATCCGCCTGGTCAGCAGTGCCTGACCGAGCACGTTGTTGATCTTGTGCGAGCCGGTGTGGTTGAGGTCCTCGCGCTTGAGGATGATCCGCGCGCCGCCGGCGTGCGCGGCGAACTTCGGCACCTCCGTGATGATGCTCGGACGGCCGGTGTACGTCCGGTGGAGCCGCATGAGCTCCTCGGTGAAGGTCGGGTCGACCTTCGCCTTCTGGTACTCGGTGTCCAGCTCGTCCAGGGCCGCCACGAGCGCCTCCGGGACGAACCTGCCCCCGAACTCCCCGAAGTACGGGCCCTGACCGGTGGCCAACGACGCCGCGATCGATCCCTGACCCAGCGGCGCCTCGCCGGCTCCTGGCGCCCGGACCGGATCCTGTCCCTCACCTGAAGTGCTCACTGCCCTGCTCTCGTCATCGGGTTCGTTGGGTCACAGCGGGTCACGGAGCCGGGCGGCCCGTGACGACAGGCCGGCGCGGTCCGGTGACGGTCCAGCCCTCCGGCTCGGACGGCCGGACGCGGAAGGTCGGTCAGTGGCGGACCGCCCGGAGCGACGGGTGCGAGCCCGCGGCGACGAGGTCCGCGACCGACTCGCGCGGTGCGTCGTCGGTCACCAGCGCCTCGCCCACGAGAACGGCGTCCGCCCCGGCCCGCGCGTAGTCCATCACGTCGTGCGGCCCGCGGACTCCGGACTCGGCGATGCGGACGATCCCGCTCGGGATCAGCGGTGCGAGACGCGAGAACGTGTCTCTGTCGACGTCGAGGGTCTTGAGGTTGCGCGCGTTCACCCCGATCACCCGCGCGCCGGCGTCGGCCGCTCGCGCGACCTCCTCGCCCGTGTGCACCTCGACGAGGGCCGTCATGCCGAGAGAGTGCACTCGCTCGATGAACGAGGTCAGGACGGTCTGCTCGAGCGCCGCGACGATGAGCAGGACGAGATCGGCGCCGTGCGCGCGGGCCTCCCAGATCTGGTAGGGCGAGACGACGAAGTCCTTGCGGAGCACGGGGATGTCCACCGCCGCCCGGACCGCGTCGAGATCGGCGAGGCTGCCCTTGAAGCGCCGTTGCTCGGTCAGGACCGAGATCGCGGCGGCACCACCCTTCTCGTACTCCGCCGCGAGGGCGGCCGGATCGGTGATCGGCGCGAGCGAACCCTTGCTCGGGCTCGACCGCTTGACCTCCGCGATGACCCCGACCGCGTCCTCGGCATAGAGCCTGCTCAGGCACTCCTTGGCTTCGCTGACGCGCGCGGCGCGCTCCTTCAACGCCCCCAGAGGAGTGCGATTCTCACGCTCGGCGAGGTCTTCCCTGACCCCCACGATGATGTCGTCGAGCACGGTCATGGACCGTCACCTCCCAGTCGCCTGGCGGGCCCCGTCCCACCGTCGGTGGCCTGCTTGCTGACAGCCATCGTAGAGGGGTCGATCGATCTGCCCGACCACGGCGACCAGCACCTGGACCGCCGGAGACGGCGACCGCCGTGCACCTACGGTGCCAGCCATGGTGCGAGGACAGGCACGTTGCGCAGGATCCCGAACACGAGGAGCACGACGACCCCCACGAGCGCCCGGCGCGGCGAGAGGGGTCTGAACCCGATCCCCGCCCCGCTGCGCCACGATCGCACGCCCCAGCGGAGCCACGTGCCGACGAGAAGAGGGAGCACGAGCACGAAGAGCGGGTTCATCCCCCACGCCGCCGACAGGTTCAGGTGGGCGAGGTCGTAGAGCGCTCGGGTCGAGCCGCAGATCGGGCAGTACAAGCCGGTGAGCAGGTAGAACGGGCAGCCGAGGTAGGCACCTGACCGGTACGGGTCGTGCCAGGCCGCAACCGCGGTGACACCGAGCGCAAGCGCGCCGACCGCTGCCGGAGCGCGCAGGGCCGCGAGCCGGACGGCTGACGACCGGTCTGCCTCGCGGAGCTCGACGATCGACATGGTCCTCGGTCTCCCCTCGATCCGCTCGGTCGATCCGGTCAGTGCGCGCCGGCGCCCGACTGCCGCGCAAGGGTGTTGGCCCCGCCCTGCCCGTAGCCCAGGACCTGGAGCGCCTTCCCCACGATCGCGCCCACGAGGACGACACCCAGTCCCACCCAGAAGAGCCAGACGACGGCGAACACCACGGCCAGCGCCGAGACGAGCGCACCGACCAGCACCACGGTCGTCGTCGTCCAGGCCGCGACGGTGTGCCCGTGGTTGCTCGGGGGGGCGCTCGGAGGGAGCCAGGCGGGTGCGCCTGTCGACTGCGTGCCCTCCGCGGACTGCTCGGCCATGTGCCAGTGCCTTTCGCTCGATTCAGGTGCACCTTATCGGATGAGACCGGGACTCCCCGGGGCGCGCCGGTCAGGTCGGGTCGTCCCCGCGCGTGAGAGCGTCCCAGGCGCTGTGGTCGTCGTCCGGCACGACCGCGGCGGCCACGTCATGACGCGCCGAGGTCGCCCACGTACCGGAGACCCGCACCACGAACACCCCGACGGCGACGACGACGACGCCGACCGCGGCGGTGAGATACGGGAAGACCGTCAGGCGCACCGGACCGGACAGGGCACCCGCGCCCGTCTGCTCGGCGACGGAGGCCGTCGCCACCGGGACCGGGTCCACGATCACCGCCAGGGCCGATGCCGCGACGAGGACCCCGGCAGCGATCACGACGACCGCGACGACCCATCGGCCCGCCCGACCGACCAGGGACAGCGCGCCTGCCGCGGCGAGCAGCACGAGCGAGGCCGCCCCGACCGCCGTCGACGCCCGGGTGCCGGAGATTGCAACAGGTACGTGCGCGACCAGGGCGGTCGACCCGACCGCGCGCACCCACGCGGGCGCAGCCACCGCGAAGACGACGCCCGCGGTGACGAGCACGACGACGATCGCGCGCCCCCGGCCGACCGGGCGCCGGCTCGATCCGCCCGCGTGGTCGTTCATCGGTCGGCCCGGCGCAACCTGCTCGCGATCTGGACCGCGCGCACCGCCGCTGCCGCCTTGTCACGGGACTCGAGGTACTCGGTCGCCGGCACGGAGTCCGCCACGATCCCGGCCCCGGCCTGGACGCTCGCCCGACCGTCGCGGATCAGCGCCGTCCGGATCGCGATGGCCATGTCCATGTCTCCGGCGAAGTCGAAGTAGCCCACGGTGCCGCCGTAGATTCCTCGACGTGCGGGCTCGAGCTCGTCGATCAGCGCCACTGCGCGCGGCTTCGGCGCACCCGAGAGGGTCCCCGCGGGGAACGTGGCTGCGAGCACGCCGAGGGCCGTGGAACCCTCGCGCATGCGGCCGACCACGGTCGAGCAGATGTGCATGATGTGGCTGAAGCGCCGGACCTCCATGAAGTCCACGACCTCGACGGTGGCCGGCTCGCAGACCTTGACGAGGTCGTTGCGCGACAGGTCGACGAGCATGATGTGCTCGGCGCGCTCCTTCGGGTCGGCGAGGAGCTCGTCGACGAAGGCCCGATCCTCCTCCGGGCTCGCGCCCCGCGGCCGTGACCCGGCGACCGGGAAGGTCACGACCCGCCGATCGGTAACCTTGACGAGAGTCTCCGGGCTCGACCCGACCACCGCGAAGTCGCGACCGTCGGCGTCCTGGAGCTGCAGGTAGTACATGTACGGGCTCGGGTTGATCGTGCGCAGCACACGATAGACGTCCAACGGGTCGGCGGGGCACTCGAGGTCCAGTCGCTGCGACAGGACCACCTGAAAGACCTCACCGTCGCGGATGGCCGCCTTGCCCGCCAGGATCGACGCCTCGAAATCCTCGCGCGTGGACCGGAACTCGAGCGCCGGCTCGGGGGCATCGACCAGGACGGCCGCCGCAGCAGGGGCCGGTCGCACCAGGTCCTGCTGCATCGCGTCGAGGCGACCGACCGCGTCGACGTACGCCTCGTCGACGCGCTCGTCCGTCGCATCGAAGTTGATCGCGTTCGCGATCAACCACACGGATCCCTCGGCGTGGTCGATCACGGCGAGGTCGCTCGCGAGGCACAGCGTCATCTCCGGGACGCCGAGCTCGTCGGGCGCGACCGCGGGGAGCGTCGGCTCCCAGCGACGCACGACGTCCCAGCCGAGCGCTCCCACGAGCCCGCCGGTGAGCGGCGGGAGGCCCGGCACGGCGGACGTCCGCAGCACCTCCAGAGCCTCGGCCAGCACCTCCATCGGCGCGCCCGTGACGGGCACCCCCGCCGGGACGTCACCGGTCCACACCGCTCGGTCGTCGCGGACGGTCAGCGTGGCGCGCGAACGCACCCCCACGAACGAGTACCGGGACCACGTCCCGTCGCTCCCGGCCGACTCGAGCACGAACGTCCCGGCACGTCCCTGCGCGAGCGACCGGTACAACCCCACCGGGGTGACGTCGTCGGCAAGCAGCCGGCGCACGACCGGGATCACGCGCCGCCCGGGGGCCATCGCCCGGAACGTGCCGAGCGACGGCCACACCGCACCCCAGCTCACGTCGGCCGCCTCGACGACGAGCTCGCCGCCGGGCCCGTCGTCGTCCGGCACCGCGCTCACGACCGTCCGCCCAGCACGTCGGAGCTCGTCGCGCCGTCGACCGCCGGAAGGTGTCCACCGGCCTCGAAGCAGGTCCGCGCGCCGGTGTGACACGCGGCGCCGACCTGGTCGACGCGCACGAGCAGCGCATCCCCGTCGCAGTCGAGCTGCACGGACCGGACGAGCTGGATGTGGCCCGACGTGTCGCCCTTGCGCCAGTACTCCTGCCGCGAGCGGCTCCAGAAGGTGACCCGCCCGGTCGTCAACGTGCGACGCAGCGCCTCGTCGTCCATCCAGCCGAGCATGAGGACCTCGCCGGAGTCGTGCTGCTGGACCACGGCGGCGACGAGGCCGTGGGCGTCCCGGGTCAATCGGGCTGCGATGTCGGGATCGAGCTCGGGGTGAGACGCGCTGCCGGTCGAGGGCGAGAAGGTCGATGCGGGCACGACCCGATCTTCCCATGCCGGGACGGGTCACCTCCGACCGGTCCCGTGCCACGACGACATCCACCCGGTGCGGCCGCATCCGCGACGCAGGTCGGCGCGCCACCGGAGCCCGGGCGTGGCCCGACCATCGCCGACGCCGTGTCACGATGACGGGATGAGCTGGCACAGTCACGAACGAGCGGCCCTGGTGGATGCGCTTCGCACGGCAGGTCCCACCGCACCCACCCTGTGCGCGGGCTGGGAGGCCCGCCACGTCGCCGCGCACGTGCTCCTGCGCGAACGCTCTCCGCGCGTCGGGATCGGCCTGGCGATCCCCGCGCTGACGCCGCAGTCCGATCGGCTGACGGCCGAGCTCGCCGACACGGCTCGCGACGCCGCCGGCTTCGCCGCGCTCGTGGACCAGGTCGCCAGGCCGGCGTCACGGTGGACCCCGGTCGCATGGGCCGGCGACGCGGCGAACCTGGTGGAGTTCTACGTGCACACCGAGGACGTGCGCCGCGGCGCAGGCCCCGTGCCGCCACGCGCTCTCGAACCGGAGCTGGCCCGGGCGCTCTGGGAGCGCCTGACGTCGATGGCGCGACTGAGCTATCGCCGCTCGCCGGTCGGCATCGTGCTGGTCGTCACGGACGGCCCGCGCAAGGCGGTCCACCGACCCCGCGGAGACCACGGGACCGTGGTCGTCCGCGGAGAGGTCGGCGAGCTGACCCTGCACGCGCTCGGGCGTGGAGCCGCGGCGGCGATCGAGGTCGTCGGCGCTCCTGAGGACGTCACCGCGGTCCAGCAGGTCCTGCCGGGCGGCTGAGCCGGGCCGCGGCGGACCGGCCGAGGTCGGCACCGGTTCGCGCCACCGCCGGAGGTCAGCGGTCCCGGTCGCCGCTCAGCGGACCGTGACCCCTCCCGCACGCAGCGCGTCCTTCACCTGGCCGATCGTGAGCACGCCGAAGTGGAAGACGCTCGCAGCCAGGACGGCATCCGCGCCGGCGCGAGCCGCCGCGAGGAAGTGCTCCGGCGTACCCGCTCCGCCGCTCGCGATCACGGGGACGCGCACCTCGCGGCGCACCGCGGCGATCATCTCGAGATCGAACCCCGCGGTCGTGCCGTCGGCGTCCATCGAGTTGAGCAGGATCTCCCCCGCGCCCAGGTCCGCCGCGTGCGCGGCCCACGTCACCGCGTCGATGCCCGTGCCGCGCCGACCCCCGTGCGTCGTGACCTCGTACCCCGACTCCGTCCGCGTGCCGCCCGTGACCCGACGGGCATCGACCGACAGGACCAGCACCTGGCTGCCGAACCGCTGGGCGATCTCGGCGACCAGGTCGGGCCGGGCGATCGCAGCGGTGTTCACCCCGACCTTGTCCGCGCCGGCTCTGAGCAGCCGGTCCACGTCCTCGGCGGACCGGACCCCTCCCCCGACGGTCAACGGGACGAAGACCTGCTCGGCGGTTCTGCGAACGACGTCGTAGGTGGTCTCGCGATCGCTCGACGACGCCGACACGTCGAGGAACGTGAGCTCGTCCGCACCGGCGGCGTCGTAACGACGCGCGAGCTCGACCGGGTCGCCCGCGTCGCGCAGGTTCTCGAAGTTGACCCCTTTGACGACCCGGCCGGCGTCGACGTCGAGGCACGGGATCACACGGAGGGCGAGAGACACGTGGCCTGCTCCACTTCAGCTGGTGGGTGACGACGACGGCGCGGCGGAGGGTGCCGGCGTGACGGACGGAGAGGGCGCCGTCCCGGGGCCGGTGGCCGCGAGGATGTCCACCACGAAGACGAGGGTGGCATTCTGCAGCTCGCTGCCCTTCGGTCCGCCGAGCCCGAACGACGGCGGCACGACGACCATCACCTGACTCCCGATGGTCTGCTCGACGAGCCCCTGCGACCACGCGCCGAGGCCCGCGAGGCTGAACGAGACCGGCATGCCGCTCGTCCAGGTCGAGTCGACGACCGCGCCCGTCGCCCAGTCGACCTCGGTGTACTGGACCGTCACCTGGGCGTCGGCCGGGACCTGGTCCCCGGTCCCCTTGATGAGCGGCACGACCGTCAGGTCCGTCGGCGGTGCACCGCTCGTCGCCGTGATGGTCGGCGCTCCGTCTGCGGCGAGTGTCACGGTCGGCATGCCGGGCCGCGCGGGTACCGGGTCGCCCTCGGCGCGCGTGGCCAGGACGTCCATCACGATCACGGTCGGGAAGGCCATGCCGCCGGCTGCGGACGCCGGGGTCTCCTGGACGATGCGCGCGCCCACCCGCTGACCACGGAGCGCCTCGAACAGATCCGCCCCCAGGCTCTCCTTGGTCAGGAGGTAGGGCTTGGGGCTCGAGCCGTAGCTCTCGGCGACCACTGCGCCGGTCGACGCGTTCTCGAGCAGGTAGTCGATCAGGACCGGCTTGCCCTCGACGAGCGTGCTGCCCGTGCCGGCCCACACCACCGTCGAGCTCGGCGTCGTCACGGCGAGAGGCACCGGGAACCGCACGGTCGGGAGCGCGCCCGGATCTCCGCCGACCTGCACGTCCGCCGTCCCCGAGCCGCCGCGCGTGCACCCCGCGACCAGGAGGAGGACGGCGAGAGCCACGGCGATCAGTCGGCGCACAGACATCCTCTTCGGTCGTTGGTGATCGGGCGGGCACGCCCCGGGCCCTCGATTCTACGGGTCGGCCGCCTCGCGCCCACCGCGGGTCGGGACCGTCACATCGACTCGATCAGCCGCTCGACGCGCTCGTCCACGCTACGGAACGGGTCCTTGCACAGCACGGTCCGCTGCGCCTGGTCGTTGAGCTTCAGATGGACCCAGTCCACCGTGTAGTCGCGCTTGGCCTCCTGGGCACGACGGACGAAGTCTCCGCGCAGCTTCGCGCGCGTGGTCTGCGGCGGGAGCGCCGTCGCCTCGAACACGTCGAGATCGGTCGTCACCCGGTCGACGAGCCCGCGCGCGGCGAGCAGGTTGTACAGGCCTTCGGTGCGCGAGATGTCGTGGTAGGCGAGATCGAGCCGGGCGACCCGGACGTCCGACAGCTCGAGGCCGTGCTTGGCGCGGTACCGCTCGATCAACCGCAGCTTGATGACCCAGTCGAGCTCGCGGTCGACCAGGCCGAGGTCGCCCGTCCGCATCGCACGCAGCCCGCGCTCCCAGAGGTCCAGCACGCGGGCGGTGAGACCGCTCGGTGCCCCCTCGTGCTGCACGAACTCCGTGACGCGAGCGAGGTACTCCTCCTGGAGGTCGATCGCGGTCGCGGTTCGCCCGTTCGCGAGCTGAACCGGATGCCTCCCGGTCATGTCGTGACTGATGTCACGGATCGCCCGGATCGGGTTCTCGAGCGCCATGTCCCGCATCGTCACGCCGGCCTCGATCATCCGGAGGATCAGGTCCGTCGTGCCGACCTTGAGCATCGTCGTGGTCTCGGCCATCGAGGAGTCACCGACGATGACGTGCAGGCGCCGGTAGTGCTCCGCGTCGGCGTGCGGCTCGTCGCGGGTGTTGATGATCGGTCTGGACCTCGTCGTGGCGCTCGACACCGCCTCCCAGATGTGGTCGGCGCGCTGCGACAGGCAGTAGACCGCGCCACGCGGGGTCGTCAGCACCTTCCCGGCTCCGGTCAGGATCTGGCGCGTGATGAGGAAGGGGACGAGGACGTCCGACAGCCGGCTGAAGTCGCCCTGACGCCGGACCAGGTAGTTCTCGTGGCACCCGTACGAGTTCCCGGCGGAGTCGGTGTTGTTCTTGAACAGATGGACGCGGCCGCCGATCCCCTCGTGCTCGAGGCGCTGCTGGGCGTCGGCGACGAGGCCTTCGAGGATCCGCTCGCCGGCACGGTCGTGCGTCACGAGCTGACGGATGTCGTCGCACTCCGCGGTGGCGTACTCGGGGTGCGACCCGACATCGAGGTAGAGGCGCGAACCGTTGCGCAGGAACACGTTCGATGACCTGCCCCACGCGACGACCTTCCGGAAGAGGTAGCGCGCGACCTCGTCGGCCGACAGCCCGCGTCCCTCGGTCGACGCACAGGTGACCCCGTACTCGGTCTCCAGGCCGAAGATCCGGCGATCCATCTCGTCCTCCTGCGGGGTGCTGCACACACGGTGGTCCGGTCGAGCCTAGGAGCGGTGCCGCCCCGCCACGCGCGGCCTCACGCGGCCACGGGACCGCGCAGGGCCGGGCTCATCCGGCCGCGCCGGCCACGAGGTCCTCCAAGAGAGCGCCGGTGAGCCGGCGGAACGCCCGCCGGGGCCGGGTCCGGTCGAGGACCGCGACCTCGAGCTGGCCGGCCGGGATCACCCGCGGCTCGGCGTCGGGATCCTGCGCCGAGCCGAGGACCGTCACCGCGAGCGCCAGCACCTGCGCGAGGGGCATCCCGGCGGCCCACGTCTCGCCGAGCTGCGCCCCGAGTCGCTCCGCCTGTCCACCCATCACCACGTACCCGTGCTCGTCGGCGACCGAGCCGTCGTACGAGAGCCGGTAGATCTGGTCCTCCTCGGCCGTCGGACCGACCTCGGCCACCACGAGCTCCACCTCGAGCGGCTTGGCCTCCGTGGTGAACACCGTGCCGAGCGTCTGGGCGTACGCGTTCGCGAGACCGCGCGCGTTGACGTCCGCGCGGTCGTACGAGTACCCGCGCAGGTCGGCGTAACGCACGCCGGCGACGCGCAGGTTCTCGAACTCGTTGTACTTCCCGACGGCCGCGAACGCGATCCGGTCGTAGATCTCCGACACCTTGTGCAGCGCCCGGGACGGGTTCTCCGTCGCGAACGCGATGCCGTCGTCGTAGGCGAGCACGACGACCGAGCGTCCGCGCGCGATGCCCTTGCGGGCGTAGTCGGCCCTGTCCTTCATCAGCTGCTCGGGCGAGACGTAGAAGGGCATGCTCATGCGTGGCCTCCCCTCTGGTGGCTCTGACGACGTCGCGCCGCGAGCTCGGTCACCAGCTCGGCGAGCTGCTCGTCGGGAACCCGCTGATATCCCGCTGCCGTGACCGTCGCGACCACCGGCCAGATCTGCCGCGCGAGGTCCGGGCCACCGGTCGCCGAGTCGTCGTCGGCCGCGTCGACGAGCGCCTCGAGCGCCACCTGCACGCCGTCGGCAGGATCCAGACCCGGTCGCCACCGCTTCTTCAACGAGCCTCGGGCGAAGACCGAGCCCGAGCCGACGCTGTGGTGCTCGTGCTCCTCGTAGCGGCCGCCCGTCACGTCGTAGGAGAAGATCCGGCCGACGGTGCCGTCGAGGTCGTAGCCGGCGAACAACGGCACCACGGCCAGGCCCTGCAAGGCGAGCGGAAGGCTGCCGCGGATCAGCGTCGAGAGGCGGTTGGCCTTGCCGACGAGCGACAGCGCCGAGCCCTCGATCTTCTCGTAGTGCTCGAGCTCGAGCTGGAACAGCCGCACCATCTCGACGGCGAGACCCGCGGTCCCCGCGATCCCGACGGCCGAGAAGTCGTCTGCCGGGAACACCTTCTCGATCTCCCGGCTGGCGATCATCGACCCCATCGTCGCGCGGCGGTCGCCCGCCATCACGACCCCACCGTCAACCGTCAGCGCGACGATCGTCGTGCCGTGCGGCGCGAGGGAGCCGGTCGGGTCGGTGCCCGGAAGGGCGGCGCGACCCGACGGGAGGAGCTCGGGTGCGTGCGCACCGAGGAACTCGACGAAGGACGAGCTGCCGGGCGTGGTGAACGCGCGCGGGAGTCGCCCGCTCGGATCAGTGCTCATCGAGCGTCACTGACCGCCCTTCTGGACGAAACCCCGCACGAACTGCTCCGCGTTCGACTCGAGCACGTCGTCGATCTCGTCCAGCAGCGCATCGACCTCGGCGTCCTGCTTCTGCACGGCCGGGGCGGCGGGTGCGGGGGCCTCGTCCGGCTGATCCTCGTCCCGGCGCGCGTGCTCACGTTCCTGACCAGTCATGACGACCTCCAGCGCATGGTGGGCGATGCTGCCTCGTCCTACCCTAGGCCCTGCTCGAGGTAGACCTGCGGGCGTCCCGGCTCACGCGGATCGCCCTCCGCCGAGCTCGGCCAGCAGGGTGGCGGCATCAGGGCACCGGTCCAGCAGCGGCCCGACGTGCACGCGCGTGCCACGCCACGGGTCGCGCATCGGCACCCGCTGCAGCGTCGGCGCACCCGGCACGTCGAACACCACCGAGTCCCAGCTCATCGCCGAGACGTTGCGCCCGTACCGTGCCATCGTCTCGCCCCGGAAGAAGGCTCGCGTGTCGTCGGGCGGGTGCCCCACCGCGCGCTCGACCTCGACGTCGCCGACCAGCACCTCCACGGCGCCGGCCGCCCTCAGCCGCTGGTAGAGCCCGCGTTCGGGGCGGACGTCCGACCACTGGAGGTCGACGGCCGAGAGCTGCGGGTGGTCCCAGGCGAGCCGGTCACGGCGCCGCATGCGGTCGAGGAGCCGCAGCTTCGCCAACCACTCGACCTCACGGGCGCAGCTGGTCGGATCGGTCGCGAGCCGACCGAGCAGGGACGCCCACCGCGCGACGACGTCGGCGGTCTGACGAGCGCCCTCGGTGTCGTCGTGCGGGTCGACCGTCGCCAGGGCGTCGCGCACCGCGTCCAGGTAGACCTGCTGGATCTCGAGCGCGGTCAGCTGCCGACCGTCCGCGAGCGGGAGCCGCGCCGTGAGGGCGAGGTCATGGCTCACGACGTGGACAGCCTCGACCGGGTCGAGCAGCGCGAGCCGGTCGAGACGGGACACGAGCCCGGGCAGCGCGGCCGCGTGCTCGATCACCCAGAGCACGAGAGACGTCGTGCCGAGCTTGAGATAGGTCGCAACCTCGAGGAGGTTCGCGTCGCCGATGATCAGATGCAGGCGTCGCCAGCGCTCGGGATCCGCGTGCGGCTCGTCGCGCGTGTTGACGATCGGTCGGCGCAAGGTCGTCTCGAGCCCGACCTCCGCCTCGATGTAGTCGGCGCGCTGGGAGAGCTGGAAGCCCGGCGCCTGCCCGCGCTGCCCGAGCCCCACGCGACCGGCTCCGGTGAAGACCTGCCGGGTGACCAGGAACGGGGTCAGGCGCTCGGCCAGCACCGTGAACGGCACCGCCCGGTCGACCATGTAGTTCTCGTGCGTCCCGTAGGTCGCGCCCTTGCCGTC
The DNA here is from genome assembly GCA_021778635.1 of Actinomycetes bacterium. GTDB lineage: Bacteria > Actinomycetota > Actinomycetes > Actinomycetales > Cellulomonadaceae > JAJDFX01. Next base: position 13,939 of record JAJYCD010000031.1, read on the forward strand.
CACGTTGTTCTTGTAGAGCGCGACGTCCGGCAGGACCGGGTTCTGGGCGAGGGCCCGGACCGACGCGAGCATCACGAGCTCACCGGCGCGGTCCCAGCGGACGGCGTCGAGCGGGCTCGTCACCTCGGGCGAGGAGTACTCCGGGTGGGCGTGGTCGACGTAGAGGCGTGCCCCGTTCGTCAGGATGACGTTGGCCGCACCGGGGTCCTCGTACTCCTCGACGGTGGGCCGCGCGAGTGCCTCCGGGGCGTCGCCGGACGGTGCGGGCAGGACCGGGTCGTCCGTCAGCAGGGACGGGTGCGCCGACGCCCGCTGGAGGCGGAAGCCGCGAGCGTCGTGCAACGGGTCCTCGTCGTCGTAGTCCCACCTCGCACGCGTACGTCGGGTCGCGCCTCGGGTGGCCGGGTCCGCCGCGTCGTCGACCACGGCGTGGGCGGCAACGACGTGACTCGACAGCAGCATCGGGTTGGCCATCGGATGTCCCGGCTGGAGGACGCCGTACTCGGTCTCGATCCCCATCACACGGCGCGTCGTCACGAGCACACCCTAGGACGCTGCGGAGGACCGGCCACGCGCCGCCGCCGGTCGGTCGAACCACGTCTCGCCGAGCTCACAGGTAGGGGCCGGTGCCGGCGATGGTCTCGATCGTCCGTCGCGCCTCGGTGCCCTTCTTGTCCTGGATGATCGTCCGGATGAAGACGATCCGCTCGCCCTTCTTGCCGGAGATCCGGGCCCAGTCGTCCGGGTTGGTCGTGTTCGGCAGGTCCTCGTTCTCCTTGAACTCGTCGACGCACGCGGTGAGCAGGTGCTCGACCCGGATCCCGCGCTGACCGGTGGCCAGCAGGTCCTTGATCGCGCTCTTCTTGGCCCGGTCGACGACGTTCTGGATCATCGCACCCGAGTTGAAGTCCTTGAAGTGCAGGATCTCCTTGTCCCCCGAGGCGTAGGTCACCTCGAGGAACCGGTTCTCCTCGCTCTCGGAGTACATGCGCTCGACGACTCGATCGATCATCGCGTCGACCGCCGAGGGCACGTCCTCACCGTGCTCCGCGAGGTCGTCCGGGTGGATCGGGAGGTCCGGGGTGAGGTACTTCGCGAAGATCTCCTTGGCGCCTTCGGCGTCCGGCCGTTCGATCTTGATCTTCACGTCCAGTCGCCCTGGTCGCAGGATCGCGGGGTCGATCATGTCCTCGCGGTTGGAGGCCCCGATGACGATGACGTTGTCGAGACGCTCGACGCCGTCGATCTCGGCGAGGAGCTGAGGCACCACGGTCGTCTCGACGTCGCTCGAGATGCCCGTGCCGCGGGTGCGGAACAACGACTCCATCTCGTCGAAGAACACGACGACGGGTGACCCCTGCGAGGCCTTCTCACGTGCCCGCGCGAAGATCAACCGGATGTGCCGTTCGGTCTCCCCGACGTACTTGTTCAGGAGCTCCGGACCCTTGATGTTGAGGAAGTAGCTCTTCGCGAGGGCCACGTCCTCGCCGCGGGCCGTCGCTGCCGTCTCGGCGAGCGAGTGCGCGACCGCCTTGGCGATCAGGGTCTTCCCGCACCCGGGCGGCCCGTACAGCAGCACGCCCTTGGGTGGCTTGAGACCGTGCTCGCGGAACAGCTCCGGGTGCAGGAACGGCAGCTCGACGGCATCGCGGATCTGCTCGATCTGGGGGCCCAGCCCGCCGATGTCCTCGTAGCGGATGTCGGGAACCTCCTCCAGGACCAGGTCCTCGACCTCGGCGCGCGGGATCCGCTCGAAGACGAACCCGCTCCGCTGGTCGATCGTGAGCGCGTCGCCGACCCGCACGTGGGCGTCCTCGACCTGTCCCGAGAACCGCACGACGCGTTCCTCGTCGCTCCGCCCGACGACGAGAGCCCGCCCGGCGCCGAGCAGCTCCTTGACGGACACCAGCTCACCGACGAGCTCGTAGCCGCCGGCCTCGACCACGGTCATCGCCTCGTTGAGCCGGACCTCCTGGCCCGGCCGCAGCGTCGAGGCGTCGAGGGACGGGCTCGCGACGACGTGCATCTTGCGGCCGGCAGAGATCACGTCGACCGTGCCGTCGCCGTGGTCGCGGACGAACAGTCCGTAGGTACCGGGCGGCTTGCCGAGCGCGTCGATCTGGGCCTTCATGTCCGAGAGCTGGGCCCGTGCGGCCTCGAGCAGCGTGACGAGCCGCTCGTTCTTCGCCATCAGCAGCTCGATCTGACGTGTCAGCTCGGTGGGAGACGGGCTCCCGGCAGGTGTGGTGGTCATCGGACCTCCGTACGTCTCTCGTCAGGCTCCATGTTCGACACTAACGAGTCCTGCCCGACGCGCGCGGCACGACGTCAGCACGTGAGACCGCGGTTCACCCGGCGGACGGCTCCTGGCCGACGTCCCTGCGAACCCGACGGACCTTCTTGTCCGAGACCGCGCGCTCGCCGAGCTCCTCGGCGGTCCACTCGCCCACCGGCGCACCGGTCCCGTCCGTCGGATAGGCGCCCTTCGACGGCCGACGACGTCTCACCGGCGCATCGACGCCGTCCGCCAGGCGACGTGTGGTGAGCAGGAACCCGGTGTGACCGATCATCCGGTGCTCCGGCCGCACCGCGAGTCCTTCGAGATGCCACCCCCGGACCATGGACTCCCAGGCCTGCGGCTCGGTGTAGCGCCCGTCCGCGCGGACGTCCTCGGCGAGCCGCGACAGCTGGGTCGTGGTCGCGACGTACGCGATGAGCACGCCCCCCGGCGCGAGCGCGGTGGCGGCGACGTCCAGGTTCTCCCACGGGGCGAGCATGTCCAGGACCACCCGGTCGACGCTGGCCGGCTCGGCGACCACGGGCAGCACGTCGGCGAGGTCGCCGATCGACAACGTCCAGGCCGGGTGCCTGCCGCCGAAGAACGCCTCGACGTTGCCTCGTGCGATCGCGGCGAAGTCCTCGCGCCGCTCGATCGAGTGCACGCTGCCGGCGTCGCCGACGGCACGGAGCAGGGACATGGTCAGCGCGCCCGATCCGACCCCGGCCTCGATCACCCGCGCGCCAGGGAAGATGTCCGCCATCCCGACGATCTGCGCGGCGTCCTTGGGGTAGACGACGGCGGCGCCGCGCGGCATCGACAGGACGTAGTCACTGAGCAACGGACGGACCGCGAGGTACTCGACGCCTGCGGTGTTCCGCACGACGCTCCCCTCGGGCAACCCGACGAGCTCGGCGTAGGGGAGGTACCCGCGGTGCGTGTGGAACGCGTCCCCGCTGGTCAGCGTCACGGTGCTGAGCCGTCCGCGCTGATCGGTCAGCTGAACCCGGTCACCCTCCCGGAACGGTCCGCGCCGCACCTCTGCTCCGGTGGGAGCGGTACGGGAAGCGAGGTCCGGTTCCGGCGTCAGGGCCGTCTGGTCATCCACGGGAGCCGAGTCTAGGTGCGCGCAGCGCCGCGACGACGTCCTGCACCCGGATCAGCGCGTGGACGACCGGCCCGTCCGGTCCCGGCGCAACCGCGGCGAGCACGGGCGACACCTGCGAGAGGGCACCGACCGCTCGGACGAGCTCGTCCCCGGTGAGTCGCGCGTCGATCACCGCAGCAGCGGGCATCGCGACGGTGACGGCGTCGAGGGAGGTGGTGGTGCGCCGGTCGACCGGCACCGTGGCAGCAGCGGCCTGGTCCACGTAGCCGCGCGGTCGACCGTCGCTGTCGAGCAGGACGATCGCATCCGCGCCGGCGCGGACCGCCTCCTCGATGGCGGCGGCGACGGTACCGACGTCGTGCAGGCCGACGGCCCGGACTCCGAGGTCACCGAGGCCGAGGCCGCGCACCCGCAGCTGGGCCCGCGCCGCACTGATCGACTGGCCGGCCCCGCTCCACAGGAAGGCGCCGATGAGGGCACCCCACCCGACCATCACCAGATCGGGTGAGCGTCCCGCCAGGAGCGACGGCACCAGGACCCACGCGGCGACGAGCACGACGACACCCCGTCCGAACCAGCCGGCGGCGAGCGTGCCGCGGCTGCGGTCACCGGTAAGCCGCCACACGACCGCCTCGAGGAGGTAGCCGCCGTCCATCGGCAGCCCAGGGAGCATGTTGAACACCGCCACGAACACGTTGCTCACGAGCCCCGCATAGAGCACGAGCGTGACCACCGTGCCCGGCTCCGCCGCCTGGACCAGGCCCCAGCACAGCGCAGCGACGACGCCGTTCGCGACGGGTCCCACCACGGCGACGAGCGCGCTGGTGCCCGGCGTCGGAGCGGCCGCGTCGAACGACGTGCGCCCGCCCCAGACCGTGATCGCGAGCTCCTTGACGCGTTGACCGCGCGCTCGCGCGACGAGCGCATGGGCGAGCTCGTGCAGGAACACGGACGCCAGGAGAAGGAGGGCGAACGCGGCCGCGACCAGATAGCTGACGGCTCCGAGCTCGGGAGCGTACGTGCGGACCGTCGGGGCGAACAGCAGCGTGATGACCACCGGGGCGATCAGCCAGGACGGTGTGAGGATCACCGGGGCTCGGCCGACGTGACCGATCACCCACCCGGAGGTCGTGTCGGGATCGCGGCGCTCGGTGGTCACGCGGCAAGCCTAGGTGGTGCTGCCACGGAGACCGACGTCGGACCCTGGGCCTACGCTCGCGGAATGACCTCGACCCCACCGGCAGCCGACGCGACGACGTCCACGAGCAGGTCGACGCCCACCCGGCGACCGGCGTTGTCGCCCTCGCGCGCCAACGACTTCGCGCAGTGCCCGCTGCTGTTCCGGTTCAGGGTGGTCGACAGGTTGCCCGAGCCGCCCAGTGCGGCCGCTACGCGCGGAACCCTCGTGCACGCAGTGCTCGAGCGGCTCTTCGACGCACCGGCGGGCGGTCGCACCCTCGAGCACGCCCACGCACTGCTTCCCGAGGAGTGGGCAGCGCTGCAGGAGGCGCATCCCGAGTACGCCGACCTGTTCGGGGCGGACGACGACGCCGCGTGGCTGACGACCGCAGCGGAGCTGCTCTGCACGTACTTCTCCCTCGAGGACCCGAACCGGCTCGAACCGGCCGCCCGGGAGCTCTTCGTCGAGGCGCAGCTCGAGAACGGTCCGCTCCTGCGCGGGATCGTCGACCGCATCGACGAGGCGCCGGACGGGTCGCTGCGCGTCGTCGACTACAAGACCGGCAAGTCACCCCGGCAGGGGTACGAGGCCTCGGCGCTCTTCCAGATGCGCTTCTACGGTCTGGTCATCTGGCGGACCCGCGGCGTCATCCCGCGCATGCTGCAGCTCGTCTACCTCGGCGACGGGCAGATCATCCGGCACGAGCCGAGCGAGACCGAGCTCGACACCGCCGAGGCGCGGATCCGCACCACGTGGGACCAGATCCGGTCCACGGCCGTCTCGGGCGACTGGAAGCCGCGCACGTCGGCGCTGTGCGGCTGGTGCGCGCACCAGTCCCGTTGCCCAGCGTTCGGCGGCCTCGCCCCGCAGATCCCGGAGGGCGCCGTCGAGCTGACCCTGGGTGTGGTGCCGCGCGCGTGAGGTGAGCACGAGAGCGCACCTCTCAGGGATCCGACCCCGGCGCCGTCACTCGACGAGCAGATCGACGACCTCGCCCGCGGCGACCCGGCCGAGCAGGCCGAGATCGAGGTCCGCGAGTCTGCTGATCCTGCTGAGACCCGGTCGCCCCTCGATCGGCACCATCACTCGGACACCGATGGTTCGCGCACCGGACGCGAGGGCCGACGCCACCCCCGTGGGCGAGTCCTCGACCGCGACGCACCGCGTGATGTCGACGCCGATCGCAGCCGCAGCCCGCAGGTACGGCTCCGGGTCGGGTTTGCCACGCTCCACCTCGTCGCCGCACACGACGGCCGAGAACGAGTGCGGCGGCGCGCCGGCCACGACGGCGTCCGCGAGACGCCGGAAGGACATCGTGACCAGCGCGGACGGGACCCCGGCCGCCACCAGGTCGCTCAGGAGGCCGCGCGCGCCCCTCTGCCAGGGGACGCGGCCGAGCACCTGGGCCCGGACGCGCTCGACGAGGAAGTCGACGATCGCGTCGATCCCGAGATCGACTCCCGCGGCACGCAGGACGTGCGCCGAGGCGTCGAGCGCGTTCCCGACCAGACCCATCCCGTCCTCATGGGTCCAGGTGCCCCCGTGCGCCTCGACCAGCTCGGTCTCCGCGGCCATCCAGTACGGCTCCGAGTCGATGAGCGTCCCGTCCATGTCCCACAGGACGGCAGCCGGAAGAGCGGGATCGGGAGCCGCGAGGTGACCCGTGGAAGCGCTGCTCGCCCGACGGGTCACGGTGCGCCCGGACCGGACTGATCCAGCACACCCGTCATCACGTCAGGCTACCGGCATCACGACTCGCGGCCGGACGCCCGGCATCATCGTTGCCGCGGATCCGTCACCACTCCCGTCACCGGCGCTGGGTCCGGCACGAACCGCGTGGCCGCCGTCAGGCCGTCGAGCCGCGGCTTCCTCCACGCGGGGTGCGACGGTCACGCTCTCCCGGTGGCCCCGGCTACCACGGGGTGGACCTGAAGGAGCGAGCATCCCGGCATGCGCGCGGACACGGAGTGCGGAGTGGTCTGACCGGGACCCGTGACGAGCAGGCCAGGGTAGTCCGGGCACGCGGTCGCTGTGCCGGTGGGGACGTCGGTTCCCTCGACCAGCGCAGAAGCATCACCTCCGGGGGCGAGCAGCACCGTTGCCTCGGTGTAGCTGCCGCCGAGGTAACCGCTCAGGGTCGGGAGTGCGCGAGTCACCTCCCGACCTGCGCTGTCCAGCCCCGTGACGCCGGGGTAACCGAGCAGCGTGCACGGTTGGTCTGAGCTGTTGATGAACACGATGACGGAGCCGACGTGCCCGAGCCCAGCAGCGCTCGCGCCGACCTCGACAGTCACGTCGGTGTTCCCGCAGGCCGGCACGTCACCGGAAGCCGGCGCGGAGGTGCCTGGCGAGGACCCGCCGACCGACAGGGCTGCAGACCCCGTCCCGCGAGGCGACGAGGGCGCACATCCGGTCAATGTGGCGCACACCACCAGCATCAGGCTTCCGACAACGGTCAATGCCGATCGTGACATCGTGGGTCCTTTTCACCAATCGTGCCAACGGCATTTATCCGCTTTGTCTGAATGGCTGCGGCTGGCGCTCCCCGCACCACCCTCATGTGACCAGTGTGGCAGATGAGGCGCGAGTTGTGTCATGCTCTCCGTGTCCGATTCCGCTCGGGGCCGTCGGCAAGGTCACATGCTTTCGCTGGAAGGACAACGCGTGGTCAAAGTGGGGCAAGCTGGTCACGCGGCACTTGTCTGTGCGCTTGCCATGGTCGGATTGTTGGCGCCTCACACCGAGTCCGCAATAGCCGATTCCCGGGGGAACGCAATAGACGCGCCGCGCACCGTGGCTGCACCGTCCACCCCGAGCGCCGACCCCACGTCCGCAGCCTTTCGCTTCGTCAGCTACCACGGCGTACGTGTCACCGTGCCGGCGAGCTGGCCCGTGATCGACCTACGGGTGAACCCGGAAGCGTGCGTTCGGTTCGACACGCCGGCGGTCTATCTCGGGTCGCCCGGGTCGCAGTCGAGCTGTCCGGCGCACGCCGTCGGACGGGTCGACACCGTGTGGCTGAAGGCGGCTTCGACCGCCCCGCGAGCTCCGCTGGCGTTCCGCGAAGCCACGGTGGGGACCTTGGGCGCGCAGGTCGGTGTCAGCCCGATCGGCCATGACACGCAGGCTCAGTTCGCCGCTCAGGGTGTCGACCTGGAGGCGACGTGGGGGGCGGACAGCTCGTCGATCGACCAGGTGCTCGCCTCTGCGGTGGGGTCGTCCGGCCCGTCGTCGCCGACGTCCTCCATGCCCTCGCCGGCCACGCCCTCCAGCCCGTCGTCGGTGCCGGCCCCCACACCGTCGGCAACCCCGTCGGTGGTCCCGTCCTCCACCCCGTCGGCCGCGCCGTCCTCCACCTCGGCATCGACGCCGTCCGTGGCCAACGCCGCGTGGACCCCGTCGGCGGCGAACGTCACCTTCACCGCGGCAGCCGAGCCCGTCGCCTCGACGGCCGCGCTCTCGACCGCCGCGTCGAGCTCGAAGTTCACCGGCATGGCATTCGACACCTGCGCCGCGCCGTCGGCATCCACGATGAGCTCCTGGCTCGCGTCGCCCTACCGCACGGCCGGAATCTACATCGGTGGGTCGATGAGAGCGTGCGGCGACGGCAACCTCTCCCCCGCGTGGGTCAGCCAGGTGACGTCGATGGGCTGGGGGCTGTTGCCGATCTATGTCGGGGTCCAGGCGCCCTGTGTGAACCAGAGCGGCTTGGCCACCATCACGGCCTCGCAGGCCGCGGCGCAGGGTACCGCCAGCGCCGACGACGCCGTCTCCCGTTCCCAGTACTTCGGCATGGGTTCGGGGACGCCGATCTACTACGACATGGAGGCGTACAACTCGGCAGCGCCCGGCTGCTCACAGACGGTCATGACCTTCATCTCGGCGTGGACGGCCGAGCTGCACCGTCTCGGATACGAAGCTGGTGCCTACGGCAGCACGTCGTCGCTGATGGTGGACATGTCGCAGTCGGTGGGCTCGGCGGGGTTCGTCGCACCGGACGACGTCTGGTTCGCGCACTGGAACCAGCTCCAGACCACGTCGGACTCGAGCAGCTCCCCGGGCTTCCCGGACGGGTACTGGAGCAATCATCAGCGGTTGCACCAGTACTCGGGGGGGGCCAGCCAGAGCTGGGGCGGCGCGACCGTCAACATCGACGCCAGCTGGGTCGACGCCAGCGTGGCGGGCACGGCGGTTCCGGTCGACTACGGCGCCGACGTCGTGGGTCCCGGCAGCGCAGGTTTCATCTTCACCGGGTCCATGTCCTACTGGCGCCCCGGGGCGCCAGCCGGCCTCAAGGGCCTGGCGTACTGGACCTACTCCAACGGTTCCACCGAGTTCAACGGCGCCACGTGGTCGCCTCAGCTCGCGCCCGGCACGTACGACGTCGAGGCCAACATCCCGACGACGAACGCCTCGGCGAACGCTCCGTACACCATCACGGATGCGGTGGGGACGACGACCAAGGTGGTCAACCAGTCGTCGGCGTCGGGATACACGAGCCTGGGCACCTACACCGTGGCGGTCGGCCACCCCATCACGGTCCATGTCGGTGACAACGACCCCAACCCCGCGACCACGCAGATCGGTGTGGACGCGATGGCGTTCCGGCTGGTCGCCGCGCCGCCCAGCTCCCAGGCGTCGCCGGTTCAGCGGTACATCATCCGGGTGTACTCCGATCTCTTCAACCGCGCCCCGGATCCTGCCGGTCTGACGACCTGGACCAACGCGCTGAGCAGCGGGACCCCGCGGGTGGCGGTGGCCAACGCGATCACGTCGAGCACCGAGTACCGTTCCGGACTGATCGCCGGCTCCTACCAGCACTACCTCGGTCGCCTGCCGGACCCGGCAGGACTGACCTTCTGGCTGGGGAAGATGAGCAGCGGCTGGACGATCTCCCAGATGGAGTCGGGATTCATCGCCTCGAACGAGTACTACGCGAAGGCGGGGTCTACCGCCGGCGGGTGGGTCACCCAGCTGTACGCCGATGTACTCGGCCGAACTGCCGCTCCCAGCGAGGTCGCCTTCTGGACCGGACAGCTCGCGAGCGGCGCATCCCGGAGCCAGGTCGCCATGGGCTTCCTGCTCTCCACCGAGCGTCTGAGCACCGTGGTCAACGGGTACTACCAGCATCTGCTCGGCCGGGCGCTCGATCCCACCGGGCAGGCCTACTGGGTCGGCATCTTGCAGGCCGGCGGTCGCAACGAGGCCATCATCGGCGGCATCATCGCCAGCCAGGAGTACTACGCGCTGACGTGACCTCAGCCGAATCCAGGCTTCTCGCACCGTCGCGATGCTGATCGACCACTCGCGTGCCCGTGTCGCGCGACGAGAGCCTCGATCGGGCGAGACGGCGCTCGGCAGGGCACGCGGAGCAGGAGGCGACCGCAAGCCGGACTGCCGGGACACCGCGCGGCTCCGGGTCGGTCGACGCCTGACGACCTAGGCTGTGCGGATGAGCGAGCAGAACGAGTGGCTGGCCCGCGTGGACCGCGAGGGACCGGTGCTGCTGGCCGCGTTCGAGGGCTGGAACGACGCCGGGAGCGCCGCGAGCCAAGCCCTTGCCCATCTCCACGAGGCGTGGGACGCCGAGCAGGTCGACGAGCTCGATCCCGAGGAGTACCACGACTTCCAGGTCAACCGGCCGACCGTCGGCATCGGCGCCGACGGCTCTCGCCACATCACCTGGCCCAGCACGTCGATCGCCGTGGCGCGTGCTCCCCAGACAGGCAGGACGGTCGTCCTCGTGCACGGCATCGAGCCCTCCATGCGATGGCGTCGGTACTGCGCCGAGATCTTGGACCTGGCGGCCGGACTCGGGGTCACGACCGTCGTGACCATCGGCGCCCTGCTAGCCGACGTCCCCCACTCACGACCCATCCCGGTCACCACGACGAGCGACGATCCGATGATCCAGCACGCTCTCGAGATCGAGGCGAACTCCTACGAGGGCCCCACCGGGATCGTCGGCGTCCTCCACCAGGCGGCGTCCGACCGGGGGCTGCGCTCGATCTCGCTGTGGGCCGCCGTTCCCCACTACGTCGCGCACCCGCCGTCGCCGAAGGCCGCGATGGCGATCCTGACGAAGATCGAGGGTCTGCTGGGCGAGCCGATCCCCCTCGGCCACCTGCCGGAGGACGCTGCGGCATGGCAGGTGGGCGTCGACGAGCTCGCGAGCGAGGACACCGAGATCGCGGAGTACGTCCACCAGCTCGAAGAGGCCAAGGACACCGCCGAGCTCCCCGAGGCCTCGGGTGAGGCGATTGCGCAGGAGTTCGAGCGCTACCTGCGTCGACGGGACAAGGGAACCGGAGCCTGATCAGCACGTTCGCCCTGCCGGGTGCGCGGCGCCGATCGGATCGTCGGGCCGGTGCGTGCCGGGCCGGTGCGTGCCGGGTCCGCGCCGACCGACGCGACGCGCCGCCGGGTCAGAACCGGATCCCGAGGAGCGCGTCGACCGCCCGCGCCACGACGCCGGGTGCCCCGAGATCCCACGTCCCGTCGCGATCACCGACGGCGTCGCACCAGGCATCGACGGCCCGCAACGCGCGCGGTGCATCCAGGTCGTCCGCGACCGCGGCCCGGATCTCGCCGAGCGTCGCGGAGGCGTCAGGTCCGCCGTTGCCCGATACCGCGTCGCGCCACCTGGCGAGCCGGGCCTCACCCGCCGCGAGATCGTCCGCGGTCCACTCCCAGTCCTGCCGGTAGTGGTGCGCGAGGATCGCCAGCCGCACCGCCATCGGGTCGACCCCCGTCGAGCGCAGCCGTGAGACGAGCTCGAGGTTGCCCCGCGACTTGCTCATCTTGTGCCCGTCGAGCGCAACCATCCCGGCGTGCACGTGCGCGTGAGCGCAACCCGCGGCGCCGTCCGGACCCGCGGCGGTGAGCGATCGCACGTGAGAGGCACTCATCTCGTGGTGCGGGAAGAGCAGGTCGGTGCCCCCACCCTGGACGTCGAACGAGACCCCGAGGGCGTCCCGCGCGATCACGGCACACTCGATGTGCCAGCCGGGACGGCCGGTCCCGAGGCTTGCCCCGTCCCAGGTCGGCTCCCCGACGCGTTCGCGACGCCACAGCACGGGATCGAGCGGATCGCGCTTGCCGGGCGCGTCGGGGTCCCCTCCTCGCTCGGCGAAGAGTGCGAGCATCTGTGCCCGATCCAGGCGGGACACCGTCCCGAACAGCCGGTCGGCCGACAGGTCCGCGTAGACGTCACCGAGGTCGCGTCGTGCTCCCCCCGATCCCGGGTCGCGCAGCGGTACCCGGTAGGCCGTGCCGTCAGCGAGCATCTGCTCGACCGCGGCCACGACACGCGGGATGCTCTCGACGGCGCCGTCCCACACGTCGGGGGGCACGACCCCGAGCGCCGTCATGTCCTCGCGGAACAACGCGGTCTGCTCGAGCGCGAGGGCACGCCAGTCGACGCCGGTATCGGCGGCACGCTCGAGAAGCGGGTCGTCGACGTCGGTCACGTTCGAGACGTAGGTGACCGACTTGCCCGCGTCCCGCCATGCCCGGAGCAGCAGGTCGAACGCGAGGTAGGTCGCCGCGTGCCCGATGTGCGTGGCGTCGTACGGCGTGATGCCGCAGACGTACATCCCCGCGTCGCGTCCGGGCGCAGCCTCGACGAGCGTGCCGGTCGTGGAGTCGTGGACCCGGATCCTGCCGCCCTGGCCTGGAAGGACGGGAATCTCCGGTGAGGGCCAGGTGCGCACCTCGGAAGCCTAACGCCCGTCCGTCGGTCGGCAGCGGTGACGGTCGCCCGGGTGGGTCCGGTCGTCGGTGATGCGTCGTCCGGGGGGCTGACGCCAGCCGGTAACTTGTGGGGCATGGAACTTCGCCAGCTCGGACGCAGTGGCCTGCGGGTGTCTCGTCTCGGCCTGGGCACCATGACCTGGAGCCGCGACACGGATGCGCACGAGGCGGGCGAGCAGCTCAAGGACTTCGTCGGCGCGGGTGGCACCCTCCTCGACACCGCGGCGTCCTACGCGAACGGCGCCTCGGAAGAGCTGATCGGTCAGCTCCTGGAGACGGTGGTGCCACGGGACGAGGTCGTGCTGTGCACCAAGGCGGGCGTCCGACGCACCGCAGCCGGCGGGGTCGTCGACGCCTCCCGTGGGGCGCTGCTGTCCTCCCTCGACGCGTCGCTCGCGCGGCTGCGGACGGACACGGTCGACCTCTGGCTCGTCCAGACACCCGACCCTCGCACCTCGCTGGAGGAGACGATCTCGGCGCTGCGACTTGCGGTGACGAGCGGGCGCGCCCGGTACGTCGGTCTCTCGAACCACCCCGGGTGGCAGACCGCCAGGACCGCGACGCTCCTCGGCGACGAGATCGGGCTCGCCGCCGTCGAGGTCGAGTACTCGCTCCTGCAGCGCGGGGTCGAGCGCGAGGTGCTTCCTGCTGCCGCGTCCCTCGGGATCGGCGTGCTCGCCTGGTCGCCCCTCGGGCGGGGCGTCCTCACCGGGAAGTACCGGCGGACGATCCCGGCCGACTCGCGTGCGGCATCGGCCCATCTCGCCGGCTTCGTCGAGCCCTACCTCGGCGGTGTCTCGGCACAGGTCGTCGACGCGGTCTGCACGGCGGCCGACGGGCTCGGTCGTAGCCCGCTCGAGGTCGCGCTCGCGTGGTTGACCGACGAGACCACGGTGGCCTCTGCGCTCATCGGGGCGCGCACACCAGCACAGCTCCGTGCCTCGCTGGCCTCGCTCGACCTCGTCCTCCCACCGGAGATCAGGCTCGCCCTGGACGAGGTCAGCGCCCCCGTGGTGGGGTATCCCGAGCGCCGCTGAACGGGCGTCGGGCCCGGACCGCACCGTCGAGGTGACTCAGCCCTCGCTGCGGTCGAGCGCGCCGCGCAGCACGTGATCACGGTCGTCGTCGACGGTGTCGAGGTCGACGTCGAGCTCGTCGTCCACGTCGTCGTCCGGGTCCTCGTCCGCGTCGTCGTCGAGGTCGTCGTCCCCCTCCTCAGCGAGGTAGAACGGCATGGCCTCGCCGTAGACCGTCCCGAGGGCGTCGTCGTACACCTCGAACGCGTCCCCCAGCACGTCGTACGCGTCGTCCACGGCCGGGTCGTCCTCCCCGCGACGGCTCTCGATCGCGTGGTAGTGGGCCTCGAGGGCGGCAAGAAGGCGGTCCAGTGCGGCGCGCGGGTCGACGGTCATGACCTGACCGTATCTCCGTGACAGGCACAATGACACTGCGTATGGTCCTTCGGTGACGCCGGGCGAGCGGAGGGGATGGATGGGCGACACGATGACCCGCCGCATCGACGGCGAGTGGGGGGCTCAAGGCCGCGAGTACGAGTACCGGGTCCTGACGTTCTCGGGCTCGACGTCCCGCGGCGACGCGTGCCGGGTCCTGACGGACGAGGCCGAGTACGGACGATGGGAGCTCGCCCGCACGCGTCTCTACGCAGGCGGCGTGAGCAAGGTCTGGCTCCGTCGGAAGATCATCCGGGTCCGGAGCACCCTCGACCTGCTCGGGCCCTGACCGGCACCGACAGGCCCTCACCGGGCCCGACACGCCCTCACAGTCCCTGACAGGCCCGACACGCCCTGACAGGCCCTGTTCGCCGCCGGCGTCGCCCGCCCCGAGGTCCTCAGCAGGTCTGCAGCAGTCGATCGAGCACGCGCGTTCCGAAGACGAGCGCGTCGACAGGGACCCGCTCGTCCACCCCGTGGAACATCGCCGGGAAGTCCAGGTCCGGCGGGAGTCGCAGCGGTGCGAAGCCGTAGCCCGCGATGCCGAGGCGTGACAGCGACTTGTTGTCGGTCCCCGCGGACAGCGCGTACGGGAGAACGGCAGCTCCGGGGTCCTCCTGCCCGAGGGCGGCCACCATCGCATCGACCAGGTCCCCGTCGAACGGTACCTCGAGTCCGATGTCGCGGTGGATGTCCTCGACCCGCACGCCCGGCCCGGCAAGCTGCCGGAGGGTGCGCATGGCCTCCGCCTCGCCGCCGGGGACGAACCGCGCGTCGAGCGCGCCCTCGGCGCGCCCCGGGATCACATTCGCCTTGTAGCCGGCGCTGAGCTGCGTCGGGTTCGCGGTGTTCCGGACGGTCGCGCCGACGAACCTCGCTGCCGGACCGAGCGCGTCGACGAGGCGATCGACGGTGTCGGGGTCCTCGGGGTCGAACCGGAGACCCGTGAGGTCGGCGACGCCGGCCAGGAGCTGACGAACCGTCGGCGACAGTGCGAGGGGCCACGTGTGCTCCCCGATCCGGGTCATCGCACCCGCGAGCCGGGTCACCGCGTTGTCCTGGTTGACCTGGCTCCCGTGGCCGGCCGTGCCCTCGGCGACGAGCCGGAGCCAGGCGAGTCCCTTCTCCGCGGTCTGCAGCAGGTACGCGCGACGCCCCGCGACCTCGACGGAGAACCCGCCGACCTCACTGATCGCCTCGGTCGCACCCTCGAAGAGCTCCGGACGGTGGTCGACCGACCACCGTGCTCCCTGCACGCCGCCGGCCTCCTCGTCGGCGAACATCGCGACGACGACGTCGCGAGCCGGACGCCGCCCCTCTCGCGCCATCTGGCGGACGACGGCCAGGATCATCGCGTCCATGTCCTTCATGTCGACGGCGCCCCGGCCCCAGACCAGGCCGTCGCGCTCCTCGCCGGAGAACGGGTCCACCGTCCAGTCCGCGGCCTGCGCCGGGACGACATCGAGGTGCCCGTGCAGCACGAGTGCCGGCCGTGCACCGTCGATCCCGGGTAGTCGCAGCACGACGTTGGCGCGTCCTCGCGCGGACTCGTACAGCTCCGGGTCGAGACCGACCTCGGTCAGCAGGCCCATCACGTACTCGGCGGCGGCGCGTTCCCCCGGCCCCGAACCGTCCCCGTAGTTGGACGTGTCGATGCGGATCAGCTCCTGGCAGATGCGCACGACCTCGTCCTGCGCCGTCGGAGCGACGACGGGCCCCACCCGGCCGTCGACGGTCACCGGATCGGCACCAAGGGACATGGCCTCACGGTAGCAACTCCGCGCCCGTCTCTCCCGGGCCGCCCAGTCCCAGGCGCGCGAGGAGCGGACCGATGTCCGGATCGCGTCCCTGCAGCTCGCGGACGATGCGTCGGGGGTCCGCGGACCCGCCGCGCGAGAGGACGGTCCGCCGGAACCGCTCACCGTTCGCACGGGTGCGACCGCCGTTGCGGCGGAACCACGCAGCGGTGTCGGCGTCGAGGACCTCGGACCACAGGTACGAGTAGTACGCCGCGGCGTACCCGCCGGCGAACACGTGGGTGAAGTACGTGGACCGGTACCGCGGCGGGACGGACCCCAGTGCGACACCGGCGCGGTCGAGCGCCTGCTCCTCGAAGCGCGCGACCTCCTCAGGATCCGCCGGGACCTCCTCGGGCGAGAGCCTGTGCCAGGCCTGGTCCAGGTGGACGGCGGCGAGGTGCTCGGCGGTCGTGAAGCCCGCGTCGTGCACCTGGGAGGACACGACAGCGTCGGCCATCGGAGCCGGTAGCGGGTCACCGGTGAGGTGGTGCACGGCGTAGGCCCGGAGCAGGTCGGGGTCCCGGGCCCACATCTCGTTCACCTGCGACGGGAACTCCACGACGTCACGCGGCACGTTCGTGCCCGACTGCGACGGGTAGCGGACGTCGGACAGCAGGGCGTGCAGCGCGTGGCCGAACTCGTGGAACAGGGTCTCGACCTCGTCGACGGTCAGCAACGTCGGTTCGCCGTCGCGAGGGCGGGCGATGTTGAGGGTGTTGATCACCACCGGGCGGGTGCCGAGCAGATGGCTCTGGTCCGCCAGGCTGTCCATCCACGCACCTCCGCGCTTGGAGTCGCGGGCGTAGAGGTCGGCGAGGAAGAGACCGACCCCTCGCCCCTCCGCGGACCCGACCTCGTAGACGCGCACGTCCGGGTGGTAGCCGGCGAGGTCGGTACGGCGCTCGAACGTCAAGCCGTACAGGTCGCCGGCCGCGCGGAAGACTCCCTCGTGCAGGACCCGGTCGAGCTCGAGGTAGGGCCGGAGCCGGGAGTCGTCGACGTCGAACTGCGTGGACCGGTCGCGCTCTGCGTAGTACGCCCAGTCCCACGGTTCGAACGTGGCGGCAGGGTCGTCGGCCGCCAGTCCGGCCGCCCGCACGGTCGCATCGACGCGCACGCGGTCCACAGCTCGCGCCGTGAGCAGCGCGAGCATCTCCTCGACCGCCTCGACCGACCCAGCGGTTCCCTCGTCGGCCACGTAGGCGGCGTGGTGCGGGAACCCGAGCAGCCGGGCACGCTCGGCGCGTGCCCGCACGAGTGCGAGGAGGGTCGGGCGGGTATCGCGGCCGACGGGGTGAGCGGCTGTGCCGTCAGCACCTGCGGTGCTGGGAGTGCTGGGAGTGCTCGGCGTGCTCGGCGTGCTCGGCACACCCGAGCCCCGCGAGATCGACGCTCGGTGCACGCGCTCGCGGAGCGGCCTGTTCTCGAGGAGTGCCACGACCGGCTGCTGGGTCGGCAGGCGCAGGTCGAGCAGGTACGCCCCGCCGTGCCCGCGCTGTTCCGCCGCCCGCGCCGCCGCGTCGACCAGGTCCGCCGGAAGCCCGGCGAGCTCGGCACGATCGTGGACGAGGACGGCGCCCGCGTTGGTCGCTGCCAAGACCTCCCGACCGAACTCCGCCTCCAGCACCGAGATCTCCTGGTTCAGGGCACGGAGACGCCCCTGCGCGTCGACGGCCAGCCGCGCTCCGGCCCGCGTCGCGTCGCGACGACGCGTGTGCAGCAGCCAGGCCGCGTCCGGGGCGAGCTCGACGGTGCCGTCGTCCGCGGCGCGTTGAAGCGCGTCCAGACGGCCGAGCAGTCGGGGGTCGAGCCCGATCGCGTCCTCGTGGGCAGCGAGCAGGGGCGCAACCTCCTGCTCGATCGCGTCCAGCGCGGCGGTCGTGTCCGCTCCGTGCCGGGTGAAGAACACGGCCGCCGTGCGCCGGAGGAGACCACCGGAGCGCTCGAGCGCGTCCAGCGTGTTCTCGGCCGTGGGAGGAGCCGGATCGGCGAGGATGGCCTCGATCTCGGCGCGTTCCTGCGCCATCCCCGCCTCGAACGCCGGGCGGAAGTGCTCGTCGCGCACGGCGCGGAAGTCTGGCAGGCCGTACGGCAGCACCGACGCGGCCGCGAAGGGGTTCTGCGGGTCGAGTCCCAGGTCGCTCACGCTGTCATCATGCCCGCCGCGCCACCGTCAGCGAGCGGCACCGGACCCGCGGCGTTCGGCGAACCTGCTGTGCCGACGACCGTAGGTGAGGTAGATCACCAGACCGATCGCCATCCAGACGAGGAACCTCAGCCAGGTCTCGACCGGCAGGTTGAGCATCAGCCACCCGCACGCGAGCACGCCGAGCACCGGGACGACCGGGACCCCCGGGGTGCGGAACGCCCGCGGCAGGTCGGGTCGGGTGCGGCGGAGCACGAGCACCCCGAGGCACACCACCACGAAGGCGAACAGCGTCCCGATGCTGACGAGCTTGGACAGCGCGTCGAGCGGGACGAACCCCGCGAGCGCTGCGACGGCGACGGCGATCACCGCGATGTTGAGCCACGGGGTGCCGAAGCGGGGGTGCACGCGCGCGAGGCCACCCGGCAGCAGCTGGTCGCGCGACATCGCGAACAGCACCCGCGACTGCCCGAGGATGAGCACGAGGATGACCGACGTGATGCCGGCGACCGCACCGAGCGAGATGACGGTCGACGCCCAGGTCACCCCGACCTTGTCGAACGCCTCGGCGAGCGGCGCGGCGGTGTCGAGCTGGCCGTACGGCACCATCCCGGTGATCACGGCGGACACCGCCATGTAGAGCACGGTGCAGATCGCGAGCGAACCCAGGATCCCGCGCGGAAGGTCACGCTGTGGCGAGACGGTCTCCTCGGCGGTCGTCGCGACGATGTCGAACCCGATGTACGCGAAGAACACGACCGACGCCGCGGCCACGATCCCGAACCACCCGAACGAGGTCGGCTGGAGCCCGAGGAACGCCTGCACGATCGGCTCGCTGAGCGTGCTACCGGGAGCGCCGCCGGCCGCACCCGGCTGGCTCGCCGGGATGAACGGGTGGTAGTTCGCGGTCCGCACGTAGGCCAGGCCGACCACGATCACCAGGAGGACGACGCCGATCTTGACGGCGACGAGGAGGCCCGTGAGCCTGCTCGACGTCTTCGACCCGCGGATGAGGACCGCCGCGAGCACCAGGACGACGGTGATCGCCGCGACGTCGGGGCGGGCGTGGTCACCCGCGAGCCAGCTCGGCAGGTGCAGCAGCGACTGGAGGTACGCGGACCACCCGCGTGCCACGACGGCTGCCCCGAGCATCAGCTCGAGGAGCAGGTCCCAGCCGATGATCCACGCGACGACCTCGCCGAGCGTCGCGTAGGCGAAGGTGTACGCACTCCCGGCGACGGGCACCGTGGACGCGAGCTCGGCGTAGCACAGCGCGGCGAAGGCACAGGTGATCCCGGCGAGCAGGAACGAGAGGATGACGGCCGGTCCCGCGTTCACTGCTGCCTGCTGCCCGGTCAGGACGAAGATGCCGGTACCGATCGTGACACCGACGCCGAAGATCGTGAGATCGAGCGCGCTGAGGGTCTTCTTGAGCGAGTGCCCCGGTTCATCCGTCTCGCGGATCGACTGCTCGACGCTCTTGACCCGGTGCCCCACGGTCATCTCAGGCCCTCCTCCGTGCTCCGACCGGCCAGCGGCAGGCTCACGGCCGGCACGCGGGCAGGAATGTCGGGGCGACGATAGCGGACGTCGGGCGGGGCCTGGCCGCCAGAGGTCCGGCCCCACCCGACGTCACGGGGTGACCGTGATCACACGGCCAGAGGACGCGTACGACGGTCGGCTCAGGCGAGCGCGACCGAGACCGGCACATGGTCGTAGCCGTGCGCAGCGGCGACGGCCTCGTTGTGCAGGGTGCCGGCGTGCGTCGTCAGGCCACCGGCGAGCGACGCGTCCGCCCGGAGCGCAGCCTCCCAGCCGAGGTCGGCCAGGAGCGTCAGGTACGGGAGCGTCGCGTTGGTCAACGCCCAGGTCGAGGTCACGGGCACGGCACCGGGCATGTTGGCGACGCAGTAGAAGACCGAGCCGTGCACGCGGAACGTCGGGTCGGCGTGCGTCGTGGGATGGGTCGACTCGAAGCAGCCGCCCTGGTCCACCGCGATGTCGACGAGCACCGATCCGGGCTTCATCCGCGCGACGAGGGCGTCCGGCACGAGCGTCGGCGCCTTGGCCCCGGGCACGAGGACGGCGCCGATGACCAGGTCGGCCTCGAGGAGCGCCTGCTCGATCGCGTAGGCGCTCGACGCGATCGTGCGCACCCGCCCGCCGAAGGCCGCGTCGAGCTCACGGAGCCGCGGGAGGCTGACGTCGAGCACGGTCACGTCCGCCCGCATGCCGACGGCGATCTCCACGGCGTGCCCGCCGGCGACACCGCCGCCCAGCACGACCACGTTGGCAGGCGTGACCCCGGGAACGCCCCCGAGCAGCGCACCACGACCACCTTCGTTCTTCATGAGGTGGTAGGCACCGACCTGGACCGACAGCCGCCCGGCGACCTCGCTCATGGGTGCGAGCAGCGGGAGGGCGCGGTCGGGGGTCTGCACCGTCTCGTAGGCGATCCCCGTGGTGCCGGCACCGAGCAGTGCATCGGTGCAGGCCTTGTCCGCCGCCAGATGGAGGTAGGTGAACAGCACGAGGTCCTTCCGGAGGAGCGGGTACTCCGCGGCGATCGGCTCCTTGACCTTGCACAACAGCTCGGCGGTGCCCCAGACCTCCTCGGCGCTCGCACCGAGCGTGGCACCGGCGGCGACATAGGCCTCGTCAGCGATGGCCGAGCCCTCGCCCGCACCGCGCTGCACCATGACCTCGTGGCCGGCGGCCACGAGCTGGTGCACGCCCGCCGGGGTGATGGCGACGCGGTACTCGTGGTTCTTGATCTCGGTCGGGATGCCGATCTTCATGGCGGGCTCCTCGTGGCGGACTCGCGCGGACCCTCACCGGCCGCGTTCGATTCCAGTGTGATGGATCTGACGGCAGAAGTGTGAAGATCATTTGTTTCAGTTCCATGAACGGAGACAGATGTTCGGTACGCTCTGCCGATGAGAGCTGATAATTCGGTCACGGGTCGAGGTTCGACCGCCGCATCGCACGATGTTCGGCTCGTCTCCCTCGACGAGGTCGACCGTCGGATCCTGCAGCTCCTCCAGCAGGACGCACGGATGCCCAACAACGCGCTCGCGGCAGCCGTCGGGATCGCACCGTCGACCTGTCTGGCACGCGTCCGCACGCTACGGACCGCCGGGGTCATCCGCGGGTTCCACGCGGAGGTCGACCCGTCGGCGCTCGGTCGCGGGCTGCAGGCGATGGTGGCGGTGCGGATGCAGTCGGGCGCCCGCAACCGGCTGAGCGCCTTCGCGCGTCGGCTCGCGGCCCGGACCGAGGTCCTCGACCTGTACTTCGTCGCCGGTGCCGACGACTTCCTCGTCCATGTCGCCGTCGAGGACAGCGAGGCGCTTCGCGAGTTCGTCCTCGAGCAGCTCAGCGCCTTCCCCGAGGTCGCCCTGACCGAGACGAGTCTGATCTTCGAGCACGTCCGCACGTCCAGCGCACGCACCCACTGAGGCTCTGCCTCGGACGGTCCGGACGCCACGCCGGATCGGGCGACCTCCCCACGTCACCGGTGCCGGCGTCGCCGAACGCAACGGCGGCCCGCACCGTCGAGGTGCGAGCCGCCATCCGCCCGTGACCAGCATCTGTCGCGTCACCGTCCACCGCACCCGTTTGTCATGCTCACGCGCGGCTTGAACCGTCCCCGGCCTGGCTTGGGGACTGTCGGTGACGAGCCACCCGATCCGTGTCCGTCCACCCCTCACGAGAGGCGCGTTCTCCACGATCGAGCCGGTCCATTCGCGACGGGATGCTGGCACCACCGCGCAGACCGAGGACTGCACATCCGCCGGCCACCGCTGACGGTGGCATCGACCTGGGAGGTCGGGGCGGATCGGACGCACCGGCTCACCGGCACGTCCTACAGTCTGAGGGGTACAGCACTGCAGGTCCACGGAATATTCCGGGATGCGCCCACCACGGTCGCGTTCCCACGTCGGCCCTGGTCAAGGGCATCGTCGCCCGCCGTCACGGAGGAGAGTGCGCATGCCTGAGCGGACCATCGT
The DNA here is from genome assembly GCA_021778635.1 of Actinomycetes bacterium. Taxonomy (GTDB): domain Bacteria; phylum Actinomycetota; class Actinomycetes; order Actinomycetales; family Cellulomonadaceae; genus JAJDFX01. Next base: position 35,663 of record JAJYCD010000031.1, read on the forward strand.
CATCACCGGTGCGAGCGACGGGATCGGCGCGGCCGCGGCGCGCGCGCTCGCGGCGACCGGCGACCGGGTCGTCGTCGTCGGCCGATCGCCGCAGAAGACGGCAGCCGTCGCCGCCGAGATCGGCGCCGAGTCCTACGTCGCGGACTTCGCACGTCTGGACGACGTGCGCGGGCTCGCCGCAGCGCTCCTCGCGCGGTACCCGCGCATCGACGTCCTCGCCAACAACGCCGGGGGGATCATGGGCGACCGTAACGAGACGGTCGACGGCCATGAGAAGACCTTCCAGGTCAACCACCTCGGGCCGTTCCTGCTGACCACCCTGCTGATCGATCGCCTCGTCGCGAGCCGCGCCCGCGTGATCGCCACGTCGAGCGTCGCGAACCGCATCTTCGGTCACCTCGAGATCGGCGACCTCGAGGCACGCGCGCACTACAGGCCGAACAAGGCCTACGGGGACGCCAAGCTCGCGAACATCCTCTTCACCCGCGAGCTGCACCGGCGGTACTCCTCCGCGGGGATCAGCGCGGCGGCATTCCACCCGGGTGGCGTCGCCACC
>JAJYCD010000032.1 GCA_021778635.1 Actinomycetes bacterium
GGAGGTTCTCGGCGTCGTCCTCCTCGACCTCGACGTCCTCGTTGCGGGTGACCCGGAACGTGTGGTGCTCGAGGACGTCCATCCCGGGGAAGAGGTGGTCGAGGTGCTCGGAGATGACGTCCTCGAGCGGCACGAACGACATCGGGCCGGCGTCGCGGGACGGGGTGCCGGGCGCACTGGGCTTGCCGGTCGCGTCGACGGCGATGAACCGGGGCAGCAGGGGCGGCACCTTGACCCGCGCGAAGTGCTCCTTGCCGGTGGCCGGGTTCATCACGACGACGGCCAGGTTCAGCGAGAGCCCGGAGATGTACGGGAACGGGTGAGCCGGGTCGACCGCGAGGGGAGTGAGCACGGGGAAGATGCGTCGGCGGAAGTACGTGTGCAGCCGCTCCTGCTCGCCGGCGCCGAGGTCGTCCCAGTGCACCAGGGTGATGCCCTTGGCCGCGAGGGCGGGCTGCACCTCGTCGGCGAACACCTCGGCGTGCCGGGCCGTGAGGGCGTGGGCCCGCTCGCTGATGGCCTCGAGCACCTGGCGGGGGCTCCGACCCGACGCGGACGTCACGGCGAGGCCGGTCGCGATGCGTCGCTTGAGGCCGGCGACGCGCACCATGAAGAACTCGTCCAGGTTGGACGCGAAGATCGCGAGGTACCGCAGCCGTTCGAGCAGCGGCTGGGTGTCGTCCTCGGCGAGCTCGAGCACGCGCTGGTTGAACGCGAGCCAGCTCAGCTCCCGGTCCAGGAACCGGTCCTCGGGGAGCGGCGTGCCCGGCTCGTCGGACTCCACGACCGGGGGGTCCTGCTCCTCGGCGGCGATGTGCTCGGCGATGCGCTGGGCGAGCTCCCGGGCAAGGGGGGGCCTCGACGACGGTGCGGTGGTCATCCGCCCATGGTGTCACCTGCCGGTGCGCCGGTGGAGGGGGACCCGTACATCACGTCGACCGCGGAGCGCGTGAACCCGGCGCGGCGATACGTGCGCACCGCGGCGGTGTTGTCGGCCTCCGTGTACAGGATCGCGCTGCGCAGCCCGCGGGCGCGCAGGTGCGCGAGGGCGAGGGAGGTGAGCGCACCCCCGAGGCCCTGGCCCTGGGCGTCCGGCTCGATGCCGAGGGCGTACAGCTCGCCGACGGGCTCGGCGCCGAGCGCCCCGGCCGGGTGCACCTTGGTCCACGCCGAGCCGACGAGCGTCCCGTCGCGTTCGGCCAGCAGGAAGCCCGCCGGGTCGAACCAGGGCTCGCGCTCGCGTGCGTCGACGTCGGCCGGGGTCAGTCGGCCCTGCTCGGGGTGGGACGCGAACGCGCGCGCGTTGACGCGGCACCAGGCGTCCTCGTCCGCGCCGGGCACGAACGTGCGGACGGCCACCCCCACCGGGAGCCCGGGCTCCGCGAGCGCGGTGCCGACGGTCAGGTCGAGGCGCATCTGCCAGAGCTCGCGGACCACGGTCATCCGCGCCCTGGTCGCGAGCCGGCGGGCGGCCGGGAGGTCGCCGTGGGCCCAGACCTGGACGGCCGGGTGGGCCGTCGCGGACGACGGGGGCCGCCCTGCCGAGGCGTCGCGCGCATGCGCCTCGGCCTCCCGCGTGATCGCGTCGAGCAGTGCCGTCCCGATCCCGCGCCGCCGCGCCGCGGGTGCCACCACGAGCTCGGCGGAGACCGTGCCGGGGACCGCGAGGTCGACCTGCGCGTAGCCGAGCAGCGCGTCATCCGCGGTCGCGTCGCCGACCGTCAGGTGCACGACCGGCGACGCCGGGTCCGTGAGCCGCAGCAGCGGTTGCTCGGAGAGCGGCGCGATGCCGTCGTGACGGGCGGCGTCGTCGGCGAGGGCGTGGATCGCGGCGATGGCAGTCGGGTGCAGCGGCCCGGGCGTGCGGTCGGGTGTCGGCATGTCCCGATCATCCCCCGCCGCAGTTCGATCGCCCCCGTCGCCCCCGTCGCCCCCGTCGCGTCCGGTCGTACCTCGTCATGCGAGATCACGTCCGGCTGGGGCACCGGGCCGTGCGCGGCCCGGGTCGGAGTCGCTGATTCCGCCGCACCCGCCGACGTAGGGTGAGGCATGGAGCAGCGCCGGGTCGACGTGGTCGTCATCGGTGCCGGTCAGGCCGGGTTGTCCACCGGCTACCACCTGCAGCGGGTCGGCCTGCGACCTCCGGGAGTGCCGACCGCCACCGGACGGTTCGTGATCCTCGACGACAACCCGGGACCGGGTGGTGCCTGGCAGCACCGCTGGCCGAGCCTGACCATGGCGCACGCGCACGCGATCCACGACCTGCCCGGGCTGCCGCGGCTCGCCGGTGACCCCGACGAGCCCGCGTCGGTCGGGGTCGCCCGGTACTTCGCCGAGCACGAGGCGCTGTTCGGTCTCGACGTGCGACGTCCCGTGCGGGTCGGAGCCGTGCGGGACGTGGGCGGTCACGACGGCCTGCTCGCCGTCGAGACGGACGACGGCGAGTGGCTCACGCGTGCGGTGGTCAACGCGACCGGGACCTGGCAGAAGCCGTTCTGGCCGGCCTACCCGGGCCGGTCGACGTTCCGCGGTCGCCAGCTCCACACGCACGACTTCCGCGCCGCCGCGGACCTCGCCGGCGCGCACGTCGTCGTCGTCGGCGCCGGTACGTCCGCCGTGCAGCTCCTGCTGCAGATCGCCGAGGTGGCGACGACGACCTGGGTCGCACGGCGACCCCCGCAGTGGACGCGTCGACCGTTCGACCCCGAGTGGGGTCGGGACGTCGTCGCGCGTGTGGACGCGCGGACCCGGGCCGGTCTGGTCCCGCTCAGCGTCGTCGCCGAGACGGGCCTGCCGCTGACCCCCGAGTACCAGGCCGGCATCGACGCCGGGACCCTCGTGGCACACCCGATGTTCGACCGGATCGTGCCCGACGGGGTGACGTGGGACGCGGGGCGCGTGCCGCCCGGGGAAGAGCACCTGACGGCGGACGTGCTCCTGTGGGCGACGGGGTTCCGGGCGGCGCTCGACCACCTCGCGCCGCTGCACCTGCGCGCCCACGGCGGCGGGATCGTGATGGACGGCACCGAGGTGGTGGCCGACCCGCGCCTCCAGCTCGTCGGCTACGGGCCGAGCGCGTCGACGATCGGCGCGAACCGGGCCGGCCGTGAGGCCGTGCGGAACCTGCGGCGGTTGCTCGGCCTGTGACCGGGCTGCTCGGCCTATGAGGTCGACGCCCGATGTGGGACGGTGCGCGATGTGGGACGGTGCGCGATGTGGGACGGTGCCCGATGTGGGACGGTGCCCGATGTGGGACGGTGCGCGATGTGGGACGGTGCGCGATGTGAGACAGTGCGCGACGTGAGACGGTGCGCGACGTGAGATCGGTGCAGCAGGGAGTCCGGGACGCATGGCAGCGGGCGACGGGCGCCAGGTCCACGGCGCCCGAGCACTGGCGACGGCGCGACCGGGTGCGCACCCTCTCCGCGTGGGGCGTCGCGGCGATCGGGGTGCTCGGCATCCTCTCGGCGATCTCGCCGCCGCTCCGGCTCCGGCTCCTCGCGGTGCTCGACTTCCTGCCGTTCCACGTCGCCCGCGTCGCGGCGACGACCCTCGTCCTCGGCTCGTTCGGGCTCGTGCTCACCGCGCGCGGCCTGCGACGGGGTCAGCAGCTCGCGTGGGGCGCGACCATGGTGCTGCTCGTGGTGACGGCGGTCCTGCACGTGGTCAAGGGTCTCGATCTCGAGGAGGCGCTGCTCACGGCGGGGATGGCGGTGTGGCTCCTGCGGCATCGCGACGCGTTCCCGGTGCTGCCGACCCGATCGGCGGTCCGGACGACGGTGATCGTCGGTCTCGGCGGCGGAGTCGGTGCGCTTCTCGTCGGCACGGTCCTGACGTACACGTTCGACCGCCGGCACCACCCGAAGGTGGGCGAGTCGCTCCGCGCGGTCGCCGACCGGCTCGGCGGCGCTTCCACGCTGCCGCTCCCCGGCACCGGGCGGTTCGTGACCCCGATGCTCGTCGCGACCGGCATCGGTCTGATCTGGACGGTCCTGTGGGTGCTGCTCTCGCCGCGCGCCGGGCGCCACCTGACCGGTGCGGCCCATCTCGCCGAGCGCGAGCGCGCGCGGGCCCTGCTCGCGGCCACGCCCGGCCGGACCCTCGACTACTTCGCCCTGCGCGACGACAAGGACTGGTTCTTCTCCGAGCACAGCATGGTCGCCCACTCGGTCCGCCGCGGGGTGTGCCTCGTGTCCCCCGACCCGATCGGCCCCGAGGTCGAGCGTGAGGAGGTCTGGGCCGACTTCATGGGGTACGTCGAGCGCAACGGCTGGTCCGTCGCTGTCGTCGGCGCCGCCGAGGACTGGCTGCCGGTCTACGAGTCCACCGGCCTGCGATCGCTGTACCTGGGTGACGAGGCCGTCGTCGACTGCCGTGCGTTCACCCTCGAGGGGCGGGCGCGCAAGAGCCTGCGCGGCGCCTACGGCCGGGTGCAGCGCGCCGGGTTCTCCGCCGAGTTCGTCGACGTCGCGGGCATCGATCCGGGCACCCGCGCCGCTCTCGAGGAGATCGCGACGACGAGCAGGCGGGGCGAGGTCGAGCGCGGGTTCTCGATGACCCTCTCGCGGATCCTCGACCCGGCCGACGTCGAGATCATGGTGACGATCGTGCGCGACCGTGCCGGGACACCGCAGGCCTTCCTGCAGTGGGCGCCCGCGACCGCCGTGCAGGGCTGGTCCCTCGACGTGATGCGGCACCACCAGGGCGTGGACCTGCCGAACGGACTCACCGACTTCGCGATCATCGAGACGATCCGGCACGTCGCCGCGACCGGCGGGCGCAGCCTCAGCCTCAACTTCGCCGTGCTGCGTGGGGTCGTCGCCGGCGAGGACACCTCACCGCTCGCGCGAGCGTCCCGCGCCGCGCTGCACCGGCTCTCGGACCGCATGCAGATCGTGTCGCTGTGGCGCTTCAACGCCAAGTACGACCCGACCTGGGTCCCGCGGTACGTCGTGATGGACTCGGTCGAGTTCGCCGCCGCCCAGGGACTCGTCCTGGTCGACGCCGAGGGAGTCACCGAGCTGCCGGTCGTCGGGCGCTTCCTCGGCCGGGCCACGTGACGCTCGGGCTGCTCGCGGCGGTCGCGGCGGCGGTCGGCTACGGGTCGGCCTCGGTGCTGCAGGCGTCGGCCACCCGGCGCGGCAGCGGGTTGCGCGTGCTCCGGCAGCCGCTCTACCTGGTGGGTCTCGCGCTCGACCTGCTCGGGTGGCTGCTCTCGCTGCTCGCGCTGCGCAGCCTGCCGCTCTTCGCGGTCCAGAGCCTGCTCGCGGGGTCGCTGGTCGTGACCGTCGTGCTCGCGCGGATGATGCTCGGTGTGCGGCTACGGACCGCGGACCGGGCCGCGGTCGTCGCGGTCGTCGTCGCGCTCACGGTGCTCGCGCTCGCGGCCGGGGAGCAACCCGCCGCTGCTCCGCCCGGTGGCTTCGCCGCGATCGTCCTCGGGGCCGCGGTCGTGCTCGCGGTCGGGGTCGCCGTGGCGCACCGGGCGGGTGGTGCCGTCCTGCTCGCGACGCTCGGCGGCCTCGGCTACTCGGGCGCCGCTCTCGCCGCGAGGGGCGCTCACGGCGGCGCGAGCGGGTGGCAGGTGCTGCTGCAGCCGCTCGCGCTCGCGATCGCGGTGTTCGGGGTGGCCGGTGCGCTGGCGTTCGTGCGCTCCCTCGAGACCGGGGCGGTGGGGCCGGCGATGGCGCTGATCTCGGTGATCGAGGTCGTGGTGCCCGGCGCGGTGGGCGTGCTGGTGCTCGGGGACGGCGTGCGGTCCGGCTGGGTCGTCCCGGCTGCGGCGGCCGTCGTGGTCGCGCTCGCCGGGTGCGTGGTGCTCGCCGGGAGCCCCGGTCAACGAGCGACGGCCTGACCGCACCCCGCAAGGTGCCGTCAGGCCGTCGCTCGTGCCGCGTCAGTCGATGCGGTCGGCCGTCGCGGTGTCGTGCCGGATCGGGCTGGTCACCCCTCGCTCGGCGCGCGCAGCCCGGCCGCGATGAGGTCCATCACCGAGGAGTCGGCGAGCGTCGTCGCGTCGCCCACCGCCCGGTTCTCGGCGACGTCCCGCAGCAGACGGCGCATGATCTTGCCCGAGCGTGTCTTGGGCAGCTCCGCGACGACGAGGATCGTGCGCGGCTTCGCGATCGGGCCGATCTCCTTGGCGACGTGGGCGCGGAGCTCGGTCGAGACCTCCTCGGCGGACCTCCCCTCCGCCGTCGCGTCGGCCCGCAGGATCACGAACGCCACGACCGCCTGCCCGGTCATCTCGTCCGCGGCGCCGACGACGGCGGCCTCGGCGACCGACGGGTGCGACACCAGCGCCGACTCGATCTCCGTGGTCGAGAGGCGGTGACCGGAGACGTTCATGACGTCGTCCACGCGACCCAGCAGCCAGACGTCGCCGTCGTCGTCCTTCTTGGCACCGTCGCCGGCGAAGTACAGGCCCGGGAAGCGGGACCAGTAGGTGTCCTGGTACCGCTGGGGATCGCCCCAGATGCCGCGGAGCATGGCCGGCCAGGGCTCGGTCAGCACCAGGTACCCGCCGTGGCCGTCCGGGACCGAGTGGGCCTCGTCGTCGACCACGTCGGCGCCGATGCCGGGCAGTGCCCGCTGGGCCGAGCCGGGCTTGGCCGTCGTGACGCCGGGGAGCGGGCTGATCATGATCGCGCCGGTCTCCGTCTGCCACCACGTGTCGACGATCGGGGTACGGTCGCCGCCGATCACGCGCCGGTACCAGATCCAGGCCTCGGGGTTGATCGGCTCGCCGACGCTGCCGAGCACCCGCAGCGACGAGAGGTCGTGAGCGGCGGGGTACTCCTCGCCCCACTTCATGCAGGTGCGGATCGCCGTCGGTGCGGTGTACAGGATGGAGACGCCGTACTTGGCGATGATCTCCCACCAGCGGCCGCGGTGCGGGGTGTCCGGGGTTCCCTCGTAGATGACCTGCGTCGCGCCGTTGGTCAGTGGGCCGTACACGATGTACGAGTGCCCGGTGACCCAGCCGACGTCGGCGGTGCACCAGTACACGTCGGTCTCGGGCTTGAGGTCGAACACGTTCAGGTGCGTGAACGCGGCCTGCGTCAGGTAGCCGCCGGTCGTGTGGAAGATGCCCTTGGGCTTCCCCGTCGTCCCCGAGGTGTAGAGGATGAACAGCGGGTGCTCGGCCTCGACCTCCACGGGGGTGTGCTGATCGCTCGCGGCCTCGAGGGCCTCGTGCCACCAGACGTCGCGACCGTCCTGCCAGGCGACGTCCTGCCCGGTCCGGCGCACGACGAGCACCGACCGGACGATCGAGCCGGCCTCCTTGGTGAGTGCCTCGTCGACGGCCGGCTTGAGCGCACTCGGCGCGCCCCGGCGGTACCCGCCGTCGGCGGTGATCACCAGGGTGGCCTGCGCGTCGACGATCCGGGAGTTGAGCGCCTCGGCGGAGAAGCCGCCGAAGACGACCGAGTGCGGTGCACCGAGGCGCGCGCACGCGAGCATCGCGATGACGGCCTCCGGGATCATCGGCAGGTAGATCGCGACGCGGTCACCCGTCCGGACGCCGAGGGCGACCAGCGCGTTGGCCGCGCGGGAGACCTCGCGCTGCAGGTCCGCATAGGTGAGGGTCCGGGTGTCACCGGGCTCGCCCTCGAAGTGGATCGCGACGCGATCGCCGAGGCCCGCCTCGACGTGGCGGTCGACGGCGTTGTAGCAGGCGTTGAGCCGACCGTCGGCGAACCACCGGGCGACCGGCGCCTTCGACCAGTCGAGGACCTCGGTGAACGGCGTCGACCAGGACACCAGGTTCTGGGCCTGCTCGGCCCAGAAGCCGAGACGATCGGCGGACGCCTGGGCGTACACGTCGGCGTGGACATTGGCCTGGGCTGCGAACTCGGCGGTCGGCGGGAAGCGCCGATCCTCCGTGAGCAGGTTCTCCAGGTCTCGGGACGACTCCTCGGTCACAGATACCTCCGGCGCAGCGACGACGATGCGAATGGGGCGACACGTGTAGGACGAAGGTCCTTCATGCACTCTAGTCGCGCGATCGCCGTGCCAGGTGCCGTATCCCCCTCCGGATCGGGAGCCACGGGTCCGGTCTCATGCCGTGGCGGACGCCGCCGCGGCCAGCCGACCGTGCCGTCGACCCGTCCGACGTGCGACGGCGATCGCGACGCCGGCCGCGAGCAGCACGACACCGAGGAGCAGGACCACGCCGGTCACGCCCTGGAGGTCGAGCTGACCGACGGTCAACGCGTTCGCGTCCGTCCGGAAGATGCGCAGGACCTCCGTGTACGCACGCTCGGGGATGACGAGGAACGTCACGCCGGCTGCGGTGACGATCACGCCGGCCGTGATCGGGACGGCCGCGGTCCAGACGCCGAGCACGACCACGCAGATCAGCACGAGTGCGCCCACGGCGACGAGCGTCGTCCCGAGGGCGTCGATCCACGCGGTCTGCGGCGGCGCGTACGCGAGCGCGATCCGGGACTCGCCAAGACCGGCCACGAGCACCGCGAAGGGTCCGAGCACCAGACCGACGAGGACCCCGAGGAGGTGCCCGCCGAAACCGACACGACGCGGCGGGACGACGGTCGGGAAGACCTCCTCCTCGGGCGTCGCCGGAGCGGGCGCCATCGGAGCCGGAGTCGTCGGGGCCGGGTCGGGCGTCGGCACGGGCGTCGGGGCCGGCCCGGCGCCGGTCACTCCGACGACGACGTCGTGCCGGGGAGGAGCGTCCTCGGGTCGCCCACCCTCGTCCGCCGGAGCGGGGTGCAGCCGCCCGCTCGTCCAGGCGGGCTCCGGTGGAGTGGGATGAGCGCGATCGGCCACGTGGGCCGCCCGAGCCGCGCGTGTCTCTGCGCCGAGGGTCGCGCCCGGCGGGGTGACCAACGGTGGCGTCGTGGGCAGCGTGGCGCCGGCTGGCGGACTGGGCAGCGTGGCGCCGACCGGTGGACTGGGCACGGTGGCGCCGGCTGGCGGACTGGGGACCGGTGGGGTCGCCGACGGTGCGGCGACGGCCGGTTCGGGCACGGGAGTCGGGTCGGCGGGGCCGGGGCCGGCCTGGTCGTCGGTACTCATCGAGGCTCCTCTGGTGGGCGGTGCGACGGCAGCCACCACGGTCGGGCGCGGCCGCTCACTCCACCGTAGGGCCCGCGAGGGGTGCACGCGCGTGCGCCGACACGCCGCCCGGGCGTCGGCGTCGGCGTCGGCCGGCCGCGCGCGGTGACGACGCGGCGTCGGGTCGAGGAGGACGTGGAGCTACGCGACGCTCGCGGGCACCCGGACGTCGCCGGCGGCCGCGTGCGGCGTCGCGGCGTCGTTCGCGGGGGTGGTGCCGCGCGTGCCGGGGACGCCCGTGAACCACCCGGCGGCCACGGCGAACGCGACCCCGACGAAGATCGCCCCGCCGACCAGGTTGCCCGCGCCGACCACGAGCATGTTGCGGCCGAACTGCCCCCAGCCGGTCTGCGGGAGCCCGCCGATGAGTCCCAGCCCGAACGTCGTCATGTTCGCGACCACGTGCTCGAACCCCGACGTGATGAACGCGAGCAGGCACCAGAAGATGACGGCGAGCTTCGCACCCTCGCTCTGCAGGCGTGCGGCGGCCCAGATCGCGAGGCAGACGAGCATGTTGCACAGGACGCCGCGCCAGAACAGCTGGGCGTCGGTCTCGGCCGCCTTGTGCTCGAGCATCGAGGCGATCATCCTGCCGCCCGGCGTCCCGGGCGCGAGGACACCGCTCGCATCGACCATCGCCGCGAACACGAACGCGCCGGCCATGTTCCCGACGAAGGAGAAGCCGAGCGTCCCGCCGGCGCGACCCCAGGAGATCGAACGGCCGAGCGCACCCTGGGTGAGCGTCATCATGTTGGAGGTCGCCAGCTCGCCGCCGGCGGCGACCACGAGGGTCAGCGCGACGCCGAACACGAGCCCTGACACGAGCTTGGACCACGGAGACCCGGCCGCGTCGAGCGGACCCGCGGCGCTGACCATCAGCACCACCGCCACGCCGATGAACGACCCGGCGAGCATCGCCTGGACGAGGTACGGCAGCGGGCGTGAGATGGAACCGGCCTTCTTCTGGGCGGTCGCCACCTGGGCGTTCAGGGTCTCGGGGAGTGTCAGCACGGGGTCCATCGTCGGGGGCCGGGCACGGGCGCCCGTGGGACCAAGGGCGGCCCACACCCCCGCTCGCGTGTGAGTCTCACCACCCGGCCGACGGGCGTCGCCCCTCGGCCGGGTGCGTCGTGCCGGTCTCCACGCGTCGGTGGGGATCGGATCCGTAGGCGGACCAGCCACCGACGAAGAGTCGTCCGTGCCCCATGCCGAGATGCTCGAGCGTGAGGAGGACGTGGCATGCGGTGATGCCGGAGCCGCAGTAGGCCACGACGCCCTGACCCGAGTGCACTCCGGCATCGGTGAGGTGCACGCGGATCTGGTCGAGCGGGAGCAGCCGTCCGTCCGGATCCAGGTTGGCGCGACACGGGACGTTCACGGCGCCCGGGACGTGCCCGGGACGTGCGTCGACCGGGTCGGCCCGTCCCTCGAAGCGGTCCCGGTCGCGCGCGTCCACGACGACCGACGCGTGCGCGCCGAGGTCGTCCAGCCCGGCCAGGTGCTCCGCGGGCCACGGGCGGACGGCGACGTCGGCGCGGGCGAGGTGCGGCTCCTCGGTGGTCAGGGCGCCCCGGTAGGCGGACAGGCCGCCGTCGAGCACCGCAGCGCGGCGACCGGTCACCCGCAGCATCCACACGAGGCGCGCGGCGATGACTCCGCCTGCGTCGTCGTAGGCGACCACGGTGTCCGCGTCACCGATGCCGAGCGAGGCCATGCCCTCGCTGAAGACCTCGGGGGCGGGCAGCGGGTTGCGACCGCCATCGGGAGTCGCGGGCCCCGCGAGCCAGCGGTCCAGGTCGACGAACACGGCGCCGGGCAGATGACCGCGCGCGTAGGCCGTGCTGCCCGAACGACCGTCGAGGTACCAGCGCACGTCCGCGAGGACCGTGCGGCCGGGGAGCCGCCCGAGCTCGCCGAGTGCGATGAAGGGAGGGACGGCGTGGACGCTGGTCATCGCGCCACGCTAACGGTGGATTCCACGATATGAAAGCAATCGTCTCATCTATCGATATGGTCGGTGTCGTCGCACGTGGCGAGTCAGGTCTGACGACCTCGTGTCGAACGGGCGGGAATGCGCGCCCCGGTGTCGTGGTTCGGAACCTGCGTGAGCCGACTCTTCGACACCCTGACCCTGCGTGGCACGACCTTCCCGAACCGGGTCTGGCTCGCCCCGATGTGCCAGTACTCCGCGATCGACGGCGTGCCGAACGACTGGCACCTGGTGCACCTCGGCTCGCACGCGATCGGCGGTTTCGGGCTGCTGCTCACCGAGGCGACGGCCGTCGTCCCCGAAGGGCGGATCACGCCGTACGACGTCGGACTCTGGAACGACGACCAGGCCCGGGCCTGGTCGCGGGTCGTGGAGTTCGTGCACGAGCGCGGGGCGTTGATCGGCGTCCAGCTCGCGCACGCCGGGCGCAAGGCGTCGACGTCGCGACCCTGGGACGGTCGGCACGGGACCATCCCCGCCGACGGCACCCCCGTCGGCGGCTGGACGGCCGTCGGCCCGTCGCCGATCGCGTTCGTGGGCTACGACGTCCCCGCCGCGCTGACCCTCGACCAGATCAGCGCGATCCCGCGGGCGTTCGCCGACGCCGCCCGCCGCGCCGACTCGGCAGGCTTCGACGTCGTCGAGGTGCACGCCGCTCACGGCTACCTGCTCCACCAGTTCCTGTCCCCGCTGTCGAACGCGCGTGCGGATGCCTACGGCGGTCCGCTCGAGAACCGCGCGCGACTGCTCGTCGAGACGGTCGACGCCGTCCGAGCCGTCTGGCCGGACGACCGCCCCGTCTTCGTCCGGGTGTCCGCGACCGACTGGGTCGACGGCGGCCTGACGACCGAGGAGACGACCGTCGTCGCCGAGGTGCTCCGCGAGCACGGCGTCGACCTCGTGGACGTCTCGAGCGGTGGGAACGTCCCGGCGGAGATCCCGCTGGAACCGGGGTACCAGGTGCCGCTCGCCCGCGCGGTCCGCGAGCGGGCCGGGCTCCCGGTGTCCGCGGTCGGCCTGATCACGACTCCCGAGCAGGCCGAGAGCGTGCTCGCCGACGGCTCGGCCGACGCCGTGATGCTGGCCCGCGTCGCGCTCCGCGAACCGGGCTGGCCGTTGAGCGCCGCCCGGGCTCTCGGTGTCCCCGTGGCCGACGCCCGCTGGCAACCCCAGTACGTGCGCGCGGCTCTGTCCTGACCGATCGCGTGACGCCGGGCCGGTCGCTCCGTCGGCGGGTCGGACGGTCGGGCCGTCGACGGTTGGGGTCCCGTCGACGGTTGGGGTCCCGTCGACGGCCCGAGCCCGGTCGACGGTTCGGGCCCGGTCGACGGTTCGGGTCTCAGAAGCCGGCGATCGCGTCCCAGCGTTCGTCCGCGCGGCGGACCGCCGTCAGGTACGCCTCGACGATCGCGTTGTCGTCGTCGTCGTCGTCGCCGTCGCCCTCGTCGTCGCCCAGGTCGGCCCGGTCGCCCAGGTCGGCCCGGTCGTCGAGCGAGGCGGCCTCGTACTCGAGCGTGGTCCGGAGCGCCTGCCCGAGCGCTCCGGCGCGGTGGACGAGGGCGTCGTACAGGCGGTCGTCGAGGGACAGGCGCGCGGCGACCTCGGCGAGCGGGAGATCGGTGAAGGCGTCGAGGGTCGACATCAGGCCGACGGTGAACGCCGACTCGCGGTCGGCGCGGCTCGCCACACCGCCGCCCCCGTCCGCGAGGAGAGCGGACGTCATCTCCGCCCGGACCAGCGCCTGACGGCTCAGCTCCGGCGGCTTCCCGGTCGCACCGACCAGCACGAGGAGCGTGACGAGCTGACGTAGCCGCTCGGAGCCCAGGAGGACGACTGCCTGGTGCAGCGAGCCGACGCGATGCTGCAGCGCCGCGAACCCGGAGTTGACGGACTGCAGCACCTTCTGCGCAAGCATCACGTCCGTCCCGACGAGCGCCGCGAGGTCGGCCGGCTCGGCGGCAGGATCGTGCAGCCGGGCGAGCACCGCGAGAACCGCCTGCATCCCCGCCGGTATCGACCGGGACGTGAGGACCTGCGGTCGCGTGAAGAAGAACCCCTGCAACAGATCGGCGCCGGCGGCCATCGCCTCGGCAAGCTGTTCGGCGGTCTCGACCTTCTCGACCAGCACGGTCACTCCGGGTCGGCGCACGGCGGCGACGTGCGCCGACAGTCGGCCGGGCGGGATCGCCGGCAGCTCCAGCTTCACGACGTCGATCAGGTCGAGCAGCGCGTCGCGGCCGTCGCCCACCACGAAGTCGTCGAGCGCCACGACGTAGCCCTCGCCCCGCACCGCCCGCACCAGGTCCACCAGCTCCGGTGTCGGTTCGGCGCCCTCCAGGAGCTCGAGGACGACGCGGTCCGCGCCGATCAGCCGGTGTCCGCCGCCCGCGAGCAGCGCGGGGCTGACGTTGACCCACGCGCGCGCCTGCTGGACCGTCGACTCGAGGCCGAGGTCGACGAGCGCCTCGTACAGCACGCTGAACGTCGCGACGTCGTCGTCGGTCACGGTCGCCGGGCCGGTCGGGCGCGTCCGGTAGAGCAGCTCGTACCCGACGACCCTGAGCGCGCGGTCGAAGATCGGCTGCCGTGCCACGTACCGCAGCGCCATGGTGCTCCCTGTCAGGCTCTCAGTGTCCTCCCGCGCGGTCACGGTGCCCTCGTGTGCGTGACGAGGCCGTGACCGCGCGTCGTCCCTCCCGGTGCGCCACGCGGGCCCGGGACGTGATCCAGGCCGAGGACGTGACGGCCGGCTACGACGCGGCGGTGCCCGACGACGCGGGAGTGCCCGACGACGCGGCGGTGCCCGACGACGCGGGAGTGCCCGACGACGCGGCGGTCTGGGCGCGTGCGACCCTCTCGACGGCGGCCGCGACGACGGTCGTCACCTCCGGGTTGAAGACGCTCGGCACGATGTACGTCGGGTTGAGCTGATCGTCGGTGACCACCGAGGCGAGCGCCTGGGCCGCCGCGAGCAGCATCCCGTCGGTGATCGTGTGCGACTGCGCGTTCAACAGCCCGCGGAACACGCCGGGGAAGGCGAGCACGTTGTTGATCTGGTTCGCGAAGTCGCTCCGGCCGGTGCCGACGACCGCGGCGTACCTCGCGGCCTCGACGGGATCGACCTCGGGCCGAGGGTTCGCCATCGCGAACACGATCGACCGGTCGGCCATCGTGGCGACGTCCTCCCCCGAGATCACGTCCGGCGCGGAGACGCCGATGAACACGTCGGCGCCGGCGAGCGCCGCCCGTAGCGTGCCGGTGACCCCGCGCGGGTTCGTGATGGCGGCGGTGCGCGCGAGCTGCTCGGTGAGACCCGGGCGGTCGGCGTAGATGACGCCGTCGATGTCGGCGACCACGACGTCCGTCGCCCCCGCGGCCAGCAGCAGCGTGAGGACGGCCGTGCCCGCCGCGCCGGCGCCGGACATCACGATCCGGACGTCGGGCAGCTCCTTCTCGACGACCTTGAGCGCGTTGGTCAACGCGGCGAGCGCCACGATCGCGGTGCCGTGCTGGTCGTCGTGGAACACCGGGATGTCGAGCCGTTCGCGAAGTCGGCGTTCGATCTCGAAGCAGCGGGGCGCGGAGATGTCCTCGAGGTTGATCCCGGCGAACACCGGCGCGATCGCGCAGACGGTCTCGACGATCTGGTCGACGTCGGTCGTGTCGAGGGCGATCGGGAACGCGTCGATGTCGGCGAACCGCTTGAAGAGCACCGCCTTGCCCTCCATCACCGGCAGCGCGGCCAGCGGGCCGAGGTCGCCGAGGCCGAGCACGGCGGTGCCGTCGGTCACGACGGCGATCGTGTTGCGCTTGATCGTCAGTCGGCGCGCGTCCTCCGGTCGGGCGGCGATGGCCTCGCAGATCCGGGCGACCCCGGGCGTGTACGCCATCGACAGGTCGTCCCGGTTGCGCAGCGGCACCTTGGACTCGATCGAGAGCTTGCCCCCGAGGTGCAGCAGGAATGTGCGGTCGCTGACGCGGTCGACCACGACGCCCGGATGCGCTCGAAGCGCGGTGACGATCTCGTTGGCGTGCTCCTCGCCGCGCGTCGCGCACGTGACGTCGACGGTGATGCGCTCGTGGCCCGAGGCCGTGACGTCGAGGGCGGTGACGATGCCTCCGCTCTGCTCGATCGAGGTCGTGAGCTCGGACACGGCGGTGGGCCGGGCCTCGACCTGCATGCGGACGGTGATCGACGACGACACGCTCGGCGCAGAGGGCATGGCCCCATTGTTGACTACCTGAGCCGAAAGTCCCGGTTGCGCGGCTCCGGCGTGCTCTGCCGTCCTCTGCCGTGCTCTGCCGTGCTCTGCCGTCTTCTGCCGTGCTCTCTCGCGCTCCGCGCAGCCCGCTCGTGCGCCGCCGTACGCTCAGGCGCGTGACCGCCGATCCGCTGCTCGCCCTTGCCGACCTGCCGGGCGTGCGCGCGGCGATCGACGACGCCCGGTCCGCGTGCGAGCGGCTGCGCTGGCACGAGGCGTTCCGCCGACGAGGGCGCGAGGTGCGCGCCGAGGCGGGGATCCGCGCGGCGCGTGCGAGCGCCGGGCTCGAGGGGGCGCGGGTCCCCGTCGACCGGGTACGGGCGATGGCCATCGGCGCCGCGGGTACGGGGGGTACCGACGCCCTCGTCCGGGGGTCGTTGCAGGCGCACGTGGTCGTCGAGTCGCTGATGCCGGAGCTGGGTGCCCGGTCCGCGCCGCCGATGCCGCCGTTCTCCCAGCTGCTCGCGACGATCCACCGGGCCGCGACCGGGGGTTGGCTCGAGGAGGGGTCGGTCGGCCGACTCCGCTCCCACGACGTCCCCGACGACCTGCGCGGCCTGGGCGAGGCTCCGCCGGCTTCTGCCGTCGCCGCCCGGATCGCGCTCCTGGGCGAGGTGATCGACGGCTCACGGGCTCCCGCGCTCGTGGTCGCGGCCGTCGCGCACGGCGAGCTGCTCGTGCTCCGCCCGTTCCAGGCCGGGAACGGGACGGTCGCGCGGGCGCTGTTCCGGCTGCTGCTGACCCGAGGTGGGCTCGACCCCACCGGCTGCGTGCTCGCGGACGAGGTCTGGGCCTCGGCACCGAACCCGTACCTCGGAGCGGCCGCGCGACTCGCGACCGGGACGTCGGACGGCGCCGCCGTCTGGCTTCGCACGTGCGCCGACGCCGTCGCCTCCGGTGCGGTTCGGGCGGTCACCGTCGCGGACGCGGTCAGGTCAGGGCGGATCGGCTGAGACGCAGAACAACGGCGCCCACGAGGACGCCGTTGCCTGACGAACGGTCGAGGGGTATCAGGCGTGCATCTGCGCTGCCGCGACGGGACGAGCCCGGTCGGCAGGTCCTATGCGTGGACCGTTCGCGCGTGGGTTCCCTCGACTCATTCAGTTGTCACTCCTTGGTACTCCCCCCCGGCGCGAAAGGGAAGAGGCCCGAGCGTGTCGGGGGACGGTGCCGCGGCCGGTTGCCGTCAGGCCGGTCGGTCCCGGTACCACCGGATGACGCGCCACGCGACGAGCGTCGCGGCCGCCAGCACGGCGACGGTGCCGACCGTGAGGACCGGCGCGGTCGGGTGCAGCCGCGCGCGCAGCGAGACCGGGCGACTGAAGGTCAGCACCGTCCAGCCGTTCTCGGCGGCGGCCCGGCGCATGCCGCGGTCGGGGTTGACCGCGAACCCGTGGCCCACGGCCGAGAGCATCGGCGCGTCGGTGATCGAGTCCGAGTACGCGTAGCTGGCATCGAGGTCGTAGCCCCGTTCGGCCGCGATCTCGCGGATGGCCTCGGCCTTCTGGTCGCCGTAGGCGTAGAAGTCGATCGCGCCGGTGTAGCGCCCGTCCTCGACCGTCATCCGGCTCGCGATGACGTGGTCGGCACCGAGCATCGCGGCGATCGGCGCGACGATCTCCGAGCCCGACGCGGACACGACCACGACGTCGTGACCGGCGGCGTGGTGGTCCTCGATGAGCGTCACGGCCTCGGCGTACACGGTGGGGTCGATGGACTGGTGCAGGGTCTCGGCGACGATCGAGGAGACCTGGGCGACGTCCCACCCGGTGACCATCGAGGACAGGTGGGCCCGCAGGCGCTCGGTCTGGTCGGCATCGGCGCCGCCGACGAGGTACAGGAACTGCGCGTACGCGGTGCGGAGCACGTCCCGGCGCGTGATGAGCCCACCGGCGAGGAACGGGCGGGAGAACGCCACGGTGGAGGACGTCGCGATGATCGTCTTGTCGAGGTCGAAGAACGCGGCCGCGGTGGGACGTCGAACCGTGCTGCTGCTCACCGGGCCTCCCGAGGCGGTGTCGATTGAGCCGAGCCTAGCCATCACGCGCGTGCCGACCTGGGCGCGTCGTGATCGGCCGCCCGCCGTAGGCCGCTCCCGCACCGGCGCGGTGCGTGCTCGGGCCGGTCCGCCGTCCGAGAAGACCACAGCTGCCTGTGCGGCCTGGATCTGCACACGCACACGGGGGCCGGCACGATGCCCGCTCCGGTCGTTGCCAGCATCGGCGTCATGGGGCTGGTCATCGGGGTCGTGGGCGCGCGCGGCGGAGCGGGCGCGTCGTTGCTTGCGGCGTCGCTGGCGGTCGAGTGGGGCTCCGTCGGCGACACGACGGGGTCCGGCCGTTCCGCGGTCGTCGACCTCTCACGCGGCGCGGGGCTGGACGTGCTCCTCGGGATCGAGGAGCAGCCCGGCGCGCGCTGGCCGGACCTCCACCAGGCCCGGGGTGCGGTCGACGGCGCCGAGCTGCGTGCCGTCCTGCCGACCTGGCACGACGTCGGGGTTCTCAGCTCAGACCGTCTCCGACCCCGACCTGCCCCGGCGGACGTGGTGAGCGACGTCCTCGACGCCCTCACGGACGAGCACGACGTCGTGGTCCTCGACCTCGACCGGGCCGACCTCCTCCGTGCGGACCGCTGCCCCGCCGTGGGGCGGTGCACGACGATCCTGCTCGTCGCGCCGCTCGACCTGCGGGCCGTTGCCGGCGGCGTCGCGTTGCGCGGCGCGCTCGACGTCCAGGCGAACGACGTCCGGCTCGTCCTGCGAGGTCCGTCGCCCGGAGGTCTCGGTGCGGCGGAGGTCGCGCACGTCCTCGGCCTCCCGCTCGCGGGGTCGATCCCGTACCGCCGGCGCCTGGACGCCGCGGTCGAGGCCGGGTTGGGACCGCCGCATCGCGGAGCGTATGCGCGAGCGGTGCGCCGACTCGCGCGGGAGCTCACGTGAGTTCGACGCGCGCGATCGGGCCGAGGCCGAGAACAGGGCCAGGGCCAGAGCCCGTGCCCGAGCCCGAGCGACGGACCGGGCCGGGCGATCCGGCGGCGAGCGTGCTCGTCGAGGCGGTCCGGGCGCGGCTGGCCGCCCGGGCTACCCCGCCGACCGACGACGACGTCCGTGCCGTCGCGCGCGAGTGCGGAGCCGTGCTGGGCAGCACCGCCCTCGCCGAGGTCACCCGATCGGTGCGGGCGGAGATCCTCGGAGCCGGGCCTCTGCAGCGGCTGCTCGAGGACCCGGACGTCACCGACGTGCTCGTGAACGGGCCCCGCGAGGTGTGGCTCGACCGCGGGCGTGGACTCGAGCGAACCTCGGTCGACCTCGGCACGCCATCGACCGTGCGCGCCCTGGCGGTGCGGTTGGCGGCCGCGGGTGGTCAACGGCTCGACGACGCGAGTCCGCTCGTCGACGCCCGGCTCCCCGACGGCACCCGGCTGCACGCGGTGCTGCCGCCCGTCGGCGGGAGCTGCGCGCTGCTGTCGCTGCGGGTCGTGCGGACGCGCGCGCTCCGGCTGTCCGACTGGGTGGACGGCGGGGCCTTCGCGGCCGAGGTCGGCGCGCTGCTCGACGGACTCGTGCGAGCGCGGGCCAACCTCCTCGTCACGGGCGCAACGGGAAGCGGAAAGACCACGCTGCTGTCGACGCTCCTCTCCTCGGTCCCGACCGACGAGCGCGTCGTGTGCATCGAGGAGTCGGGCGAGCTCGCGCCGGACCACCCGCACGTCGTGCGGCTCGTGGTCCGTCGCGCGAACGTCGAGGGCGCGGGAGAGGTGGGACTGAGCGACCTGGTCCGCCACGCGATGCGCATGAGGCCCGATCGCCTGGTCCTCGGAGAGTGCCGAGGGGCCGAGGTCACCGATGTGCTCGCTGCCCTGAACACGGGGCACGACGGTGGTTGCGCGACGCTGCACGTGAACCGGCCGAGCGACGTCCCGGCCCGGTTGACCGCGTTGGCGGCCCTCGCCGGCATGGACCGGCACGCGGTCGCCGCGCAGGCGGCCAGCGCCCTGGACGCCGTCCTCCACCTCCGGCGCGAGGGCGCCCGGCGCGTCCTGACCGAGATCGCGGTCGTCGGGCGGACCGTGGACGGAGAGCTGAGCGTCGTTCCCGCCCTGAGCAGCGACGGAAGGGGGCAGCTCGTCCGAGGCCCCGGGTGGCGCGAGCTCGTCACGAGGGCCGGTGTCGACGATCTCGCCGGCCGGACCGGTGTGCCGTGAACGCGGCGGGCGCGGTGCTCGGCCTCGGCGTCGCGGTCACGCTGGTGTCGGTGGCGGGCCGCTGGGCGAGCGGCGGACGGATCGAGGCGATCGTCCCCGGCGCCGGGTCGACGAACAGGCGCTCAGGCCGCACCGGGGCCGGGTCCGCGCGTGAGGCACCCGGGAAGAGCGCGACGCGCGACGGGACGACCCTCGTGGTCGACGTCGCGACGGCCGTCCGCGCGGGGATCTCGCCCGAGCAGGCCTGGACGTCGGCCGGGATCACCTGCGGCGGGACTGGCGTGCCGGAGCTCGCCGAGGTGATCGACGCGGGTCTCCGCCCGGCCGACGCCCGGGCGGTCGTCGCCGGCTGCCGCCTCGCCCACCAGCTGGGTGCTCCGCTCGCCCCGGTCCTGGAGGGGATCGGCGGGCTCCTCGACGAGCAGGCCGAGCTGGCCGCGGAGCGTGCTGCGACGGCGGCGGGTCCGCGGAGCAGCATCCGCGTGATGACCTGGCTCCCGGCCGCCTGTCTCGCCGCGGGGGCCGCCATGGGTGCGGACCCCGTCCACGTCGTGGTCGCCGGCGGTCCCGGTCGGTTGGCGCTCGCCGTGGGTGCCCTGCTCCTGTGGTCCGGTCATCGGTGGGCGCGGGCGCTGATCCGGGCGGCGGAGCGGGCGGGGCGGCCGTGACGCACGCGTGGTCGACGCTCGACTGGTCGCCGGACGCGTGGTCGACGCTCGACTGGTCGATGCTCGTGACGGGGGCGATCGTCGCCGCGGCGCTGGTCGCCGCGCCGTGGAGACTCAGTGGTGCCGGGCCTCGTCTCGCGGGCATGACCCCGCGCTCCGGCAGGCGTCGGGGGTACCGCGCTCTCGCGGGTGCGGCGAGCAGCGGCCCGTCCGGTACGTCCCGTCCACGTCGGGGAGCTCTCCTCGGGAGAGGCCCGCACACGCGCGACGAGCGCATCGACGTGCTCGTCGTGCTCGCTCTCCTCGACGCTGCCCTCGGGTCGGGTGCCAGCGTGACGCGATCGCTGACGGGAGTCGGCGAGGCTCTCGGCACGGCTGACGGTCGCGCGTTGCGGACGGCCGGTGCGGCACTGACGTTCGGCTCCCGGTGGGACGCGGCGTGGGCCGGGCTCCCGGACCATCTGGTTCCGGCGCGCGACTGCCTGCTCGGGAGCTGGGTCACCGGGTCCGCGGCCGGCCCGATCATCCGGGTGGCTACCGGGGAGGTCCGCCGTCGACGTCGTGGGGAGGCGCGCGAGGCCTCGGCGCGCCTCGCGGTGCGTCTGGT
This sequence comes from Actinomycetes bacterium, assembly GCA_021778635.1. Classification (GTDB taxonomy): domain Bacteria; phylum Actinomycetota; class Actinomycetes; order Actinomycetales; family Cellulomonadaceae; genus JAJDFX01. The sequence continues at coordinate 20,812 of JAJYCD010000032.1, forward strand.
GCTCCCGCTCGGGCTGTGCTTCCTTCCTGCTTGCCTGCTTCTCGGGCTCGTCCCGATCGTGCTCTCGTTCGCCGGAGGCCTGTGGTGACGACCCGTCCCGCCCGATCGCAGACGCCCGGCCCTCCACAAGAACCGCGGCCGCCCGATCGACCGCGCGGCACTCCGGAGAACGCTGAAGGTCCCACGCGGTCGTCGCTGTGTCGCCGCGGAAGACGAGAAGGCCGGGTGGCGCGCGTCGGCCGGCTGACGAAGGAGGACGTATGCGTTCACATCCCTTGAGCACGCTCGCCGGTGCCGTGATCGGCGCCGTGGCCGACGTCGCCCGGGCGATCCTTGCCCTGACGGGCACCGGTGCGCGCGTGCGCGCCCGTGGAGGACCGGCCCCGCGGTTCGCGGGGCCTGACGACGGCATGGCGACGACCGAGTACGCGATCGCGACCGTCGCGGCCGCCGGGTTCGCGGGTCTCCTGGTCGTCATCCTGCGATCGGCCGAGGTCCGCGGGCTCCTGACGGGACTCGTGCGTTCCGCGCTGACGCTGTGACCCGCCCACGGGCGCCGAGGTGGTCGTGGCGGACCCGCGGTGCGACGTCGGCCGACGACCGAGGGAGCGCGACGGTCGAGCTCGCGATCGCGCTCCCGACCGTCGTCGTCGTGCTCGTCGCCGTGCTCGGAGTCGCTGCGGCCGCCGCCGCGCACCTGTCCTGCGCCGACGGCGCGCGGGCCGCGGCTCGAGAGGCGGCCCTCGGGTCGTCGGACGCCCAGGTCGTCGCCGTCGCGCAGCGGGTTGCCGGCGCCGAGGTGTCGGTCGGGATCGAACGCGACGCGGCATGGGTGCGAGTCGAGGTCCGCCGACCGGCCGTCGCGTGGTTCGCGGGCGCCGACGGCCCGTTCACCGCGACGGGCTCCGCGACCGCACGGGTGGAGCCGTGACGTCGGCCGAGGGGCTGCGCACATTCGGGGCTCGGCTCGTGACGCGGCCAGTCCTCCGTGGAACGGCTGAGGACCCCGAACGCGGGTCGGGCACGGTCCTCACGCTCGGCCTCCTCGCCGCCGCGGCGACCGGGCTCCTCCTGCTCTCCCTCCTCGCGTCGGCTCAGAGCGGTCGGTCGGCTGCGCAGACGGCAGCCGATCTCGCCGCGCTCGCGGTCGCGGAGCAGCTCGCCGGCGGGTTCACGGATCAGCCGGCCGGCGAGCCGGATCTTGCGCCGGCTCCCGGTCCGGCCGGGAGCGGTGAGGGCGTATCGGCGACCGACGATCGAGGCGTCGCATCGGCGTGCGCCGTCGGACGCGCGACCGCCGAGGCGAACGGCTGCGTCCTGACGTCGTGCGAGGGCCTCGATGGGGGCGTGGTCGAGGTGACGGCGTCGCGCCGCACGGTCGCCGGCGTCGCGCGCGCGGTGGCCCGCGCGGGACCGCTGGCGGTGCCGTGAGGACGGTGGTCGGCGTGCACCCCGGTCGAGCGACGGCACGGCGGCTCGCGGCACGGCCGTCCGTCGGCGGCACGGCGGCTGTCAGCACCGCCGTCTGTCGCCGGCCCGTCCGTCGGCGGCACGGCGGTCAGGGGCACGGCCGTCGGCGGGGTGGGGCTCCGTGGACGGCGCACCGGTCGCCCGCTCAGCGCGGTGCGCGTGCGAGGACGGCGTCGAGCAGGCGAATCGCCGCGTCCTTCTCGAGGGGGTTGTTCTGGTTCCCGCACTTCGGCGACTGGACGCAGGCCGGGCAGCCGTGAGCGCATCCGCACCCGGCGATCGCGTCCCGGGTCGCGCGGAGCCAGGTGGCACCAAGATGGAAGCCGCGTTCGGCGAAACCGGCCCCTCCAGGGAACGCGTCGTAGACGAACACGGTCGCCCTCTCGGTGTCGACGTGGAGGGCCGTCGACACCCCACCGAGGTCCCAGCGGTCGCACGTCGCGAGCAACGGGAGCAGCCCGATCGACGCGTGCTCGGCGGCGTGCAGCGCCCCGGGAGCGAGATCGCCGGTCACCTGCGCCTCGTCGAGGAGCTCGGGAGGGACTGTCCACCACACCGCCTTCGTGCGGAGCGTGCGGGCGGGCAGGTCGAGAGCCTCCTGCCCGAGGACCTGCAGGTCCGGGAGACGCCGACGCTGGTAGCTGACCACCTGCGTCGTCACCTCGACGGAGCCGAACCCCCAGGTCACGTCCCCCCACGGCTCGTCGGCGGTGACGTCGCCGATCTCGATCGAGGTCTGCCAGCGGGACCAGGTGCCGTAGTCGACGGATCGTCTGCTGACCAGGGCGATCGAGTCGGCCAGCACGAGCTCCTCGACGACGTAGGTCGATCCTTGGTGCACGTACACCGCACCGGTGTGGACGGTTGCGTCCGACGATGCGGCGTCGACCGTGCCGAGCATCCGTCCGGTCGGGACCTCGACAACGCGAACCGGGTCTCCGCCGGTCCCACGCAGGTCGGTGAGTCGGGCGGCGCTCTCCGGGTGGGTCCAGTACCACCCGGAGGCGCGACGCCGCAGCGCCCCGCGGTCGACGAGCACGCCGAGCAGCTCGAGGGTCCCCGGTCCGAACAGCTCGAGCTCCGCCGCCCGCAGCGGCAGCTCCGATGCGGCCGCGCACAGGTGGGGGGCGAGCACGTACGGGTTCGTCGGGTCGAACACCGTGGCTTCCACCGGGACGTCGAAGATCGCCTCGGCGTGGTGCACCAGGTAGGTGTCGAGCGGGTCCTCGCGTGCGACGAGCACCACCACGCCCTCGGAGCCGGCGCGGCCCGAGCGCCCGGCCTGCTGCCAGAGCGAGACCCGGGTGCCCGGCCAGCCGGCGATGAGGACAGCGTCGAGGCCCGAGATGTCGACGCCGAGCTCGAGGGCGTTGGTCGTCGCGAGCGCGCGCAGCCGGCCGTCGCGGATCGCGGACTCCAGTGCGCGGCGCTCCTCGGGCAGGTACCCGCCTCGGTACGCGGCCACCTGCGCCGCGAGCGCGGGGTCGACGGCACGGAGATGCTCCTGCGCGACGGTGGCGACGGTCTCCGCCGCCCGGCGCGAGCGCGTGAAGGCGAGGGTGCGGGCGCCTGCGACGATCAGGTCGGTGAGAAGGTCGGCGACCTCGGCCGTCGCCGAACGTCGAGGTGCGGCCGCGTCGACCAGGCCGACTGCGTCGACCACGCTGGCTGCATTGACCACACCGACCGCGTCGACCAGGCCGACCGCGCCGTCAGGGCCGGGCACCTCCCACGGGTCCTCCACCGGCTCCGGGCGCAGGTGCGGGAGCTCGGGGGGCTGCCAGAGCGCGAACGTCTTCCGACCAGCGGGAGAGCCGTCGTCGGTGATGGCGACGACATCGTCCGGGTCGACACCGAGGAGCCGTGCGGCACTCATCGCCGGGTCCGCCGTGGTCGCGGAGGCGAGCAGGAACGTCGGGCGCGCGCCGTAGGACCAGGCGAGCCGCTGGAGCCGACGGAGCACGGCGGCGACATGAGCGCCGAACACGCCTCGGAACGCGTGGCACTCGTCGATCACGACGTACCTCAGCCCGCGCAGGAGGCGCACCCACCGCCGGTGGTTCGGCAGCAGCCCGACGTGCAGGTAGTCCGGGTTCGTCAGGACGACGTCGGCGTGGTCCTGGACCCACCGCCGACCCTCGAACGGGGTGTCGCCGTCGCACGTGGCGACCTTGACGTCCCGTGACCGGGCCGCGCCGAGCAGGCGGTCCAGGCCGGACAGCTGGTCGGCGGCCAGCGCCTTGGTGGGGCACAGGTACAGGACCGTGCCGCGTCCCCGGGCGGTCTCGATGCGCCCGGGGTCGAGGGTCGTCGCGGCGACGTCCGCGCGGACGGCGGTCAGGGCGGGCAGCCAGAAGGCGAGCGACTTGCCCGATCCTGTCGAGGTCGCGAGAACGGTGTGCCGCCCCGACCACGCGGCGTCGGCGGCCTCGACCTGGTGGGTCCACGGGAGCGCGACACCGAGGGACCGGTAGCCGGCGACGATGTCCGTGTCCGCCCAGTCCGGCCACGGTGCGGTCCGGCCCGGGCGCGCGGGCAGGTGCTCCACATGCGTCAGGCGGTCCGATCGCCGACCTCCGGCGGTGAGGACGGCCAGCAGATCCTCGGTCGCCGGCACGGGATCCAGTCTCCCATCCCGGTCCCATCCCGGTCCCATCCCGGTCCCATCCCGGTCGCATCCGACATGTCCGATCTTGGTCGCGCGAATCGCGGGCGGAGGGACCAAGGTCCTACGCCGGTGCGGCGATTCGAGGGCTAGACATGGCACATATAGCGCCGACGATCGCACTTGACCACCAGATGTTGTGTTCAACGATCGACAAGCCCCGCACAACCAGGAGGACACACCGCCGTGAGCCAGACCGCGATCCCGACCGGAGTCATCAAGCGCAGCGGTGCCACAGCCGCGTTCGAAGGCCACCGCATCCGTTCCGCGATCGAGCGCGCCGGGGCGGCGACCGGGGAGTTCGACGCCCCCGCCGCGGCCGACCTCAACAACCTGGTGATCGGGCGGCTGCAGGTCGAGGGCGTGCCCTACCCGCACGTCGAGCACGTCCAGGACGTCGTGGAGCAGGCGCTGCTCGAGGCCGGGCACACGGCGACCGCGCGGGCGTTCATCGCCTACCGCGAGCAGCACGCGCGTCTGCGCGAGGACGCCAAGACCGTCGTCGACGTCGGCGCCTCGATCAACGAGTACCTCGACCGCTCCGACTGGCGTGTGAACGCAAACGCCAACCAGGGCTACTCGCTCGGTGGGCTGATCCTCAACACCTCCGGCAAGGTGATCGCCAACTACTGGCTCTCGCACGTCTACTCCCCGGAGATCGGTCGCGCGCACCGCGAGGGCGACCTCCACATCCACGACCTCGACATGCTCGCCGGCTACTGCGCCGGCTGGTCCCTGCGCACCTTGCTCGAGCAGGGCCTCAACGGCGTTCCCGGCAAGGTCGAGGCGCGTGCGCCCAAGCACTTCAGCTCCGCCGTGGGCCAGATCGTGAACTTCCTCGGCACGATGCAGAACGAGTGGGCCGGCGCACAGGCCTTCAGCTCGTTCGACACGTACATGGCGCCGTTCGTGCGGCTCGACAAGCTGAGCTACAAGGAGGTCCTGCAGGGGATCCAGGAGCTCGTCTACAACCTCAACGTCCCCTCCCGCTGGGGCACCCAGACGCCGTTCACGAACCTCACGTTCGACTGGAGCTGCCCGGAGGACCTCCGCGCGGACGTCCCGGTGATCAACGGCCAGGAGGTCGACTTCACCTACGGCGACCTGCAGGTCGAGATGGACATGATCAACAAGGCGTACATCGAGGTGATGACCGCCGGCGACGCGTCCGGGCGCGTCTTCACCTTCCCGATCCCCACCTACAACATCACCGAGGACTTCCCCTGGGAGTCCGAGAACGCGAACCTGCTCTTCGAGATGACGGCCAAGTACGGACTGCCATACTTCCAGAACTTCATCAACTCCGAGCTCAAGCCGAACCAGATCCGCTCGATGTGCTGCCGCCTGCAGCTCGACCTGCGCGAGCTGCTCAAGCGCGGCAACGGGCTGTTCGGGTCGGCGGAGCAGACCGGTTCGCTCGGTGTCGTGACGATCAACTGCGCGCGGCTCGGGTACACCCACCGCGGCGACGAGGCCGGCCTGCTCAGCGCGTTGGACCGCCTGATGGTGCTCGCGAAGGAGTCCTTGGAGCTCAAGCGCAAGGTGATCCAGCGGTACATGGACGAGGGCCTCTTCCCGTACACGAAGCGCTACCTCGGCTCGCTGCGGAACCACTTCTCGACGATCGGCGTCAACGGCATCAACGAGATGATCCGGAACTTCACCGCCGACCGTGAGGACATCTCGACCGAGGAGGGCCACGCGCTCGCCATCCGGCTGCTCGACCACGTGCGCGGGCGCATGGTCGAGTTCCAGGAGGCGACCGGTCACATGTACAACCTCGAGGCCACCCCGGCGGAGGGCACCACGTACCGGTTCGCCAAGGAGGACCTCAAGCGGTTCCCGGACATCCTGCAGGCGGGCACGACGGAGAACCCGTACTACACGAACTCCTCGCAGCTCCCGGTCGGGTTCACCGAGGACCCGTTCGAGGCGCTCGAGCGGCAGGACGACCTCCAGACCAAGTACACCGGTGGCACCGTGCTGCACCTGTACATGGCCGAGAAGCTCTCGACCGCCGAGGCCTGCCGCGAGCTGGTCAAGCGCTCGCTGTCGACGTTCCACCTCCCGTACATCACGGTCACGCCGACGTTCTCGATCTGCCCGAACCACGGGTACCTCGCGGGCGAGCAGCAGACGTGCCCGCGCTGCGCCGAGGAGCACCCGGGTGCCGAGCCCGTCGTCTGCGAGGTCTGGACCCGGGTGATGGGCTACCACCGGCCCGTGAGCTCGTTCAACGTCGGCAAGAAGGGCGAGCACGCCGAGCGGGTCCACTTCACCGAGGCTGCCGTCGCGCGGTCGGCCCCGGTCCCGGTCGCATGACCGCGCGCGAGTCAACCGACCTGGCGCGGGTGACCGCCCGCGCCAGGTCGGGCGCGCAGGGCCCCGGCCGTGTGCCGGCGGCCGTCGGCCGTCGGGGTGCCGTCCTGAACGACGACGCCGACGGGCTCCAGATCGCCGGCCTCACGAGCCTGTCGACGTGCGACTGGCCCGGTCGACTGGTGGCGACCGTGTTCCTGCAGGGCTGTCCGTGGAGCTGCACCTACTGCCACAACCCCGAGCTGATCGACCCGCGCACCCCCGGCGTGGTCCCGTGGACCCAGGTCCGCGACCTGCTCTCGCGTCGCGCGGGGCTGCTCGACGGCCTGGTGTTCTCGGGCGGTGAGCCGACGCGTCAGCCGATGCTCGGTGCGGCGATGCGCGAGGTCAAGGAGGCCGGCTTCGGTGTCGGTCTCCACACCTCCGGTGCGTACCCGCGACGGCTCGCGGCGGTGCTCGGCCTGGTGGACTGGGTCGGTCTCGACATCAAGGCGCCTGCCGACCTGTACGAGGCGATCACCGGCGTGGGTCGCAGCGCGCACGCGGCGTTCGAGAGCCTGCGCCTGGTGCTCGACGCCGGCGTCCCCGTACAGGTGCGGACGACGGTCGACCCGACCGTGCTCGACGAGGAGGACGTCGCGCGCCTCGGCCGGGTGCTGCGGCACCTCGGCGTGCACGACCACGTGCGCCAGGAGGTGAGGGCCCTCGGGACCACGCCCGAGTATCAGGAGGCGCTGGCCGCCGCGCGCGCGTGAGCAGCTCCGAGGGACGTACCGCGCGGGACTCGTCGGAGCGTCGCGCGGCACGCGTGCCCTCGTGCGTCGTGCGCCCTGGTTGAATGGCCTTCTCGGGGCGAGCTGAAAAGAGGGCCGTGGTGGACGTGCAGGTGACCAGCCGTGACGTCGGCGACCGGACGGTCGTGTCGGTGTCCGGCGAGATCGATGTCTACACGGCGGCCGTGCTGCGGGAGCAGCTCGGCACCCTGATCGAGGACGGGCACCACGACGTCCTCGTCGACCTCACGGACGTGCGGTTCATGGACTCGACCGGCCTCGGCGTCCTCGTCGGGGCGCTCAAGAAGGTGCGCGGCTTCGGTGGACGGCTCCAGCTCGTGATCGACTCCGAGCGGCTGCTCAAGGTCTTCCGCATCACCGCGCTCACCCAGGTCTTCACGATCCACGAGACCCTCGACGAGGCGCTCGCCGGCTGAGAGCTGGTCCCTCGCTGGTCGCGGGGTCGGGGCTCGCATGGACCGTCACGGGAGCGTGACGGTCCACGGCCCCCCGTAGGAGAAGCTGTAGCCGGCCGCCCCGGACGTCGAGCGGGCGACCACCTGGACGGCCATGAGCTGATAGGTGCCGGTGGGGAGGGCGGAACCCGCGGGGTGCGCGGCGTCGAGCGCGCCGCACGCGGTCGTCGCGAGCGTGACCGATCGGGTGACGCGGCTCCCCGCACCCCACTGGGCCAGGACGAACGGCACGGTCGGACCGTCGGGCGTGCGCGCGACCACGGTCCCGTCGCGGAGAAGGATCAGGTACGGGTCGGTGGCCCAGCCGTCGGTGATCGCGCTGCCGGTGTTCGTGTCCGTCGCCGTCAACGTCGCGGTCCCACCGTTCGCCGCGACCGCGACGTCCCCCGTCATCGTGACGACTCCTCCCGGAACCGGGAGTGGCGTGGGATACCTCTGACCGCACGAGGGCTGCAGGAAGTCGATCGTCCTCGGCGCACCCGGCACCGGATCGCCCGTCGTCGGGGCGGCGACCGTCGGAGGCCCGGGGATCGCCGGGTCGACGATCGTCAACGGGAACGGTCCCGCCGTCGTCACCGTCTCCCCACCCGCGGTCGTGGTCCGTAGGTCGACGAACAACCCGTAGGGGCCCGCCTCGAGCGGGGTCAGAGCGGACGTGGCGCCTCCGCTCGCCGCAGAGCCGCTGCAGGAGACGAACCGCGACGTGACCGGGAAGCCGCTGGTCGAGGTGCCGCCCGCGGCCACGTCGGTGCCGGGTCCGGGATCGACGCCGCCGAGGCCGACGGTCGTCCAGTCGGCGCGGTTCGTGGCGGTGCTGCCCGGCGGCGCCTCCCGGGCGACCCTGAGGCCGAGCACCTGGACGTGGACGGTGCCGGTGGCCGGTGCCGACAGCTGCACATGACCCACGGTCTCAAAGGCCGCGCCGACGTCGAGCAGGGCCACCTCGCCGAGCTGGAGGGTGACGGCGCTCGACGGGACCGCGCCGTAGTCGACGGTGGTGACCGTGCCGCACTGCTCCCACGGGATCGACCAGGCGGCCGGAGGGGTCGACGCCGGTGCCGATGCCGACGGTGACGCCGACGGCGCGACCGCCGTCGGGGACGTGCTCGCCGTCGGCGACGGGCCGATCGCCGGCACCGACCGGCGGTGGGCGTCCAGGATCGCCGATCGCCCACCGAGCGTGAGCGCCGCAACGGCTACGACGCTCGCGAGCACGTACGCAGTACCTCGAACCGTGCGTCGGCGGTGCACGCGTCGCAGCAGGTGGCCGGTCGGCACGGTCGCGTCGTCGTCGGACAGGGACCTGCCGGCCTCGTGCAGTCCCTGGCGAAGGTCGAACGGCATGTCAGCTCCTCTCCGTGCGGCCGTGGACCGTCGTGACGGGCACGGTGGCGGCTCCGTCGTCCTGACGATCCTTCATCGGACCGAGGATGCCTTCGAGCTTGTGGATGGCGTTGCTCAGGTATCGCTTGACCGTTCCCGGCGACAGCTGCATCTGGGCGGCGATGTCGGGGACCGTCAGATCGGCGTAGAACCGGAGCACGACGCTCGCCCGCTCCTGCGGTGAGAGTCGGCGCAGCGCCGTGCTCAGATCGATCGTGTCCGCAGACGCAGGTGCCGGGTCGGTGGCCGTCTCGCGGCTCGCCATGAGATGCCGCACCGCCTCCCACCCTCGGCGACGGCGGTACCCGTCGATGTAGATGGTCAGGATCGCCTGGCGGACGTAGGCCTCGGCGGCGTCGGGCACGAACCCGGTGCGCATCCGCGAGAACACCTTGACGAACGCGTCCTGCACGAGATCCTGAGCCGCTCCGACATCGCCGGTGAGCAGGAAGGCGTACCTCGTGAGCGCGCCCCCTCTCGAGCGCGAAAGGTCGGCCAGCAGCTCGTCCCCCCGCCCGTGCGACATGGAACGTCCCCCTCCGCGTGAGTGGGCCTGCGCGAGACCCACTTCCTACTCTCGCCTACTGGGACGGTGCGGAAACGCGGAACGTTGTATCGGATCGGTGGCGGACGAGTGCCGTCGCGTGGGCACACGTGCGTCGTCGTCGCGCTCGCACCGCCGGAGGGCCGCCGCCGAGCGGGACGTGATACGCGGTGGGGTATTCGACGCGAGGGGCCGACATCGGCGGGTCTGCTGCGTAGACTTCGGCGGACCGGACGGCAATGGAGCCACCGGGGTGGCGCGCTCGGGGGGTCCGCAGCCGTCGTCGAGGAGGATGCATGCTCACGCTCGGGAACACGAGCCTCACCATCGTCGGCGTGATCGCCGCAGTCGCCGTGGCCGCGCTCGTGTTCGCGGTGGTGCTGCGTCGGCAGGTGCTCGCCGCGGGTGAGGGCACGGCGAAGATGCAGGAGATCGCCACCGCGGTCCAGGAGGGCGCTGCGGCGTACCTCAACCGTCAGTTCCGTACTCTCGTCCTGTTCGCCGTCGTCGTGTGCGGGCTGCTGTTCCTGCTCCCCGGGGACGGCGCCATCAAGCTCGGGCGGTCGCTGTTCTTCCTGCTCGGGGCCGGTTTCTCGGCCTCGATCGGCTACCTCGGCATGTGGCTCGCGACGCGGGCGAACGTGCGGGTCGCGGCGGCGGCGAACCGGCCGAACGGACGCGCCGAGGGGGCGCGCATCGCGTTCCGGACCGGTGGCGTGGTCGGGATGAGCGTCGTCGGCCTCGGGCTGCTCGGTGCGGCGACCGTGGTGCTCGTGTACCGCGCCGACGCGCCGGCCGTGCTCGAGGGCTTCGGCTTCGGTGCCGCGCTCCTCGCGATGTTCATGCGCGTCGGCGGCGGGATCTTCACCAAGGCGGCGGACGTCGGCGCGGACCTGGTCGGCAAGGTCGAGCAGGGCATCCCGGAGGACGACGCGCGCAACGCCGCCACGATCGCGGACAACGTCGGGGACAACGTCGGGGACTGCGCCGGCATGGCGGCGGACCTCTTCGAGTCCTACGCCGTGACCCTGGTCGCGGCGCTGATCCTCGGCAAGGCGGCCTTCGGGGAGCGCGGTCTCGTCTTCCCGCTGATCGTCACGGCCATCGGTGCGGTGGTCGCCGTGCTCGGCGTCGTCATCACGAAGGTGCGCGGCACCGAGAGCGGACTCGCCGCGATCAACCGAGGGTTCTACATCTCCGCGCTCGTCGGGGTCCTGCTCGCCGGGGTCGCGGCGTTCGTCTACCTCCCGTCGAGCTTCGCCGACCTCACCGGCTCGACGGCAGGTCTCACGACCCACCCGGGCGACCCGCGGTTCGTCGCCGCGGCGGCCGTCGCGATCGGCGTCCTGCTGGCCGGCGTGATCCTCTGGGTGACCGGGTACTTCACCGGCACGACGTCGAAGCCCACGCTGCACGTCGCGCGCACCTCGTTGACCGGGGCGGCGACCGTGGTGCTCTCCGGCATCGGGGTCGGCTTCGAGTCCGCCGTCTACACCGCGGGCATCATCGCCGCGGCGATCTGCGCGGTGTTCCTGATCGCGGGCGGTTCGGTGTGGCTCGCGCTGTTCCTCATCGCCCTGGCGGGCTGTGGTCTGCTCACGACGGTCGGTGTGATCGTCGCGATGGACACGTTCGGGCCGGTGAGCGACAACGCGCAGGGCATCGCGGAGATGTCCGGTGACATCGACGAGGCCGGCGCGCGGATCCTCACGGACCTCGACGCGGTCGGCAACACCACCAAGGCCATCACCAAGGGGATCGCGATCGCCACGGCCGTCCTCGCGGCCACGGCACTGTTCGGCTCCTACGCCGACGCTGTTCGCACGGCGCTCGCCGCAGCGGGCGGGAGCGCCATCGGCGACATCCAGACCGCGATGACCAGCTACGAGATCATCTCGCCGATCACCCTGGTCGGCGTGATCCTCGGCGGCGCCACCGTCTTCCTGTTCTCGGGGCTCGCGATCGACGCGGTCACACGGGCGGCCGGCGCGATCGTCTTCGAGGTCCGCCGTCAGTTCCGGGAGAACCCGGGGATCATGACGGGCGAGACGCGGCCGGAGTACGGCCGGGTCGTCGACATCTGCACGCGCGACTCGCTGCGCGAGCTCGCGACCCCCGGTCTGCTCGCCGCGTTCGCGCCGATCGCGGTCGGGTTCGGCCTCGGGGTCGGTCCGCTGGCCGGATTCCTGGCGGGCGCGATCGCCACCGGGGTGCTGATGGCGGTGTTCCTCGCGAACTCCGGCGGCACCTGGGACAACGCGAAGAAGATCGTCGAGGACGGCAACCACGGGGGCAAGTACTCGGATGCCCACGCCGCCGTCGTCATCGGCGACACCGTCGGTGACCCGTTCAAGGACACCGCCGGGCCGGCGATCAACCCGCTCATCAAGGTGATGAACCTGGTGGCCGTGCTGGTCGCGCCGGCAGTCGTGCAGGTGAGCATCGGCAGCGGTGCGAACGTCGCGGTGCGGCTGTCGATCGCGACCGGCGCCGCGGCCGTGGCGTTCGGCGCGGTGATCGTGTCACGGTTCCGGGCGGCCAAGGTGGACCGGGAGAGCCAGCTCGAGCGAGAGCTCGAGCTGGTCTGAGCCGGCGCCGCGGCCGGCTCGTGCCGTCGGAGCCTTCCGCCTTGCGTGCCCCTGACGGGATCTGACCTCGCGGGTCGGGTCCCGTCAGGGGAAGTCCGTCAGAGGCCGAGCGGTCGGCCTCGCCGTCAGAGGCCGAGCTGCGAGGCAGGAATGACGTCAGCGGCTGCCGGTGGAGTGATCGGGGCCTGCGTCCCGAAGCCGCTGTACCGCATCTCCTGGGTCATGAACGTGCCCATGCTGACGGTCGTCCTGATCGGGCGGTCCTGGGCATCCAGGTAGTACACGAGGTCCATCGAGGTGCCGCCCGCGGCGGCCTTCACCTGGTCGAGCTCCTCGGCGGACAGGGTCCGTCCCAGGACCTGCGCCATCGCCGCGACGTCCAGCGTGATCCGGTAGGCCGTCGCCGCGGTGCCGTCGATCGTGGTGCTCTCACCCTTCGTCACGGTGAGCGCGTCGGGTCCGAGCCCGGCGAACATCGCCGACGGGTCGATCGAGTCGCGGATCTGCTGCGCCATGCCGGAGAGCGCGCTGGTCGACGCGTCGGTGAGGTCGATCCACTTGCCGGTGGCGCCGACGAGTGCCCCGTCCATGTACGCGTGCCCCGCGGCCACGAGCATCCGGACCGTGGAGCCTCCGGTCTCGACGGCGAACTCCATGCCGAGATCCGATGCCGATGTGCCGACGAACCGCCCGGTGCCGCTGACGGTCGTTCCGGCGGTCGAGGCGGTGTAGGTGAACGCGTACGAGCCCGCTGCCAGCATGGCGGCGGTGGTCCGGGAGACGAACGACGCCCCGGTGAGCGTCGCGGGGGCGGTTGGCGCGGCCGAGGCCGACGCGGACGCGCGCGTGGCCGCGCTCACGCCGTCGGCGGCGGTGGTGCCCCCGCCGCACGCGGCAAGGAGCAGGGCCACAACTCCGGCCAGGGCGGTCGGGACGAGTGGACGGCGCATGATTTCCCCCTGGGCAGCGAGCGGATGTCGACCGCGATGGTACTCATCCGGCACAGCGCAACCTCAGTGAATGCACAACGATTCGGTGACGGTGACGGTGACGGTGACGGTGACGGTGACGGTGACGGTGACGGTGACGGTGACGGTGACGGTGCCGGTGCCGGTGCCGGCCGCGTGCCGAGTACCGGTGGGCGTCGGTCGAGGTCGAGTGGCGGGACGGTCGTCGTCGGCCTCGGGTGCGGCGATGCGGCGACATCTGCGGAAGGATGCGGCGGGTGGACGACCTCCGGCACGACCCCGAGCTGCTGGGACGGCTGCGCGACGACCTGGCGGGCGCGGAGTACACGGTCGCCGGCGTCGAGGAACGACTCGGCCCGCTCGCCGTGGCCGCGCTGCATCGTGAGGAGGCCGTGCCGGCGCTCCGTGCGACAGACCGGTCGGGGACCGACCCGTCAGGCCCTGACCCGTGCCGCACGCTCGTGCGTGCGTTCGTCCTCGGCCGCGCCGTCGCGCGCCGGGCGCTCGACGCAGCGCTCCCGACCGTCGGCACGGCGGGCGCCGCCCGGCTCGGGCTCGCGGTGGCGGCGGGTGCCGACCCGGACGACGAGGTCCGGGCAGCGGTCGACCTTCGTCCTTACACCGCCTCCGACCAGGGCGGATCGGTCGACTGGTGGATCGCGTCGGACCTCGGTGAGCTCGCAACGGGCCGGAGCCTGCGGACGGACCACGTCCTCGGCGTCGGCGGCGCCTCGACGACCCTCGCCCAGGTGACGGTCCGGACTCCTCGCAGGCGCGTGCTCGACCTCGGCACCGGCTGCGGGATCCAGGCGCTGCACGCGACCCGCCACGCGGAGGCGGTCGTCGGCACCGACATCTCCGGCCGTGCGCTCGAGTTCGCGCGCTTCAACGCGCTCCTGGCGGGGGAGTCGCACCGCATCGGCCTGCGCCTCGGCTCGATGCTCGCTCCCGTCGCGGGCGAGCTGTTCGACCTCGTGGTGTCGAACCCGCCATTCGTCATCACGCCGCGCTCGCCCGGCGTGCCCGCGTACGAGTACCGCGACGGTGGTCGCGCGGGCGACGCGATCGTCGAGGAGCTCGTGACAGGCGTCGGCGCGGTCCTCGCGCCCGGCGGCGTGGCCCAGCTGCTCGGCAACTGGGAGGTGCGGCGCGGCGAGGACTGGCACGAGCGCGTCGGGGAGTGGCTCGACCGCTCGGGTCTGGACGGCTGGGTGGTCCAGCGTGAGTGGCAGGACCCCGCGCAGTACGCGGAGACCTGGATCCGGGACGGTGGCACGACCCCGGAGCGCGATCGTGCGGCCTGGGAGCACCAGTACGCCGCGTGGCTCGACGACTTCGAGAGCCGCGACGTCGAGGGCGTCGGCTTCGGCATCGTGACGCTCCGCCGTCCCGTCACCGGGGCCCCGACCCTGCGACGCCTCGAGGAGCTGACCGGGACGGTTCACCAGCCGCTCGGCGCGACGATCGCTACGAGCCTGGCGGCGCACGACTGGCTCGAGGCGCGGGACGACGCGGCGCTCGGGGCCGAGCGGCTCACGGTGGCCGGCGACGTGACCGAGGAGCGGTACCTGACTCCGGGAGCGAGCGACCCGAGCGTGGTTCTGCTGCGTCAGGGCGGCGGCTTCGGTCGGGCGGTGCGGGCCGGCACGGCCCTGGCCGGGTTCGTCGGGGCGTGCGACGGGTCGCTCACCGTCGGGAGCCTCGTGGACGCGCTCGGCGACGTGCTCGGCGTGCCGGCGTCCGACGTCGCGGCCGACGTGCTGCCGTCCGTCCGCGGGCTCGTCGAGGACGGGCTGCTGCTGGTGGTGTGAGCCCCGGCGCGGCGAGGACGGCGCCCACCCCGGGCTCACAGGACGGCCACAGGCTCACCCGGCAGTGGGCATAGACCCGCTGGCCAGGGTGATGTGCATGACCCGACACAGACGCCTCATGATCAACAGCGCGCTGGTGGGGGTGCTCGCCCTGATCGGCGGGGGCACCTGGTACGCGCTCCATCCCTCGACGGCCTCCGCCGACTCCGCGAGCACGGTCCGGACGGCGACGGTGGCCACGGGTGACGTGAAGGCGACGATCTCGGCGTCCGGCAACCTCGCGGCGGCGACCGTGGCGAACGAGAAGTTCTCGACGTCGGGGACGATCGCGTCGATCGC
>JAJYCD010000123.1 GCA_021778635.1 Actinomycetes bacterium
GGTCAGCGACGGTGGTGCGAAGTGGAGGGATTCAGCGCCCCAGCGGACGGTGCGGGCGCGCGGCATCGCGCTGACCTGCGCGGGGACCCGCACGAGCCCCGCGCCGGGCGTCCAGCGGCGCCCGCGCACCGCGCCGGGGGCGCCGCCAGCCCGCACGAGGGAGGAAAGTGGAGGGCCAGAGAGCAGCGCACCGGCGCTCAGAACGACGGGGCATCGGCCGCTCCCGGTTCGTCTGATGAGCCTCTACGCTCGGAGCAGTCGGAACAGAGGAGTCCCGTTGCTGCAACCCATGCCCACCAGTGACGAGCTGGACGAGCTCGTCGAGGTGACAGGCCGAATCACGGCAGGTGTCGAGACCGTGCTGTCCGGGCGACCCGATCTCGTGCAGATGACCGTCGCCGTCCTCCTCGCCGAAGGTCACCTCCTCCTCGAGGACGTCCCCGGCGTCGGGAAGACGACCCTCGCCAAGTCGCTCGCACGCACGATCGACTGCACGGTCGGTCGGATCCAGTTCACCCCGGACCTGCTCCCGAGCGACCTCACCGGTGTCACGATCTACCGGTCCGAGTCGCACGAGTTCGAGTTCCGACCCGGACCGGTCTTCTCCCACATCGTGATCGGCGACGAGATCAACCGGGCCTCACCCAAGACGCAGTCGGCGCTCCTGGAGTCGATGCAGGAGGCGCATACGACGGTCGACGGGACGACCTACGCACTCCCCCGCCCCTTCCTGGTGATGGCCACCCAGAACCCGATCGAGATGGAGGGGACGTACCCGCTCCCCGAGGCGCAACGCGACCGGTTCATGGCCCGGCTCGCGATCGGCTACCCGGGCACCCAGGCCGAGCTCGAGATGCTCGATCGCCAGGAGACCACCGATCCGCTCGACCATCTCCACCCCGTCACCGATGCCGCGACGGTGCTGCGACTCATCGCCGTCGCCCGGAACCTGTACGCCGCACCGGCGGTCAAGCGCTACGTCGTGGGCCTCGTCGAAGCGACCCGACAGGACGACGGTCTCCGCCTCGGAGCGTCACCGCGCGCGTCGATCCAGCTGCTGCGGGCGGCCAAGTCGCTCGCCGCGATCCGGGGGCGCGACCACGTCCTTCCGGACGACGTCCAGACCCTCGCCGAGCCCGTCCTCGCGCATCGCCTGCTGCCGAGCACCCAGGCGCGTCTGGCGGGCCGCTCACCCGCAGACACCGTCCGGGACCTCGTCGCGCGGGTCCCGCTCCCCGCCTACACCTCGGGTTCGCTCGACGCCGTGCGTGCGCGTCGGGCCACCGGCTGATGGATCTGCGGCCCACCACGCGCGGCTGGGCACTGGCGGTCGCCGGTGTCCTCGTGGCTGCCGTCGCGGTCGCGCTCGGGTCGCAGGACCTGGCACGGGCCGGTGCGCTCCTGGTGGTCCTCGTCGCGGTTTCTGCTGCCGCCGCGACGGCCGAGCACCTCCGCGCGCACCGGAACCTCCAGGTGCGCCGCACGATCGTCCCGCAGACCCTGAGCGTCGGACAGCCGGGGAGGGTCCTGGTGCACATCACGCCGGCGCCCGGCCACCGCACGCAGCTGGGCAGGCTCCAGCTGCGCGAGCGAGCCGCGGTCGAGCTGTCCGACGGAAGGCCGATCCGTGCGTCCGTCACGCGCCGACCGCGCGAGGTCACGCTCGCCTACGACGTCCAGGCCGCCCGTCGGGGCCGGTGGCCGATCGGTCCGATCACCGCGACGGTCGGCGACCCGTTCGGTCTGTTCACCAGGTCGCAGACGCTCGGTCGGGCCGTCGACATCGCCGTGTGGCCACACGTCGTCGAGCTCGAGGTCCCCGGTGGAGGTCTGAGCAGCGACCCCGACACGGCTGCCCGGGGGGCGCGCACGCCCTCCGCGGACGACGCCGCGCTCCGCGCGTACCGGCCCGGTGACGACCTGCGCCGCGTCCACTGGGCCTCGAGCGCGAAGCGCGGGACGATCCTGGTCCGCACGGACGAACGGTCGGGAAAGCGACCGGTCACCGTGCTCCTCGATCTGCCCGCCGACGACGCGGGCGTCGAGTGGTCGATCTCGCTCGCCGCGTCCATCGCGCTGGCGATGCTGCGTGCCGGGCACCCGGTCAGGTTCCTGCCGACCGGGGTCGCGAGCCCGACGGCGCACTCGTCGACGGCGGTCCACGCGCATCCGCCCCGGAACGACGCCGCCGTGGCGACGCTGCTCGACGGGACGATCGATCTCGGCGGGCCGGCGACCGAGGAGCGCGCGGAGGCGCAGCTCCTCGAGGCGGCCGAGACCCTCGCCACGCACGACCCGTCGGAGACCGTCGTCGCCGTGGTCGGGCCGATGTCGCCGCAGGCGCGCTCGGCCCTCGCCGCGGCTGTCGGACCCGGCCACGGGTGGGCCGTCGTCCGCACGTCCGCTGCGGACGCCGAGGCGCGCCGTCGCGCAGAGGACAGCCGAACGGCCCTGCTCCACGCAGGGTGGTGGACGTCCCTCGCGTCCCCGGACTCGGATCTCGCCTCCACGTGGGACTCGCTCGTGAGGACGCATCCATGATCGTGCCGTCGGGCCCGACCCGGTCCGTGGCCGTGCGGATCGCCAACGTCGTGATGGTCACCGGTGGGCTGGCCACCCTCACGGCGGCAGTCGAACCGGGCCGCTGGCTCGTCGTGTCCGTCCTGGCCGTCACCACCGTCGCCGCCATCGTCGGCGTGCTGCGCGACGGGTGCCGGAACGCGCTCATCCCGACCGTCACGGGGCTCGCACTCAGCGCGCTCGGCCTCGCCATCGGCTACGGCGGCCCCGGTGGGACGTTCTCCCTGGTGCTCGACGGCGGGACCGTCGGGCGCCTCGTCGCGACCGCCCACGAGGCCGTGTCCCAGGCGAACGGGTCCTTCCCCCCGATGGCCTCGTCCACGCCGATCGAGCTGCTCCTGGTCGCCGGCGGCCTCGTCGTGTACCTCCTGCTCGACGCCGTCGCGGTCGGTCTCCGCGCACCGGCATGGTCCGGCCTCGTCGCGATCGCCCTCTGGGTTCCCACGACCGTCCTCGGCCTGCCGGCGCCGTGGTGGGGCTTCGCGATCTCGGCAACCGGCTACCTGATGCTGCTCGCAGCCAGCACAACGCCGGCGACCAGCGGATCGGGCTCCCTCGCCGAGCGGGCGCGGTTGACGTCCCTCACCGCCCGGTACATCGCCGGAGTAGCGGCAGCGACCCTGCTTGTCGCGCCCGCACTGGCGTACCTGCCGGTCTGGGCGAGCGTGACACTCCCGACGTTGGGCAACGATGTCGGCGGACCGGTGCACATCAGCTCCGACCTCGACCTTCGCGCCGACCTCGGCTCCCGCTCGGGTCAGGTCATCCTCACCTACACCACGACCTCGCCCGACATCGGCCCGCTCCGGGTCTTCACGATGACGAGCTTCGACGGCCGGTCGTGGAGCGACCCCGAGTCTCCGACGAGCGAGCTCGCCCCGGTCGTCTCGGGCAGCCGACTCGTGCCCGCCGGTCCGCAGGCACCCGCGACGCCCGGCGTCGGCGTCGAGGTCACGATCGGGCGCCTGCAGGACACCCACCTGCCGATCACGATCGCTCCGCGCGAGCTGTCGATCACCGGGTCGTGGTCCTACGACGCCGCTCGCGACGAGGTGCTCGGTCGGCAGGCCACGACGGCGGGCCTGACCTACTCCATGTCGGCGAGCATCCCGACCTGGACCGCCACCCAGCTCGCGGCCGCCGGACGGATCGTCGATGTGCCCGTCGAGGCGCTCATGGTTCCGCAGACGAGCAAGACCTCCGCGGTCCGTCAGATCGCCCAGAAGGTCACGGCGGGGGCCGCCACGCCCTACGAGCAGGCCGTGGCGCTGCAGAACTACTTCCGCGACTCGCGCAACTTCACCTATGACACCACGGTCGCGCCGGCCGTCTCGGATGACGCCGTCTGGGACTTCCTCCAGGGGAAGCGCGGGTACTGCGTCCACTTCGCGACCGCGATGACGGTGATGGCACGCATGCTCGGGATCCCGGCGCGCATCGCGGTCGGCTTCCTCCCGGGCCAGGCGAACGGCACCACGTACACCGTCACCGGCAAGCAGACGCACGCCTGGCCGGAGCTGTACTTCGCAGGGGCAGGGTGGGTCCGGTTCGAACCGACACCGGCCGTCCAGACCGGGCTCGCGCCGGCCTGGACGTCTCCCGCGACGGCATCGGGATCGACGCCCTCGCCGTCCGCCACGAGCGAGAGCTCGCACCCTCAGACCTCGTCGCTCCCCTCGGTCGCGCCGACGGTCGGTTCCACCGGCTCGACGGGGTCGACCGGCTCGTGGCCGGCGGGCTGGCCATGGACCGGTGCGGCCGCACTGATCGTCGTCGTCGGGACCGTGTCGGGTCTTCTCGGTCTCCGTCGGCACCGCCGATCGGCAAACCTCGGCCCCGAAGAGGCCTGGGCCGCCCTGAGGCAGCAGCTCTCCGGCTGGGACGTGCCGTGGAGCGATGCCAGCACACCACGCACCGTGGTGGCCGCAGTCACTCGACGCGTCGATGACGCAGGGGCAGCACTCACCCCGGAGGAACGTGCCGCGCTGCATGCTCTCGCGACCGCGGTGGAGGACCTCCGCTACGCCCCGGAACCCTCCGAGGCCGCCTCCCGTGACCTACGGAACGAGGTCACCATGGTCGCAACCGCGGTCGCGCGTGCGGTCAGCGGTCGCCCTGCTCTCGACGGTGGTCCCAACGCTCTTCCAGACGCGTCATGAAGGAGCGATTCCGCGACGTCGACCTGCCAGCCGGCTTGACGCCACGGATCTTGCCGTTCTCGACCACTCCGCGTGGACCGGATCGGCGCGGGCCGGCGAACGCGAAGGTCACCGCGGCGAACATCACGACGAAGCCGAGCACGCCGAGCCACCAAGCCGGTCGCGAGACGCCGACCACCAGCAGGAGCATGCCGAGAGCGGCGCCGACACCCGCGAGAACGTAGCGGCTGACACCTCGGTTGCGCCGGGTCGTCAACGTGTTGGCGAGCCGGGGGTCATCAGATGAAAGCTGCCGCTCCATCTGCTCCAGTACACGCTGCTCGTACTCGGAGAGAGGCATTCCTACCCCCGTCACTCCCACTGTGGGACTCGTCACGATCAGGATAGATCGAGCACGGGACTGATGGTAGTCGGAAGTTCTGAGCGTCCCGGCGTCGCGATCGATCCCGGGGCGATGGCGCCTCGGCCGAACCGGGTCCGCACGAGGTCCATCACCTGATCCGCGCCGCGTTCGGCGGCATGGTGGTCGTCCTCGGCCCGTGCCAGGGCCTCCTCCAACGTGGGTTGACTCATCCGCTCCGACGCCGCCGCGAGCCCCTCGACCCGTACGCCGACGAGGCGCACCGGCAGACCCCCGAGATCCACGGTCGCCAGCAGGTCTCTGGCGGTGAGAAACAGCTCTCGGCTCACGTCGCTCGGCGTCGAGAGCGTGCGCGAGCGAGTCAACGTCCGGAAGTCACTCGTGCGCACCTTCACCGAGACGGTCCGCCCGACCAGGGCGAGTTCGCGGAGCCGACCGGCACACCTGTCGGTGAGCTCGAGCACGACGGTCTGCACCCGGCCCAGGTCGTGCTCGTCCCGGGCGAAGGTGGACTCTGCGCCGATGCTCTTCTCCTTGCGCACGGGTCGCACCGGACGGGGGTCGCGACCCCACGCAAGGTCGTGCAGGTGTGCTCCCGCCACCCGCCCGACGGCACGCTGCACCGTCGCGACGTCGCTGTCCGCGACATCGGCCACGGTCGTCAGACCCCATCGGGCGAGAGCGGCCTCGGTTCGCTCTCCTACGCCCCACAGTGCGCCGACCGGCAGCTCGCGAAGGTAGGCGACGGTCGCGTCGCGCGGGACGAGCATCACACCGTCGGGCTTCGCATGGCCCGAGGCGATCTTCGCGACGAACTTCGTGCTCGCGATCCCGACCGAGCAGCTGATCCCGTGCCGGCGCCGCACATCGGTGCGAATCCTCTCGGCGATCGCGGTCGGGCGGCCGAGGCGCCGCCGTGCCCCCGACACGTCGAGGAAGGCCTCGTCGACACTGACCTGCTCCATGAGCGCGGTGATGCCGCCGAGGATCTCCATGACCGAGCGTGACACCTCGCGATACGCGGACATGTCTGGCGGGATCACCACCGCCTGGGGGCACATCCGGCGTGCCACCGACATCGGCATCGCCGAGTGGATCCCCCAGGCGCGCGCCTCATAGGTCGCCGCGAGCACGACCGCGCGCTCGGAGCCGCCGACGATCACCGGCAGACCACGCAGCTGCGGTCGACGGGCGAGCTCCACCGACGCGAAGAACGCATCCATGTCGACGTGGAGGATCGAGCACCCGTCCTCATCGGTACCCCAACCACCCCGAGACGACAGCGGTCGCGGAGCGCGGCTCACGGACGTACCTGACGACAACGTGCGGCGGACCGCAGGACCGAACCCCTCATGATGCCTTCAGCGCCAGGACTGTTCCCGATCTCGCAGCGCCGTCGGAGAGAAGCGCGCGAACCTCGTCCACGAAGTCCTCCGCGTCGCACAGCAAGGACTCGGCCATCTCCGTCGTCACGGCGTCGAAACGGCCCGCCTCGACCGCCGTGCGCGTCCGTGCACCTGCCGCGAACCGTGCCGCCCATCCGCTCAGCTCGGGCGCGACGGCGCTGATCATGTCCCAGACGTTGCGCGGAGCACGTCGACCCGTCGGCCGACCGTGAGCCGCGACGACTGCAGCTGCCGCGCGCAACGCGGCGAGGTGGGCGTGCACGAACCTCTCCCAGCTCTCGGGAGCGAACTGCGCGGCAACGAGCTCGGCGTCCGACCGTGCCAGGAGGGCGACCGAAGCGCTCGGCACCACTGCCTCGCCGCCGGACCGCTGCTGCGGAGCCGTTCGATCGTTCATCGCTCCTCCTCCGGATCGCTCTGCCTCCAGTGTCGAACATGTGTTCGATGACGTCAAGAGGACGGCTCCCGCGTTCGAGGTGTCTACCGTGGTGCCGTGGCACACCGACCGCTTCCCGCGTCCCGACGCCATGGACCACTCTCGACCCGACCACCCACACCCGAGCTCCCGGTCGGGCCGGTGACGATCAGCACCGGGACCGCGGAGGTCCGGCGCGACCGCGACGACCCCCGGTCGGTCACGGTCCTCGTCAACGGCGTGCCGAGCTCGTCGCTTCACCTCGACGACCCGGAGCGTCTCGACTTCGAGTACATGCAGCAGATGGCCGTCTTCGTGGCACACGTCGCTCCACCCGCCGCCCCGCTCGCGGTGGTCCACCTGGGTGCGGCCGGGTGCGCATTCGCTCGCCATGTCCACGCGACCAGACCTGGATCGCGCCAGACCGCCGTCGAGCTCGACCCCACGCTCGCCGAGCTCGCGCGCGCGTGGTTCTCACTCCCCCGCTCGCCGTCGCTCCGGATTCGCGCGGGCGACGCACGGGAGGTGCTCAGCCGGTTGCCCGATGCGAGCGCCGACGTCGTCGTGCGCGACGTCTTCGCAGGGGACCAGACCCCGAGCCACGTCGCCACGCGACAGTTCCTCGACGACGTCACGCGCGTGCTCCGGCCGGGCGGCCTCTACCTGGCGAACTGCGCGGACCGACCGCCGCTCGCGCACGCACGCGCCGAGGTGGCGACCGCTCTCGCCGTCATGACGGACGTCGCTCTCGTGGCGGAGCCCGGCCAGCTCCGTGGGCGCCGGTACGGGAACCTCGTCATCGCGGGCATCACCGGAGGAGGGTCTGCCGGCACAGGATCGGTGCTGGGACGCGCCGACATCGCGCGTGACCTCCGGTCGCTCCCCGCCCCCGCACGGGTGCTGCGCGGTGACGAGCTCACAGCCTTTGCCATCGGGGCACGCGTGCTCGAGGACCCTGCGCCGCCAGCCGCCGCGTCGTGACCCGCATACCGCGCCGTCGCGCTCCCTCGACCGACGGACGCCTTCTCGGACGCACCGAGGCCGTGCCACCACGCGGGTGACACGGCCTCGGTGCGTGCTCGAGGACCAGCGCTCCTGGTCAGAGCGGGCGGACCTGCTCCGCCTGGGGACCCTTCGGGCCCTGGGTGATCTCGAACTCCACGCGCTGCCCCTCGTCAAGAGAGCGGTAGCCCTGCGTGTCGATGGCCGAGTAGTGGACGAAGACGTCGGCGCCGCCGTCGTCCTGGGCGATGAACCCGTAGCCCTTCTCAGCGTTGAACCACTTGACAGCACCCTGTGCCAT
>JAJYCD010000033.1 GCA_021778635.1 Actinomycetes bacterium
ATCCGTGTCCAGCCGCAGCTTCTCGACCGGGTGGCCGGTGTGCCGAGACAGGATCCTCTCGACCTCGGTGCGCAGTCGCAGCACCTCGCGCGCCTGGATCTCGAGGTCCGCGGCCGTGCCCTCCGCCCCGCCCGAAGGTTGGTGCAGCAGGATCCGCGCGTGCTCGAGCGCGAACCTCTTGCCCGGTGCCCCCGCGGCGAGCAGCACGGCCGCCGCCGACCCGGCCTGGCCCATGCAGAACGTCGAGACCTCCGGCCGGATGAACTGCATCGTGTCGTAGATCGCCATCAGCGCCGTGAGGGAGCCTCCCGGGGAGTTGATATAGAGGCTGATCTCCATGTCGGGGCTCGCCGACTGCAGGTGCAGCAGCTGCGCGATCGTCACGTTCGCGACGTCGTCGTCGATCTCGGTGCCGAGAAAGATGATCCGCTCGGACAGCAGCCGGCTGAAGACGTCGGCCGCGCGCTCTCCTGTCGGACGCTGCTCCACGACCACGGGGACCGTGTAGTGGCCGGCCATCACAGACCGACCTTGTGCTGGTGCCCGTCCGGCCGGACGTCGTCCAGTCGGGTCACGACGCGGTCCACGAAGCCGTACTCCTGGGCCTCGGCGGCGGTGAACCAGCGGTCGCGGTCGCTGTCCCGCTCGATCGTCTCCACGCTCTGGCCGGTGTGCTCCGCGATCAGCGACTGCATCGTCGTCTTGACGTGCGCCATGTTCTGCGCCTGGATCGCGATGTCCACCGCCGTGCCGCCCAGCCCACCCGACGGCTGGTGCATCAGGACGCGTGTGTGCTCGAGGGCGAACCGCTTGCCGGGCGTCCCCGCGCTCAGCAGGAACTGTGCGGCACTCGCGACGAGCCCCATGCCGAGGGTCGAGACGTCGTTCGGGATGAGCCGCATCGTGTCGTAGACCGCGAGCGCCGCGCTGATCGAGCCACCCGGGGAGTTCAGGTAGAGAGCGATGTCGCGGCGAGGGTCCTCCGCGGCAAGGAGCAGCAGCTGTGCGCAGATGCGGTTGGCGATCGCGTCGTCGACCTCCGCACCGAGGACGATGATGCGCTGGTGCAGCAGGCGGGTCGCGAGCTGGTCGTCGAACGGGGATGGCGGCGGTGCCTGGACCGCTCGGTCGACCAGCGGGGTGGTCAGCTGGTGGACGGTGGTGTCTCGGGTGCTGGCGGTGATGCCCATCGCGGTGTCCTCTCACGGAGTGTCGCTGACCCGTCCACCGTCGCCTACCGGTGCCGCCGGTGTGGCCGGGGTCTGCCGTCGGCGGATCTGCTGACGGCAGACGGCACCCGTCCCGTCTGCGGACTCTCCGTCGCGTTCGGTGCTCCGCACCTCCGGTCGCCGGGCCGCGGCGGAGCGGGCCGACCACCGATCGTCGGGTTCGCCGTCGTCGCTGGCGTCGCACGTGGTCGTCGGGCACGACGTCGAACTGCCCCCTCGGTGGCGGGCGTCTGCGTATGCTCGACGCGACAGCCGCGGTCTCGCGATCGAGCTACCCCGGCGGAGTCCCCGGCCGGCCGGACGAGTCGGTCCTCCACGAAGGCGTGTGCATGTCCGACACCACTCTCGAGCACCTCGGTGCGCGGTCCAGGCATGCCGTCGAGTTCGGGCGCGACGCGCTGATCGTGTGCGACAACCTGGTGCGGATCTACCAGACCGGGACGATCGAGGTGCAGGCCCTGCAGGGGCTCGACCTGCTGGTCGACGCCGGAGAGATGATCGCGGTCGTCGGCGCGTCCGGCTCGGGGAAGTCCACGCTCCTGGCCGTCCTGTCCGGCGTCGACGCACCGACGGCGGGCCGGGTCCGGGTGGGACCCTGGGACCTCATGTCGATGTCCGGGAGCGAACGGGTCCGGTACCGCCGCAGCATGGTCGGGTTCGTCTGGCAGCAGACCGCCAGGAACCTCGTGCCGTACCTCTCGGCCGCCCACAACGTCGAGCTTCCGCTCACCCTCGCCGGAGCGGGTCGCAAGGAACGCCGGGTACGGCGCACCGAGGTGCTCGAGCTGATGGGCGTCGGGCACTGCGCCGACCGCCGGCCGCGCGAGATGTCCGGCGGCGAGCAGCAGCGGGTCGCGATCGCCGTCGCTCTCGCCAACAACCCCCGGGTGGTCCTCGCGGACGAGCCGACCGGCGAGCTCGACACGGCGACGTCCCACGAGGTCTTCGACGCGCTGCGTGCCGCGAACCGCGACCTGGGGGTGACGGTCGTCGTCGTGACGCACGATCCCACGGTGAGCGGTCAGGTCGAGCGCACCGTCGCGATCCGCGACGGCCGGACCAGCACGGAGGTGCTGCGACGAGCGGCCCACGGCGCCGGCGACGCGGTCGGCGATGGTGACGGTGCTGAGGTGATCGCGGAGGAGTTCGCCGTCATGGACCGCGCGGGTCGCGTCCAGGTCCCGCGCGAGTTCCGCGAGGCGCTCGCCCTCACGCGGCGCGTCCGTCTCGCGCTGGAGGCCGACCACGTCAGCGTCCGGCCCGACGGGTCGGGGCGATCGTGAGCGCGTCGGTCGAGGTGGAGCAGCCGATGGTCTCGGTCCGCGACGTCGACCGCACCTACGGCACGGGCCGTGCCGCGGTGCACGCGTTGCGCGGCGTCTCGTTCGACGTCGCCCCCGGCGAGATGGTCGCGCTCGTCGGGCGGTCGGGCTCCGGCAAGACGACGCTGCTGAACGTCGTCGGGGGTCTGGACCGCGCCGACGCGGGCACGGTCCGGGTCGGCGGTACCGAGGTGACGTCCCTGGACGACGCGGGACTCGTGAGGCTGCGTCGCGACACGGTCGCGTTCATCTTCCAGACGTTCGGTCTGGTCCCGATCCTGTCGGCGGCCGAGAACGTCGGCATCCCGTTGAGGCTGAGATCCCTCCCGGTGGTCGACCGCGAGCGGCGTGTCCGGTTGCTGCTCGAGCTCGTGGGTCTCGGCACGCATGCGGACCATCGCCCCGACGAGCTGTCCGGTGGCCAGCAGCAACGGGTCGCGATCGCCCGGGCGCTCGCCGGCTCGCCGCGGCTCCTGATCGCGGACGAGCCGACGGGGCAGCTCGACTCCGAGACCGGCCAGGCCGTGATGGCCCTGATCCGGGCCGTCGTGGAGGCCGAGGGGATGACGGCGATCGTCTCGACCCACGACCCGGTCATGATCGGTCTCGCCGACCGGGCGATCAGGATCGTCGACGGCCGGCTCCTGGACGCGTGATGACGCCTCGCGGTGACCCGCGGTGAGCGCGGCCTGGTGGTTCGTGGTCCGCCGTGCGCGCACGCAGGTCGCGGTGCTCGTCGCGGTGCTGGTCGTCCTCGTCGCAGGTTCGACGCTCCTGGGCACCTGCGCCCTGCTGCTCACGACCGCGCAGGACGACGCGCTCGCGGCGGCGCTCCGCGAGGCCGATCCCGGCGCCGTCGACGTCAGCGCGTCGCTGGACGTGGTCGGCGGAGACCCGGCTGCGCTGGTCGCCGCGGCGCACCGCGTGGTGGACACCACGCTGGCGCCGCTCGGCTCGACGACCTCGACCTGGCTGCGGTCGGCGATGGTGTCGGTCCCCGGGACGGCGGCCGAGCCCGTCCGGCAGGGATATCTGGAGAGCGCCAGCGACATCGCCGATCACGCGCACCTCACGGCGGGGCGATGGCCGCGCGCACAGCCGGCCGACGGGACCTGGGAGACCGCGGTGCCGGAGCTCACGGCGCAGCAGCTCGGGCTCCGGCCGGGCGATCGGCTCGAGCTGAGCGGCGCCGCCGGCACGCGGGCGGGAACGGCGACGCCGGGTGTGAGCGTCGTCGTGGTCGGCGTCTTCACCCCGACCGTCGCTCAGGCCGACACGTGGAGCCGTGACCTGCTCGACGGGGCCGGGTACTCGCCGTCCTGGGCGAAGCCCGGATCGGCGGGGTGGGTCACGCTGCCGACGTACGGGCCGTTCGTCGTGGACCCCGCCGCGATCCTCACGGGAGCTGCCGGGCTCGCTCAGGTCAGCCTCGTCGCCCTTCCCCACCTCGCGGCGGCGACGCCCGCCGCACTCGACGCGGTCCGGGTCTCGCTCTCCGCCGGGAGCCGCGAGCTCGCGGCGGCGGCCGGTGACCGGGTCCGCACGTCGAGCGTGACGTCGGAGCTGACGCGCACCCTCGACATCGCCGGGTCCCAGCAGCGCGTGACGCGCTCGGGAGTCCTCGTGCTCGCGCTCATGGGCACCGTCCTCGTCGCGGCGGGCTTGGGGCTCGCGGGGCAGATCGTCTCGGGACGGCGGCGCGTCGAGCGCGAGCTGCTCGTCGCCCGTGGCATCGGACGGCTCCAGCGCGTCGCGGCGGCGACCGGAGAGAGCCTCGTGCTCGCCCTCGTGTCGGCGGGGATCGCGATACCGCTCTCCGTGGCGCTGTACGGGCGGATCTCGGCGTTGCCGCTGCTCGTGCACGCCGGGGTCACCGGACGCGCCACCGTGACGAGTGCACTCGTGGCGAGCGTGCTCGCCGGGTCGCTCGTGCTGGCATCGGTCCTGGTCGTCCCCGCGATCCGCAGCACCGACGAACCGGCGCGATCACGGTCGCGCCTGCGCGGAGCCGTCGCGCGATCCGGCGGAGACCTCGTGCTGCTGGGCCTCGCGGCCGTGAGCTACCTCCAGCTCCGCGACCATGCGACCGGCCAGGGCGCGGGCGTCGATCCCGTGCTGGTCGCGGCGCCGGTGCTGTGCCTCGTGGCCGTGGCCGTCGTCGCGCTGCGGGTCGTGCCGTGGGCGGCCCGCGCGGCCGAGGGTGGCGCCCGGAGGTCGCGGCGGCTCGTCGTGCCGCTCGCCGCGTGGGAGGTCGCCCGCCGACCGCAGTCGGTCGTCGTCGGCCTCCTGCTCGTGCTCGGGACGGCAGCCGCGACGTTCGGGGTGTCGTTCGACCGCACCTGGTCGGTCTCGCAGTCCGACCAGGCCGACGCGCGGATCGGCACCGCCCTGTCGGTGGACCTGTCGCCGTTGCCGACCGTGGCGCAGGGGACCGTGCTCGCCGGGGCCACGGGCGGGTCCCCGGCACCGGTGACCCACCGCAGCATCGGGGTCGGGGCGTGGTCCGACAGCTCGACCACGGGCGGCACGGGGGGCACCTGGCTGGTCGGGGTCGACACCACGCGCGCCTCGACGCTGCTGCGCGGTCGGCTTCCTGGCGCCGAGACCTGGGCGGGGCTGACCGCGGGCCTGGCTCCGACGGCCGCGGTCCCGTCCGTGCCGATCGCCTCGGACGCCACCGGCGTCCAGCTCACGATCACCGGGACGGGGACAGGTGGCGGGCGGCCGTTGCGCGTGGTCCCGACCGTGGTCGTCCAGGACCGCTGGGGCAACAGGTCGCCGCTGATCGGGACGAGCGTGAGTCTCGACGGGCAGCCGCACCTGGTCGCCCTGCCGTTCCCGCCGTCACCGCGACCCGTCACGGGCGAGCTGACGGTGGTCGGCGTCGGCCTGCGCGTCGCATCCGACGAAGCGGCCGACCCCGCGAGCCGCGTCCTGTCGACCCCGCTCACGGTGACCACCGAGATCCGCGGGGGGAGCCGGACGGCATCGTCGAGCGGCGCGGACTGGGCAGTCTCGCTCCCGATCACGTCCCTCCCGTCGGTGACCGGAGCCACGGCGATGGCCACGGTCGAGGGCGGGGTCACCACGGTCACGACCGAGGCGACCTTCGCGACCTACCTGGCGTCCGTCAGCCCCGGCGAGCTCATGATCACGCCGTTCACCGCTCCGGCGGAGGTGCCGGTCGTCGTGTCCGAGGACCTGGCCCGACGGACGAGCAGCGGGCCGGGAAAGGAGCTCGAGCTGACGATCGGAGCCGCCACGGTGCATGCGCGGGTGGTCGCCACGGCGCCGTACGTGCCGTCCGCCGTGGGGCACCCCGCGATCCTGGCCGACGAGGACCTCCTGTCACGGGCCCTCCTCGGCCAGCTCGAGCCCGCAACCCTGACGGACGCCTGGTGGCTGGGGACGACGGACGTCACCGCGGGCACGGCGGACCGCGTCCGGGGCCTCGGGCTGGGGGAGCCCGCCAGCGCTGCGACGACCACGGACCAGCTCAGCACCGGTCCGCTCCGGGTCGGGATCCGGGTCGCCCTCGGCCTGCTCGTCGTCGCGGCCGTCGTGCTCGCCGTGGCCGGGACGGTGCTGCACACCGTCGCGTCGCTCGAGGCGAGGGCGGTGGAGGTCGCGCGGCTCCTCGGGATCGGGATCGCACGACGTGCGGTCGTGGCGTCGCTCGTGCTTCAGCACGCGGCGGTGACCCTGCTCGTCGTGGGCGCCGGCGCCGTTGCGGGCGGAGTGGCCGCGGTCGTCGTGGGTCCGCACCTCGCCGTGTCGGAGACCGGGCAGGTCCCCGTCCCGGCGCCGGTGCCGGTCGTCCCCTGGGCGGTCGAGGCGGTCCTGGTCGGAGGACTGCTCGTGCTGCTCACCGCGGCCGTCCTCCCCGTCGCGCAGGTGCTGGTGCGCCGCGCGGGGGCCGCTCACCTGCGGCTCGACGGGACGTCGTGATGGGCACGCACAGGCAGACCCGGCGCGCCCGTGCGCGCCGACCGCGGGTCGACCTCCCGGGCATGCGCGGGCGCGCACGCGCCGACCTGTGGCCGCTGACCGTCGCCGTCGGCGTGATCGCCCTCACGAGCCTCCTGGCGAGCGCCGCGCCCCGCCTCGTCGACCGCACCGCGGACTCGGCGCTGCGCGACGCGCTCGCCTCCGCCGGGGCGCGCACCGAGCTGTCCGTGACCGTGCCGCTCGTCGAGGACCCCTTCCAGCCGCGCACGCTCGAGTCGGACCTCGCGACCCAGGTGGCCGAGCGTGGGACGGCGCTCGTCGCCGCCCTGCCGGCCGAGCTGACGGCGGCGCTCACGGAGCCGGTCGCCACGGTGACCACCCCGCCGTTGCCCGTGGGGCTGGTGCGGAGCGACCTCGGTGCGGTGACCATGACCTTCGCGTACCTCGCGCGAGACGGGCGGGAACCGCGGGTCCGGTGGCTCGACGGCGGACCACCCACGGCGGCCCCGGTGGCTGTGACGCGGCCGCAGGACGGGTGGGAGACCTGGACGCTGCAGGTGGCCCTGTCGAGCGACGCTGCTGCGCAGCTGCACGTTCACGCCGGTGACCGGCTGCCCGTCGTCGACATGGCGTCGATGCCCGTCGACGTGACGGTCAGCGGGGTCTTCGACCCGGCGGACGCGCAGGACCCGATCTGGTCGCAGGCTCCCGGTGTGGTGGAACCGGTCTCGGTCGGGGCGCACGTGACGACGGACACGGCCGTCACGGCGCTCGTCTCGGCCGCCTTCCTGCCCGCGATGGTCGCCGACCTCCCGGTGGGCTACTCCACCCGCTCCTACACGTTCGACGCGGACCCCTCGGCGATGCACGCGCGGGACATCGATCGTCTGGTCACGGCGATCGCCGGGGTGAAGGTGCGGCCGGAGGTGCTCGGCACCCCGCGTGAGCTGCCGTCGGTGACGAGCTCGCTCGACTCGGTCCTCGTGGCGGCCGGGTCCCGCATCCGCGCGGGGCAGGCGCAGGCCGCCGTCCTGCTCGCGGGCGTGGTCGCCGCGGCCGGGTCGACGCTGCTCCTCGTCGGGCAGCTCCTCGCCCGACGGCGAGCTCTCCAGCTCGCGCAGTACCGCGCCCGGGGGGCAGGTCTTGCCGGGCTCGCCGTCGAGCTCGGGGTCGAGGCGCTCGCCACGGTGGTGCTCGGCTGCGCGCTCGGGCTGTCGGCCGCCGCGGTGATCGTCTCCGGACCGATCGCCTGGCGGTGGGTGCTCCCCGTCGTCCTCCTCGCTCTCGTCGGCCCGCCCGCCTACGGGGTCCGGGCAGCCGCCCATGGGTCCGGCGCGCGACGGGGCCCGGCCGGGCGAGGCGACCGCCGGCTCGCGATGCGCGACCGGCACCTGAGGCGGATCGCGGTCGAGGGCGCGGTGATGCTCGCCGCCGTCGGGGCGATCGTGGCGCTCCGCGCGCGCGGCGTCGTGTCGTCGGCCGCGGGCCCGGGTGGTGACCTGCTGATCGCCGCGGCCCCGTCCCTCGGGGTGCTCGCCGGGGCCCTCCTGCTCGCCCGGGTGCTGCCGCTCGTGCTGCGCGGGGTGGGTGCGCTCGCCGCGCGTGCCCCGGGCGCCGTCCCGGTCCTCGCCGGGGCGCGCGTCCGGGCGGCGGCCGGTCGCGTGCTGCCGATCCTCGCCCTGACCCTGGCGACCGGGCTCGTCACGTTCGGCTCGGTGATCGGGACGACGGTCGAGCGTGGTCAGGTGGCAGGCTCGTGGAGCGCGGTCGGCGCCGACGTGGTCGCGACCGTGGGCACCGACGGAGCGGCCGCAGGCCTTGCCGCCGAGGTGGCCGCCCAGCCCGGTGTCACGACGGCCGTGTCCGGAACCGTGGCGGACGTCCCGATCCGCTCCTCGACCGGTGGCCATCAGGTCCGGCTCATGGTCGTGGACACCGCCGACCTCACCCGGCTGCTCGCTGCCGTCCCGGAGTCCCTCGGCCGGTACGGGCAGCTCGTGGCGACGTCCGGCAGCGACCTGGGCGTGCTCCTCGGTGCCGATCTGCGTGCCGGAGGTGACACCAACCTGTCCGTCCTGTGGCGGGGGACGTGGGTCGCGGTGCATCCGGTGGGCGACGCACCCGTGGTCGGGTCGGACGCCGCGGACCTCGTCGTGGTCGATGCGGGCGCGCTCTCCAGCGCGGTCGGCGTCCCTGTGGAGCCGAACACGGTCTGGGTCGTCGGACCCGGTGCCCGCGCCGCGGTCGCTGCGGTGCCACAGCTCGCGCAGGCGGAGGTCGTGGACCGGTCCGAGTGGCTCGCGCGTCAACGCGCGGCACCGCTCACCGCGGGGCTCGGGCACCTGGTGGCTGCCACGACCGCCGTCCTCGTGCTGCTCGCGGTCCTGATGGTCGTGCTCGGCGCGTCGGCGAGCACCCCGGAGCGCGGCGCGATGCTGGCGACGTTGCGGACCATCGGTCTCGGACGCGCGCAGGTGACCCGGATCGCCGTCGGCGAGCTGTTGCCACCGGTGCTCGCCGCGGTCGTCGGGGGACTGGGTCTCGGGGTGCTGCTCGCGGAGCTCGTCGCCGCACCCCTCGGACTGCGGCTCGCGACGGGTCAGCCGGTGGACCCGTCTCTGGCCCTCGGGTGGTGGGCGGCGGTTCCTGCTGTCGCGCTCGTCGTCGTCGTGCTGCTGGTCGTCGCGGCCGAGTCCTCGCTGACGCGCCGCGACCGCCTCGGCCAGGTGCTGCGCGCAGGTGACCGGTAGCTGTGCGTCCGCCGGACCCGCTGATCAGGACGCGGTGCGGAACATGATCACGGCGCGGCCCGCGTTGTAGAGCGCGTCGGCGACGGCGCGGGGATCGCTGAGGTAGCCGCTGACCATGGCTCCGTCGCGCAGCATGACCAGCTCGTCGGCGACGAGTGCCGAGTCCGGGATCGCGATCTCGTCCAGCAGGTCCTGGATGGCCTGCCGGAACCAGCGGCGATGCTCGTCCACCACACGGCGTACCGGGTGCTGCGGATCGGCGTACTCGGCCGCGGCGTTGATGAACGGGCAACCGCGGAACCCCGGGGTGCAGCTCTCCGCGCCGATGGCCTCGGCGACGATGCGGAACACGTCCGGGACCTCGGCGGCCGCCTGCCGGGCGCCGGCGATCGCGTCGCGCTCCCACGTCGCGCGCCGTTGGAGGTAGGCGACGACCAGCTCGTCCTTCGTCGGGAAGTGACGGTAGAAGGTGACCTTGGTGATGCCCACCTGGGCGATGACCTTCTCC
The DNA here is from genome assembly GCA_021778635.1 of Actinomycetes bacterium. Lineage (GTDB taxonomy): Bacteria > Actinomycetota > Actinomycetes > Actinomycetales > Cellulomonadaceae > JAJDFX01. The sequence goes on from JAJYCD010000033.1 coordinate 9,758, forward strand.
GCGCTGACCGCGCGTATCCCGTGGGCGTAGAAGAGCTCGGTGGCGGCGTCGATGATGCGCTCGCGCATCGGCTTCTTCGGTGCGGGTCCCGGCGCTGTCGCGTCCTCGGACGCTGCCGTGTGTGCCTCTGTCATCTCGTCCATCAGTGTGCCTCACCTCGTTAGATGCCACCTCGTCGCACACGCGAGGACGAATGACTTGCCATGCAGTGCGCCATCTGCCTATGCTCCGAAGTAGAGTTACTAGTCAGTCTACCAACCGAGGAGCACAGCATGACCACCACCACCCCCGTCGTCTTCATCCACGGCCTGTGGATCCACTCCGATGCCTGGCAGCCCTGGGTCGAGCTCTTCCGAGCAGCCGGGTACGACGCGATCGCACCCGGCTGGCCGGGCGACTCCGCCGACGTCGAGACGACCCGCCGGAACGCGACCGCCCTGGCGGGCAAGGGCATCGACGACATCACCGAGGGCTACCTCGCGGTCATCCGCGAGCTGCCCGCCAAGCCGATCGTGATCGGGCACTCCTTCGGGGGTCTCATCGCGCAGAAGCTGCTGGCCGGCGGGAACGCCGCGGCGGCGATCGCCATCGATCCCGGCCAGATCAAGGGGGTCAAGCCGGTGCCCTTCGCGCAGATCCGGTCCGGCTTCCCCGTGCTGTCCCGCCCCGGCAACAAGAAGCGGTCCGTCGCGCTGTCCAAGAAGCAGTTCCGCTACGCCTTCGGCAACGCGATCAGTGCGGCGGAGTCGGGCGACCTGTACGACGCATGGTCGATCCCCGGGCCGGGCAAGCCGCTCTTCGAGGCCTCGACCGCGAACTTCTCGGCCTCCTCCCCGGCAGCCGTGAACACCAGGCGCCGTGATCGCGGACCGCTGCTGATCATCGGCGGCGGCCAGGACCACACCGTCCCGGAGGTGGTGGCCAAGGCCGCCTTCTCGCTGTACGCCGGGTCCGGAGCGGTCACCGACTACCACGCGTTCGCGGACCGCGGACACTCGCTCGTCCTGGACCACGGCTGGCGCGAGATCGCCGACCACACCCTGTCCTGGCTCGCCGGCCAGAACCTGTGACACCCCACCCACAACGAAAGGACACTCTCATGCGCACCCTCACGAGGTTCGGAACCCACCAGGCACGCTCGACGCTCCTCGGGCTCGCCGTCCTCGGCGTGATCGCCGGCTCGGCGACCGTCGCCACCGCGTCGACGGGCACGACGTCGACCGGCACCACCTCGCACTCGGACGTCCGGCCGACCATCGTCCTGGAGCACGGGGCCTGGGCCGACGGATCGAGCTGGAACGGCGTCGTCACCCGACTGCAACGGGACGGCTACACCGTCGACGTCCCCCCGGACCCGCTGCGCGGCGTGGCGAGCGACTCGGCCTACCTGGCCAGCTACCTCGCCACGATCCCCGGCCCGATCGTGCTGGTCGGACACTCCTACGGCGGCTTCGTCACGACCGACGCGGCCACCGGCAACCCGAACGTCAAGGCCCTCGTCTACGTCGACGCCTACATCCCGGCCCAGGGGGACACCCTGAACAGCCTGACGGCCCAGTTCCCCGGCAGCCGGATCGCACCGACCGCGCTGGCCTTCGTGCCGTCCGCCGGCGGCGTCGTCGATGCCTACGTCCAGCCCGCGATGTTCCGGGCGATCCTCGCCAACGACCTCTCGGCCACGCAGGTCGCGCTGCTCGCCGCCACCCAGCGCCCGATCGCGGCCTCGGCGCTCGGCGAGGTGTCCGGGCCACCCGCCTGGACCAGCGTCCCGACCTGGGCCGTCATCGGCACCGAGGACCACGCCCTGCCGCCCGCCGCGCAGGAGTTCATGGCCCAGCGGGCGCACGCCCGGGTCACGAGGATCGCGGCATCCCACCTGTCCCTGATCTCCCACCCCGACGCGGTCGAACGCGTGATCGTCGAAGCGGCGCGCCACACCTCCTGAGCTGCGCCGGCTCGAGCGGCGGCTGGTGGTCCGAGGGGTATCGGACCGTCAGCCGCCGTGCTGTCCGCCGCGGCGATGCTCGCCCGGCCTCGCGGCGGTCCCCCGGTGGTGACAGATGTCATCACGAGGTCGTGACGCGCGGGCACTGATCCCGCAGCGGCACGGCTCCTACCGTCGTGGTCATGACAGAGGTGGCGGTCGACTTCCGGGGAGTGCGCAAGGAGTTCGGCGACGTGCTGGCGATCGACGCGCTGGACCTCGAGATCCGCAGGGGTGAGACGGTGGCGCTGCTCGGTGCCAACGGCGCCGGGAAGTCGACCGCCGTGAGCCTCATGCTCGGCATCCTCGCGCCCGACGCGGGGGAGGTGCGGGTCCTCGGCGAGCCACCTGATCGCGCCGTCGCGCGCGGGCGGATCGGCGTCATGCTGCAGGACGGCGGTCTCATGCCGGGGGTCTCCGTCGCGTCGATGCTCGCCCTGGTCACGAGCATGTACTCGACTCCACGCCCGGTGGGGCAGCTCCTGGTCGAGGCGGGCCTGGCCCACCTCGCGTCGCGGCGGGTGGATCGGCTCTCCGGAGGGCAGACCCAACGCCTGCGCTTCGCCGTCGCGGTGGCCGGGAACCCGGACGTCCTCGTCCTCGACGAACCGACGGCGGCGATGGACGCCGAGTCGCGCCGGTCGTTCTGGGCGCACATCCGATCGTTCGCGGCCGACGGCCGCACCGTGATCTTCGCGACGCACTATCTCCGCGAGGCGGACGACGTCGCCGACCGCATCGTCGTGCTCGCCGCGGGGCGTTCGGTCGCCGACGGCACGCCGGTCCAGCTCAAGACCGTCGCCGGTGCCCGGACCGTGCGCTTCACGCTCGGTGACGAGTCGGATGCCGGGCTCGACCGACTACCGGGCGTGACGGTCGCCGAGGTGCACGGAACGACGGCGGCCCTGCGCACCGTCGACGTCGAACGGACCGTGCGCGCGCTCCTCGCCGCGCGCGAGCACGTTCCCGACCTCGAGGTCGGCGGCGCCGAGCTCGAGGACGCCGTGATCGCGCTGGGCGGATCGAGCCGCACCGCGCCGTCCCGTCGATCCCCGCACGAGGGTCCCGACGTCCTGCCCACGAGGGGTGATGACCGGTGACCACCCAGCCGTCGGCCCCGTCGGCCCCGCTGACCCGCTTCGTGTCGGTCGAGGTGACGCGGATGGCGTCCGACGCACGCTTCCTGGTGCTCATGCTCGGGATGCCGGTCGGGATGTACCTGCTGTTCACGAACCTCCCTGGCACGAGCCAGTCGACCGGCGGGCTGGCGCCGCAGGTCGGCGCGATGATCTCGATGGCCGCGTTCGGCGCGATCGGCACGGCGCTGACCGCAACCGCACCCCGCCTCGCGCAGGAGCGCGCGACAGGATGGATGCGTCAGCTCCGCGTGCTGCCGATGCCCGGTCACCGGGTCGTGGCTGCGAAGGTGCTGGCGGCGATGATCTGGGCGCTCCCTGCGATCGTGCTCGTCTTCGCCGCCGCGGAGCTCGACCACGACATCCGGCTCGCCGCCTGGAGGTGGTGCGCGATCGCCGTCCTCCTGTGGCTCGGGACCGCGCCGTTCGCCGCGCTCGGGCTGCTCATCGGCTACCTGACCGACGAGTCGTCCGCCTTCGCGGTCATGTACGGGGTGTACCTGTTCCTCGGCGCGGCCGGTGGGCTCTGGATGCCCGTGCCGGCGCTCCCCACCGTGCTGCAGCGGATCGCCCACACCCTGCCGTCCAACCGCGATGCCGAGCTCGGGTGGTCCGTCGCGGCGGCGCACGGACCGTCGCTCGTGGGTGCGGCCATCCTGGTCGGGTGGCTGGCCGCGTTCACCGGCACCGCGGTGCTCGCGTACCGGCGCGCCACGGCGACGCGATGACCCTGCTCCCGCGAACGCCGACGAGCCGCACGCTTCACGCCCGTCCACGCGCGTCGTAGCGTTTCTCGGATCGAGACCGCAGGAGGTGGAGATGAGCCCCTCGGCGCACCCGGGCGATCGGTCGCAGTCGCTCTTCGCCGCGATGATGCCCCACCCAGGACCGCCGGGGCGCGCGCGGCGCATCCGGTGGAAGGTCTCGCAGGCCGCGATGCTGGGCTTTCTCGCGTACCCGATCAGCGACGTGCTGCACCGGGGTCTCGCGACGCCGGTCGCGGTCGTCGTCCTCGTGGCGCTGGCGGTGTTCGGCACGGCATGGCTGCGCGCGATGTGGCTCTCGTTGGCGACCACCGCGCCGTTCCGCAGGATCGTCCCGTGGCTGGTCGTCGCCGGGGGCATCGGGGTTCCGCTGGCGTTCGGGGTCGGGACGCCAGGGTTCGTCGGCCTGTTCATCTACCTCTCGATCGCCGCGGCGGTCTCGCTGCCGCTCGTGGCGACGGTTCCGGCGATCGTGACGGCGACGACCTGCGCGGCGGTGCTGCTGTGGCGGTCACCCGTCCGCGTCAGCGTGGACGCCGCCTTCGGGCAGCTGTCCTACGTGTTCTGGCTCGGCATGATGATGGCGTTCTACCGACGGATGATGCTCCTGGTCATCGAGCTGCGGCAGGCCCGCGAGGACCTCGCCCTCTTCGCGGTCACCGAGGAACGCCTCCGGTTCGCCCGCGACCTGCACGACCTGCTCGGCCACAGCCTGTCCACGATCTCGCTCAAGGCCCAGCTGGCCCGCCGACTGGCAGCCGGAGACCCCTCGGTGGTCGCGGAGATCGCCGACATCGAGTCCGTCGCCCAGCAGGCGCTCACCGAGGTCCGCGAGGCGGTCACCGGGTACCGGCTGACGAGCTTCCCGCTCGAGCTGGAGAGCGCCCGGACCGCCCTCGTGGCCGCAGGGATCTCGGTCGCGGTCCGCGGGGAGACCGCGCCCACGACGGCCCGGACGGACGCGCTCCTCGGCTGGGTCCTGCGGGAGGCCGTGACCAACGTGGTCCGGCACAGCGAGGCGCAGGCCTGCGCCATCGCGCTGACGCGCCGGGACGATGCGCTGGTCCTCGACGTGCGCAACGACGGTGTCGTCGCGACCTCGACGGCGACTGCTCCCGGGAACGGGCTTCGCGGGTTGACCGAGCGGGTGGAGTCGGCCGGTGGGCTGCTGCGCGCCGGTGCCGAGCCAGGGGGCGGCTTCCGCCTCACGGCGACGCTTCCGGTCGACGACCCGGCTCTCGCGCAGGACGCGGGTCGTGCCGTGCCCGGCCCGTTCGCCGCGCACGGTGGCGCGCGGTGATCCGCATCCTGCTCGCCGAGGACCAGCGCATGATCCGCGGCGCGCTCGCCCGTCTGCTCGATCTGGAATCCGACCTGGTCGTCGTCGCGGACGTCTCCTCGGGCGACGAGGTCGTCCCCCGTGCGCTCGAGACCCGCCCCGACGTGGCCCTGCTCGACATCCAGATGCCGCGCCTCGACGGGCTGGCCGCCGCCGCTGCGCTGCGCCGGGCGATGCCCGCCTGTCCGGTCCTGATCCTCACGACCTTCACCCGACCCGGTTACGTCCGGCGCGCCATCGAAGCCGGCGCAGCCGGGTTCCTCGCCAAGGACGGTCCGGTCGAGGAGCTCGCCGACGCTGTTGGGCGGGTCGTCGCGGGGGAGCGCGTCATGGACCCCGCACTGGCCGTCACGGCGCTCGCGGCCGGGCCCAACCCGCTCTCTCCGCGCGAGCGTGAGGTGCTCGCGACCGCGACGCACACCTCGAGCGTGGCCGAGATCTCCCGGATCCTGCACCTGTCTGAGGGGACGGTACGGAACTACCTCTCCGCGGCGATCGGCAAGACCGGGACGCGCAACCGCGCCGAGGCCGCACGACTTGCGGATGCGAACGGGTGGCTCTAGCGCGGCGCGACGGGTGCGGCCGAGCCCTGATGCTGTTTCCATGGTGGGCAGATCGCCGGCCGGGGCGGGAGCGGTGACCTGCTCGCCCGCCCGCGTGCGGCAGGTGGTCGCCCGGGCAGGGTGTCGTCCGGGCAGGGTGTCATCCGGGCTCGGTGTCGTCCGGGGCAGGGTGTCGTCCGGGCGGGTCGTCGTTCGTGGTGGTGGGGAGGGCGGTCGTCGGGATCGTCCGAGACTGAGGAGCGATGTCATGACGCAGTACCTGTTGAGCGTGCACGGCCCCGCCGAGATGGGCGAGTTCGGCAGCTATGCCTCCAAGCAGGAGATGGCGGAGGCGTTCGCCGCGACGGGCGCCTTCAACGACAAGCTTCAGGCCGACGGCTACTGGGTCTTCGCCGGTGGTCTGGAGTCGGCGTCGACGGCGACGGTCGTCGACGGCCGCGGCGAGTCGCCGGTGCTGACCGACGGTCCGTACCTGGAGACCAAGGAGGTCATCGGGGGGTTCTGGATCATCGACGCACCGGACCGGGACGTCGCGCTCCGGCTCGCGGCGGAGGGGTCCCGGGCGTGCCGGGGCACGGTCGAGGTCCGCGCCTTCGCGGGCCTGGGCTGAGCCGGTCCGACGAGCGAGCGGACGATGCAGGGCGCGACGGCGGCCGTCGAGCGGGTCTTCCGCGAGGAGTACGGCCGCCTGGTCGCCTCGCTCGTGCGCCGCTTCCGTGACATCGACCTCGCCGAGGAAGCGGCCGGCGAGGCGCTCGTGGTCGCGCTGGAGAAGTGGCCCGACTCCGGGGTGCCGCCGAACCCTGGCGGCTGGCTCATGACCACCGCGAGCAACCGGGCGATCGACCGGATCCGCCGCGAGAACCGGCGCGACGCGAAGGAGCAGGCGGCGCTGGTCTACCTCGACGACACCCCCCACGAGCCCACCGGGCCCGTCGAGGACGACCGGTTGCGGCTGATGTTCATCTGCTGCCACCCGGCGCTCGCGCCTGAGGCGCGGATCGCGTTGACGTTGCGCCTCCTCGGAGGGCTGACCGTCGTGGAGATCGCCCAGGCGTTCCTCGTGCCCGAGACCACGATGGCGCAACGGATCACTCGGGCGAAGAAGAAGATCGCGGTGGCGAAGGTGCCCTTCCGGGTGCCCGAGGCGGCCGATCTCCCCGATCGGCTCGCGAGCGTGCTGGCAGTGCTGTTCCTCGTCTTCAACGAGGGCTACCTCGCCACCGGCGACGGGGACCCGGTGCGTGCCGAGCTCACGGGTGAGGCCATCCGCCTGACCCGGGTCCTGCGCCGGCTGCTCCCCGAGGAGCCGGAGGTCATGGGTCTGCTGGCACTGATGCTGCTCATCGAGGCACGACGGGAGGCCCGGGTGCGCGACGGTCAGCTGGTCCCGCTCGGCGAGCAGGATCGAGCCGGCTGGGACCGCGCAGAGATCACCGAGGGGCACGGCCTGGTCCGCGAGTGCCTCGCGATCAACCGACCGGGCCGGTACCAGATCCTGGCCGCGGTGAACGCCGTGCACACCGACGCCCCGGAGGCGTCGGAGACGGACTGGTCCCAGGTGGTGACGCTGTACGACCAGCTGACCCGGCTGGACCCGTCGCCGATCGTCGCGCTCAACCGCGCGGTCGCGGTCGCCGAGCTGGACGGCCCGACGGTCGCCCTCGCCCTGGTCGACCGGCTTCCGCTCGCGGGCTACCACGCCTGGCACGCGGTGCGCGCCGACCTGCTCCGCCGGCTCGGGCGGACTGCCGAGGCGAAGGAGTCGTACGACGCCGCCATCGCCGCCACCCAGAACTCCGCCGAACGCGCGTACCTGCGCCGGCGGCGCGGCGAGCTGGTCTGACGGGCTCCGCCGTGCTTCGTCAGTGCGTCCAGCGCCGTATGGCGAGCGCCGCCCTGCGGTTCGTCCGATGCGTCACGCGGTGCTCCGTTGCCTGACGTCGATCCGGGTCGTAGCGTTCTCGGCTTGACCGATCGGCACCGTCCGGCGTGGGCCCCTCGGCCGTTCGCGACGCGCGGGTGCCGGCCGCGCGCGTGCACCGCGGGGGTGGTGAGGGCATGAACGGTGCGATGAACACCGACCTGACGCTGCTCCTCCTCGCCGTGATGGCGCTGCGCCCACCGATGCCCCGGCACTCCTCGCCGTTCAACCTCCAGTTCGCCCTGGGATGGTGGATCAACGAGATGCCGTACCTGGGTCTGGCCTGGTTGGTGGCGGGCACGATCGGCACCCTGGTCCACCCGCGGTCGGGGCTCGGGTGGTGGCTGGCCGCCGGCCTGACCGGCGTGGACGTGCTGCTGCTCGCCGGGCTCGCGGTCCGCGCCCGGTCGGCCCGCCCGGCACTGTCCGAGGCGTTCCGCGCCGTCTACGGGCCCGCGGGTGAACCCCGCCGTGGGCGCCCTGCCTGGTGGCGCTTCGTGCTGCCGATCGTCTCGTGGCGCCCGGACGTGCGCCGCGTCCGCAACCTCCGCTACGGCCCGGCGGGTCGCGGAAACCGGCTGGACGTCTACGTCGGCCGTCGCGACCGGTCCGGCGCACCGGTCCTGGTCCACGTGCACGGTGGCGGCTTCGTGATGGGCAGCAAGATGCTCGGTGCCCGCCCGATGCTCTACCGGCTTGCGGCACAGGGCTGGGTCTGCCTCAGCATCGACTACCGGCTGTTCCGGGTGGGCTACGCGGACCAGCTCGCCGACGTGCGCGCCGCTCTGGCCTGGGCGCGCACCCACGCGCCGGGGTACGGCGGAAACCCGGACGCGATCTTCGTCGCCGGCGGCTCCTCGGGGGCGCACCTCGCCGCAACGGCGGCCCTGACCGGCACCGAGGTCCGCGGCGTCATCGGTCTGTACGGCTACTACGGGCGCGTCGGCCCCCGAGGACCGGCACCCACGTCACCGCACGACTGCCTCCACCCGGGCGCTCCGCCGTTCCTGGTCGTCCACGGCGCACTGGACACCCTGGTCCTGCGCCACGACGCCCGCGCCTTCGCCGACGCGCTGCGCGGAGTCTCCCGGCAGCCGGTCGTCTACGCCGAGCTGCCCGGCGCGCAGCACAACCTGGACTTCTTCCACTCGCTCCGCGCACAGAGCGTCATCGACGCCGTCGTCCGCTTCGCCGAGCTCGCCGGCGGGAGCCACGCCCCCGGGTCGGGGACGGCGGCATCGGCGTCGTGACGGTCGGGATCACGACGCACGAGCCGTCCGGCCCCGCGACCATGCCACGACCGCGGCACCGGCGACGAGGCCGGGGACGAAGAGCAGCAGCTGCGCCGTGCCGTACCGGCGGAGCTCGGACGCGACGTCCACGCCGTCGAGCTCGGCCTCGAGGCGGTGCGCGGGGTAGAGCATGACGGCATGCGCGGCGAGTGCTCCGTAGCCGAGACCGCACCCGAGCAGCCAGAGTCCCCAGAGCCACGCGCCGCGCACGGTGAGGACCGCGCCGAGCACGACCATGCCGAGGGCGCCGACCACGAACTCGACCAGGACGATCCGGCGTCGCCTGGCCGTGCCGGTGGTTCCGTGCATGTCGAGAGCCGCGAACCTGCGGATGCTCCAGCTCGCCCCTGCCATCCCGTCAGGATGCACCCGTTCGCGAGGTCCGGCGTGTGGTGCACCCCGTCGAGTGCAGTCCGTCTGTCGTCCGGCGCAGGGCGGCCCAGGCAGCCTGGGGTCGAGCGCGGCGGCGACGCGCTAGGGTCGCCGCATCCGGCGGAAGGGGATCAGCGCGTGACGAGGCGTCGATCGGTGGGCCTGCTGATCGTCCTCGTCCTCGTCCTCGTCCTCGCCGCCGGCGGAACGCTGGCGTACCGCGCGGCCTACGGGTCGTGGTGGCGGACGCCGGAACGTCTCGGGTACTGCGGGCGCACCTACCTGCGCGAGAGGGCTGACTTCACGCGTGCCGAGGTCTCCCGGAACGCGAGCGCCGCCGCGCTCCCGGGCAGCTCGCCCTACCCGCTCGTGGACGTCGCGACGGTCCCACCCGTCGTCGGTCGGCCTCTGCTGGCAGCCGTGACACCGCAGGCGGAACGTCAGCGGCTCCAGCTCCCGTGCGCGATGGTCGTCTACCTGAAGACCGGCTCGGACGCCTACACCGCCTATGGCCTCAGCGGCGGTCCCTGACGCGGGTGCGCTGCCCGCGGCGGGATCACGGTGTGGTCGCCTGCCGAGGCGGACGGTCCGCCGCTCGGCGGTCAGAGCGCGCGGACCGCCTCGGCCGCGGCGGCGACCACCTCCGGCAGGGTCCTGCCGTCGGGGGCGTCGACCCACTCGGCGACGGCCACCCGCCAGACGCCCAGCGCGGTCTCGGCGGCCAGGCGGGCCTCGCGTGCGCGGACGCCGCGTTCGGTGAGCGCCCCGGACACGGCGTCGGCGATCGCGCGCTGGCGCACCAGCTCGCGTCCGGCGAGAGCGGGCACCGTAGGGACGACCCGGGCACTGAGTGCGGCTCGTTCGGGTTCCGCGGCTGCCATCGTGGCGAGGTCGCCGATCGCGGCGAGCGCGGCGTCCAGGACGCTCGCGCCGTCGTCCGCGGCCTGTCGGGCGACGTCGGCGAGCCGTTCGAGGAGCACGTCGTGGTCAGGGAACAAGGCGTCGGCCTTGTCGGTGAAGTGCCGGTAGAAGGTGCGCTCGGTGACGCCGGCCGCCGCCGCGATCTCGGCGACCGTCGTGCTCTCGTACCCGTGCTCCGCGCTGAGCACGAGAGCGGCCCGGGCCAGGCGTCCGCGTGCGTTCGGTTCCCAACGACCCATGCGCACACTCTAGTGTTGTCAGAGTCTGACATCGCGCGTTAGGCTCGGTGATGTCATAGTCTGACATCACCGAGAGGAACCCTGCCATGCGCATCTTCGTCACTGGCGCCTCGGGCTGGATCGCGTCCGCGGTCATCCCCGAGCTGCTCGAGGCCGGTCACACCGTCGTCGGCCTCGCCCGGTCCGACGACTCCGCCGCGGCCGTCGAGCGGCTCGGTGCCGCCGTCGTCCGCGGCAGCCTCACCGATCACGACGTCCTCCGCCCGGCCGCCGCCGAGGCCGACGGGGTCGTCCACCTGGCCTTCCCGCACGACAACATGAACGACCTGGCTGCCGGCGCGGCGATCGAGCGTGCGGCCGTCGGGGCGATGGTCGCCGGGCTCGCCGGCACCGGGAAGCCCCTGGTGGCGGCGTCGGGCACGCCCGTCGTCCCCGGCCGCCCCAGCACCGAGGACGACCAGATGGGCGCAGGTCCCGCCGGTGCCCGGGGCGAGAACGAGCGCATCCTGCTGGCGACCGTCGAGCAGGACGTCCGACCGGCCGTGGTCAGGCTCCCGCGGTCCGTGCACGGCGAGGGCGAGAGGCACGGGTTCGTGCCGCAGCTCGTCCGGATGTTCCGCGAGGCGGGGACGGCGATGTACGTCGGCGAGGGCACCAACCGCTGGTGCGCCGTGCACGTGGCCGACGCGGCGCACCTGTTCCGGCTCGCACTGGAGCAGGCGGCCCCGGCCGCGGTGCTGCACGCCGTCGGCGACGAGGGCATCGCCGTCCGCACCCTGGCCGAGGCTCTCGGGGAGCGCCTCGACCTGCCCACCGAGTCGGTCGGACCGGAGCGGCTCGGCTTCTTCGGGCTGATGCAGACGATGGACCACGCCACGACGGCTCTCCGCACCCGCGAGCTGCTCGACTGGACTCCGACCCACCCGGGCCTGCTCGAGGACATCGCCGCCGGGCACTACGACGGCTGAGGGTGGGCAGGCCGTCGACCGTCCGCCCGGCCTGCCGGGGCCGCGGTCGCCCTAGGGGCTCACGAGGACCACGAGCTGCTGCGTCGCCCGGGTCATCGCGACGTAGCGGTCGACGGCTCCCTCGATGCGCGTGCCGAAGGTCTGTGGGTCGACCAGGACGACGAGGTCGAACTCGAGACCCTTGGCCAGCTCCGGGGTGAGCGAGCGCACGCGGGGCGTCGCCCGGAACGTCGGGTCCCCGATGACGCACGCGAGCCCGTCCGCGTGGGCGGCGAGCCACGCCTCGAGGACCGCCCCGAGGTCCGACGCCGTCCCGTGTCCGACGGGCACACCGGTGCGGCGGACGGACGTGGGAACGTTGGCATCCGGCAGGGCGGCCCGGATGACGGGCTCGGCCTCCGCCATGACCTCGACGGGCGTCCGGTAGTTGAGGGTCAACGACGCGACGGTGCTCCGGTCGAGGCCGACGCGCGCGAGCCTCTCCTGCCAGGACTCGGTGAACCCGTGCCGGGCCTGGGCGCGGTCCCCGACGATCGTGAGGCTGCGCGACGGGCAGCGCAGCAGCAGCATCTGCCACTCCGCGTCGGTCAGCTCCTGGGCCTCGTCGACGACGACGTGCGCGAACGGCCCGGCCAACGGGTCCTGGCCTGCGCGGGGCGACGCGGTCTCGTCGACGAGGGCGTGCCGCAGGTCCTGACCGCGCAGCATCGACATGACGTGCAGCTCGGAGTCGTCGGCCGCGACGAGGTCGTGGACGACGTCGGCCCGGCGCTCACGCTCGACGGCTGCGGCCGCCTCCTGACGTCGTCGGTTCCGCGATGCGTCCGGGTCACCGAGCCGCTGGCGTGCGGCGTCCAGGAGCGGCAGGTCGGAGACCGTCCAGGCGTCCGGCTCCGCGCGCTGCAGCGACCGGATCTCCTGAGGGGTGAGCCACGGCGCGCACAGGCGCAGATAGGCGGGCACGGTCCACAGGTCGGCGACGAGGTCGGTCGCCTCCAGCAGTGGCCACGCACGTCCGAACGCGCGCGCGAGGTCACGGTTCGCCGCGAACGACCGTCGATACCGCGCGAGCGGGTCCTCGACCGACCGACCGTACGCGTCGAAGGCCTCGTCCGACGCCTCGCGGCGGAGGCCAGCTGAGCCGGCGCCCTCGGCGCCCTCGGCGTCGCGGTCGGCGCTGTCGCCGCCCGCTGCGTCGACGTCATCGGCACCGTCGGCGACCTTGTCCACGAGGATCCCGAGCAGCGCCTCCCACACCTGGTCGCGCGCCTCGTGGTGCGGTGTGCCCGGGTCAGGTGCGGCGAAGGCCTCGGCCCAGTCGGCCGCGTCGAGCCGGACGTCGGCCCACGGCGTCACGACGTCGAGCGGCGTGGTCGGTGGCTTCTCGTAGAACGCGACGGCCGGTTCGATCGCCGCGACCATGCGCGCGTCCGCCTTGAGCCGACGCAGCTCCGGATCGGTCTCGACCGCGGCCGTCGCGCCCTCGGGGACGAGGTCGCGGAGCGTGCACGTCAGCACGCCCTCTTCGCCGAGGCTGGGCAGGACGTCGGAGACGTACGCCAGGTAGGGCTCGTGGGGGCCGACGAACAGCACGCCACCCCGACGGTGCCCGAGCCGCGGGTCGGAGTACAGGAGGTACGCCGTGCGGTGCAGGGCGACGACGGTCTTGCCGGTCCCGGGGCCGCCGTCCACGACGAGTGCCCCACGGGATCCCGCGCGGATGATGGCGTCCTGGTCGGCCTGGATGGTGGCGAGCACGTCCCGCATCCGCGGCGACCGGCTGGCCCCCAGGCTCGCGATGAAGGCCGACTGGTCGTCGAGCGCCGCGCTCCCGACCAGTCCGTCCGGGGCGAACACCTCGTCCCAGTAGTCGATGACCCGGCCGCCGCTCCAGCGATAGCGCCGTCGGCTGGTGAGTCCCATCGGCCGGGCGTGGGTCGCACCGAAGAACGGCTCGGCCGCGGGGGAGCGCCAGTCGATCAGGAGCTGACGGCCGTCGTCGTCCTGCAGCCCGAGCCGTCCCACGTAGACGGGCTCGGTGTCGTCGGCGCCGACCATGCGCCCGAGGCACAGGTCGATGCCGAAGCGCTGCAGGGTGCGCAGTCGCGCGGTCAGCCGGTGGACCTCCAGGTCGCGGTCGAGAGCCTGCTGACCCCTGCCGGCCGGTGCCTTGCGCTCGGTGTCACGGCGGGCGGACAGGTCGGCGACCGACAGCTCGAGGCATCGCGCGACCGCTGCGAAGTGCCGCTCGTCGTCGGCGATCAGCGCCTGGTCATCCTTCACTGCGAGGTGGGCGGGGAGATCGAACACACGCATCCATACCTCCACGATCGGCGGGTCCCGGCTCAGGACGGTGATTCTGCGCCGCGACCAGGGCCTTGCCGCAAGCCCCCGGGTGCGCTATACGTTGAGAACGGAGGGACGCGAGAACTCGCTCCCTCCGTTTCTCGTCCGTCGCCACAACGCTGTGCGCCGCCTGACGCCGTCGCGACGGCCCGGAGCGCTACCGCATTCCGCCCGCATCGCAGCGCCGGCTCGGCGCGGATGCCAGCGGCGCGACGACGTCGGTCAGGCGCGCGCCTCCACGAGCCGCTTCAGTCGCTCGAGGTCTCGCTCGACCAGGTCGGTGTCGCGGTCGAACTCGTCGTCGGTGAGCTCGATCTGGCGGATCGTGAAGACGATCTCCGAGCCTTGCGGGTGGGCGAGGACGCGCATCGGGTTCGTCACGGTGGTCCCGGACGGCAGCGTGACGTCGTGGTCGAGCACGCCGTACTCGTTCCGCGGCGCGAAGCGCACGGTGACCGCGCCCATCGGCGAGTCGACCACCAGCGCGTCGCCCTGACGGACGACGTCCGACGTCGCCAGGCCCGCAGCCCACGACGGCAGGTTGTCGGGGTTGGACGCGAACTCGTAGACGAGCTCCGGCGGTACCGCGATGACGCGACTGACGTGGCGGCTCTTCATCGGGTCAGCATGACAGCGACCTCCGACGCCGCTCAGGCGTGCTGGCCGGGGGCCTCGCCCGGTTGTCCGGACCGGTCGGCGGGTTCGTCGTCGGGTCGGGAGTCAGACGCGGCGGTAGCGGGCCTCGGCGAGACCGTACAGCCCGAAGGCGACGAGCCCCAGGCCGACGATCGCGAGCAGCACGGGCCCGAACGGTCGGTCGCGCAGCGTCTTGAGCGCGCCGTCCAGACCGCCCGCCTTGTTCGCGTCGTACGTCCAGGCCGCGTCGACGACGAGGGCGCCGACGAGCGCGACGACGAGCCCGCGCGCCGTCGTCCCGATCCGGCCGAGCTGGGTGACCAGCGCCCGGGCGGCGGGTGTCATCGTCTGCGTGGCGAGGGCGCGCATGAACGTGAGCCGGAGTCCCTGGGCCACGAGCGCGAGTCCGGTGACGACGAGGAGCGCGCCGGCGACCCCGACCACCCATCGCCCGCCCGGGTGCGCCATGGTCTGTGCGGCATATCCCTGCTGCTGGCTGCTCTGGCCGGTGGTCGAGCCGGTGACCACCGAGACCGCCGAGTACGCGAGGAACCCGTAGACCAGCGCGCGGACGAGCGACTGGGCACGTGGACCGATCCGGCGGCCCTCGCCGACTGCGCCGAAGGCCGCCTCGGACAGTCGCCAGAGCGCGTAGCCGGCGAGGCCCACCGCGGTGAGCCCGACGAGCCAGCCACCGAAGGGGTGGGAGACGACCGCCTCGAGAGCGCCCTTCTGGTCGATCTCCGCCGACCGACCCTCGGCGACCAGCACGGCGAGCACGCCCATGAGGAGGTACACCACGGCGCGCGCCGTCAGGCCCGCGCGCGCGGCCCATGCCATCTGTCGACTCGTCGAGGCGTGATCCCCCGCTCTGGTGATGCGTGCGCGCGGCGAAGCCATCTCGTCGGTCCTCTACGTGTCGACGGCGCGACGTCGTGAACGTCTCGGAGCATTCTTCAGAGGAACCCTGGGCAGCGCACGTCGAACGCGCGGTCGGGAGTGCGCTGCCTCGGGAGGTCGCGCGTCCGAGGCGATCGTCCCGCGCCGACGGGCGTCGGGCGTCCTCGGGCCGCGGGTCCGTCAGGAGGCCAGTCGGGCGAGGGTCTCGTGGAGCTGGGCGGCGCGCGGGACCCTGCCGCTGAAGATCACCTGCTCGTCGACGACCAGGGCGGGCGTGGACATCACGCCGTAACCCATGATCGTGGGGTAGTCCTCGACCTTCTGGACGCTCGCGTCCAGGCCCAGCACATCGACGGCCTCGCGTACCGCGCGCTCCAGGGCGACGCAGCTGGTGCAGCCCGGCCCGAGGACCTTGATGATCACTCGGCGACCGTCGTGCTCGACGCACGTGCGGGGGCGCGGCCGGGCAACGCCGCGGCGAGGCGGTCCAGCGCGTCCGGCGCCAGGGAGTAGTCGATCCACCGCCCGCGCCGTTTGGTCGTCACCAGGCCGGCGTCGCGCAGCACCTTCAGGTGGTAGCTGAGCAGGTTCGAGGCGATCGGGATGTGCTCCTGAAGGTTGCACACGCATGACTCGCTCGCGGCGAGCTCCTGGAGCACCGTCCACCGGACCGGGTCGGCGACGGCTGTCAGCAGAGCGATGGCGGCGTCGGAGTCGGTGCGGGGCTGGCTCGTCAGGACGATCGGGTTGGCGCGGGTCATGATCGAATCAGTCACATTTGAAGAGTAGATCACGTCGTTGCGCGTCTTCAACACCGTGTGTTCAACACCGTGTGCGCTCGGGCCGGGTGCGTGCTCTCTCCCACGTCCGCCTCAGGAGCCTCACCTCCGCTACGCGCTCGCGCACCCCGGTGCCGCCGATCCCTCAGCACCTCCGGCCTCGATCGTCGCGGGACGACGACGTGCCACGCGCGCGGTTCGGCGACGGCCGGCTCCGGTGGCGCCGGCGCGGTCGACGCCTCACGCAGGCGGCGCGACCGGTTCGACGTCCAGCTCGGCCAGGAGCGTGAGCACGCGCGCGCGGATCTCGTCGCGGATGGGGCGCACGGCGTCGATGCCCTGGCCGGCCGGGTCGTCGAGCTTCCAGTCCTCGTAGCGCTTGCCGGGGTAGATCGGGCAGACGTCTCCGCAGCCCATCGTGATGACCACGTCGGACGCCTGGACGGCGTCGGTCGTGAGCACCTTGGGCTGCTCGGCGCTCAGGTCGATGCCGAGCTCGCCCATGGCCGCGACGGCGGCGGGGTTGACCTGGTCGGCGGGCAGCGAGCCGGCCGAGCGGACCTCCACGGCTCCACCGGACAGGGCCGACAGGAAGCCGGCGGCCATCTGGGAGCGGCCGGCGTTGTGCACGCAGACGAACAGGACGCTGGGGCGGGTGGTCTCGGTCATGGTCGTCCTCGCTGTCGGGTGGGGTGGTGCCGGGGTGGGTCGTGATGCCGGGGGCGGTGTGGTGTCGGTGGGGTTTCGGGGGAGTCGGTAGGGGTGCGTCGGCAGAAGGTGGTGCGGTCAGCTCGTCGGACGGTCGGGCAGCAGGTCGGCGAGCAGGTCGGCGAGCAGGGCGCGCACGCGGGTGTCGAGCTCGTCGCGGATGCCGCGCACGCCCTCGGGCGACGCGAGCGCCGGATCGCCGACGATCCAGTCCTCGTACCGCTTGCCGGGCAGGACCGGGCACGTGTCGCCGCAACCCATGGTGATCACGACGTCCGCAGCGCGCACCGCGTCGTCGGTCAGCGGCTTGGGGTACGCGGGGCCGTCGGCACCGTCAGCACCGTCGGCACCGTCGCTGAGGTCGGCGAGGATCGCGCGGACGGCCTCGTGGACGTCGTCGGCGGGAGCCGATCCCGCCGACCGCACGGTCACCGCGTCGCCCGCGTAGTGCCGCAGCAGCGCGGCTGCCAGCTGGGAGCGGCCGGCGTTGGCGACGCACACGAAGAGCACCTGGGGCACCGCGGGCGTCCCGGCGGGCAGCCTCGTCCGGAGCAGGTCGTCCAGGCGTTGGCGCGCGAACCTCTCGGCCGTGGCGACCAGGTGCGACCTGACCCCGGCTCCCCGGGCGAGGGCCGCGTAGGACTCACGGACGGTCTGGGTCACGAGGTCGGCGCCCAGTGCGGGGTAGCGCCCGGCGAGCTCGTCGGCGATCCGCTCGAGCACCTGGTCGACGTCGGTCAGCCCGGCGGTCTCGGGGCGGTGCTCGTCGGCGGCGACCATGTCGGGCGCGAACGCCTCGAGGAGCGTGGAGACGCCACGGCGCACGCGGGGGTCGATCCGGTAGAAGACCCACGTCGCCCGCCGCTCGGAGGTCAGCACGCCGATGTCCTTGAGCACCTTCAGATGGTGGGAGACGGTCGGCTGGGTGACGTCGGCGACCGTCGCGATGTCGTACACGCACGCCTCGCCGGCGGGGCTCGTCGCGATCAACGACACCATCCGCAACCGCAACGGGTCCGCCAGGGCCTTGAGCACCGCCGCGACGTGCGCCGCCGCAGGGGCGCCCATGGCGTTCCCACCGAGGTCCTGCCCGCACGACGGCGCGGGCGCAACCTCGCCCGCGCCGGTCGCCGCGGACGGAGAGGAGGTGGAGACGGCCAACAACGGACCTCCGTCCGACGGTTACTTCGACTGACGTCTATGTTGATACGTGTCGATATAGATGTCAACCGATCGCCGTGCCGAGTCCCTGGGTCCACGGGCCACCGCAGGTCGGGACCTCGTGGGGTCAGGTCGTCGGCGGGCGAAGTCCGTCGCTCCCGGTCGGGACGCGGGGGACCACGGCAGGACCGCGGGGACGCGCGGGCCGGACGCAGTGATCTCGGTGGGCCGGCGTGACTCCTCGCCGGCCCGGGCGAGCTGGACCGGGTAGGTGGTCGCGGGACTGTCGGGTCGTGCCTGGGAGGAGGTCTCGGCCTGGCGGGCGAACGACGCCGAGGACCGCTGGAGCAGCAGCGTGTGTCCCGTCGGTGCGGTGTCGATGACCACGTACCGGCCGGTCGCGTCGGCGATGGTCCGCGCGCAGGCGTGGAAGACCGCGACCTCCTGGGTGCGGGGGGATCGAAGGTCCTCGGTGAGCAGGTCCAGCGCCGCGGACTCGAGCTGGGCGCCCGCGGTCGCCAGGCCGTGGGCCGTGTAGGCCGCGGGCTGGGCGAGTTCGAGGCGCTACGCGTCACCGAGGGTGCGCAACTCGTCCAGGACCGGGCTGCGCGAGCCGCGGACGAGAGGATCGCCGCGGCCGCAAGCCAGGCACGAGCGGCCGAGCCCACGCATTGGCACTCGCTGTCCCGGTGTACCCACCAGGCCATGAACGCGGCATCGGACCGAGCCTGTCGAGGGCCATCTCCTCGCGCGCGCTCCTTGTCCCGGGTTCCCGCAGCCGACCCCGCAATCGCATCGACGGGCACGCAACGCATACGTTCGATGAGCGCGAGACCACGGTCGCTTGACAGCGCCGCAGTGGCGCTGTGCGGCGCTCGGGGCGATGCGGTCAGGGCCCGGCAACCCCGCTTGGGCACGGATGTGCGATGAGTCTGAGGCCGCCTGACTTCTGCAAGGATGACGACGGCGAAGACGCGGCGTGATGGGTGCAGAGAGGGTCTCGTGCGGACGTTTCGGAATCCGGCGCTGCGCTGGGTGGCGCCGGTCACGGTGCTGGGAGTGGCCGTGGTCGCATGGGCCTCGGGATCTGCAGTCGCTGCCGCGCTGATCATGGGGACCTGGCTGATGGCCGTCGGCCTGACCGACCGGGTGCGGGTGGAGGCTGATGCTCAGCACGTGCGGGTCGTGAACTACCTGCGCACCACCGTCTTGTCGTGGGGCGAGGTCGCCGCGGTGGAGGTCGACCCCGCCCACGCCCGGTGCGTGCTGCGCCTGCGTTCGGGCTCCGCCCTGACCGCGTGGGGTCTGTACGCGGGCCCAGGAGGGCTCGGGGCCGCAGAGATCGTGAAAGCCGTCAACGAGCTGGAGACCTTGCGCGCCCGGTACCGCGGTCCGCGGGTCCACCACCCGCGAGCGAGGGTAGCGGCGCGCGGGGCCTTCGCCCGGGCAAGACCGATGTCCTTCAGCTCTAGCCTGGTCCTGGGCGCATTGCTTACCGGCCTCGCCCTGCTCGGTGGCGGCGCCTACCTGCTGGCCCAGTACGCCGCCTTTGCCGAGCACGGCGTGCCTGTGGAGGCCGTCGTGACGGAGGTGTCCGGGTTCAAGTACGCGGACGTGACGCTGCGCTACACGGTGGACGGTCAGACCCTGGTCAACACAGCGGGCGACTGGAACGACTGGCCCCACGTCGGCCAGACCGTCGCCGCCGTGTACGACTCGACGAACCCGTCACAGATCACCGACGCCCGAGTAGCCGGCACCCTGTCGGCGCTCCTGGAAGCGGTGTGGGTGCTCGTGATCGGTGCGTCCTCCCTGACCTACGCCGCGGTCAGGTGGCTGCGAGGTCCGTGGTACTGACCTCGGCTGCGTCGCTGAACCGAGTCGGGGCGCCGGGCGAGACGCCCTCTCTGCCTACCGCCATGAGCAGGTCAGGGACATGGACGGGATCGGCCGGTCGCTGCCTGGCCGCGCATTGGTGCCTGGATCGCATGGCTCGGACGCCGTCAGCATCGCGCGGCCCCTCTGGCTGCTTCCCGCCGCCACCCAGAGGCTCGCAGTCGCGCGACAGCACATGGCGGTCGTCCTGGTCCGTCGCGAGAGCACGGTTCGCCGTCGCGGGCTCACCACTGTCGACGCACGGTTGCCTTCGTACCCGTGACGAGGCTCGCCGCCGGCACGTCGTCCGCCACGATCGCTCCCGCCGCGATCACGGCGTCGCGCCCGATGCTGACCCCGGGCAGGATCGTCGCGCCGGCGCCGATCCACACGTTCTCGGCCACGTCGATCGGCGCGCCGGTGAGGTGCAGCCGCCGTTCTGCCGGGTCCACGGGATGGCCGACGGTGATGAACGTCGCCTTCGGACCGACCATGACCCCCTCGCCGAGCCGGATGCCGAAGTGGTCCAGGAACGTGCAGCCCTGATTGATGAACACGCGCTCGGCGAGGTCGAGGTGGAGCCCGTGGTCGGTGTAGAAGGGCGGGTAGATCGTGACGCGCGGGGGCAGCGGGCGGCCGAGGATCTGCGCGTACAGCTCGGCCTTGGCCGCCTCGTCCTCGAAGGGAAGGACGTTGAGGCGCGAGGTGAGCGCGGTGACCTGCAGAACTCTGGCGGCCATCGCCTGGAACTCGGCGCTGTGGATGCGCATGAGGCGTTCGCCGGACATGAGCTGATCCTCTCAGGTGTCCCGAGGTCGGCCCGGGTCTCGCCCGGGGCGGTGCTCGCCGGACCTGGTGCGCCCCGACTGTCGCGACGAGAGCCCGCACGGTGCCGCTCGCGTGCGGCGGACGTGGCGCGCGGTCAGTCCGTGCGGGCGACGATCGGGTCCACGATCGCGTGGATCGCCGCGGGCTGCTCGATGTGCGGCAGGTGCCCGGCGGCCGGGACGAGGACGAAGCGGGCGTCGCCGGGGAAGGACTCGTCGAGCGCAGCCCGGGCGGGGGCCGTCGCCAGGACCACCGCCTCACCGCCGAGGGGCGACGCGTCCTCGCGGTGGGGGAGCGGATCGTCGACGAGACTCTCGCGACGCTCTTCGCGCCTCTCGACACGGCCGAGCGGCAGAACCTCCAGTCCCTGCTGGACGCCTTCGTGAGCCGGTCCGGCCCGCGCGAAGCGGGCATCCGAGCGGGGATAAACCCGGTCCACCCCGCGCCTCGGCCTACCCGCGCTCAGCCGTCTTCTCCTCACGTCGCTGCAGGTCAGGCGCGGTTTCTGAGTCGGAAGAATGTGAAGAACCTGTGAGAGCGCGGCTATTGACACGGTGAGTGTTAGCGCTAACATCGTTGTTCATGTAGCGCGCACGGAGTGCTCAGAGTCCACCTGAGCACGCCACGTCACCGCGGAGGAGGTTGCGTGCGACTCGACCAGCGGGTGCACACGATCCTGAGGCGGAACCCGGGTCTGCCGAGCCGCAGGCCTGCACAGCGGAGCCTGCAGACGTGCAGGCCCGCACAGCGGAGGTAGCGACCAACGGAGGTCGGCACCACGTCCCGTAGTCCCCGGCGATCACGATCGCGCGCCGGGCAGCTCGACCACGAAGTCCGCACGGTCTTCGCCGACCCCGGGGTCGCCGAGGGCCTCGAGAGCGGTCCACCGCGACCGACCGTGACGTCCCGATCGGGCCCGAGACGAGGTCCGCTCGAGGGCTGACGTGCACCGCACGAGGCATCGATCCCCGAGATGACACCACAAGGGAGTGGAGCAATGGGTAGAACGACAGGAAGCAAGCAGCGCGGACGGGTCGCGATCGTCTCGGCGGTCGCCCTGCTGACAGCGTTGGCGGGATGCTCCAAGAGCGCGACGGGCGGTACCCCGGCGCCCGCGGGCACGTCTGCGGCGTCGTCGTCCGCGAGCACGGTCGCGCTGGCCGGATCGGTGACGTTCAACCAGGCGAATCTCGCCAAGCTCGATGCGGCACTCAAGTCCGCGATGGCCGGCAAGGACCTCTCCGGCGTCAACATCGCGATGGTCGTCAACGTGGCCGCCGACTACTGGAAGGCGGGCCAGGTCGGGTTCCTCAAGGGGTGCTCCGAGCTCGGCATCCCGAGCGACAAGTGCACGTTCTTCGCTCCGCCCAACGGCAAGCTCACCGAGCAGGACTCCGAGCTGGAGACGTTGAAGTCCCAGGGCGTCACGGGCTTCTCGATCTCCGCGATCGACCCCGCCTCGGCCGCCGGGACCATCCACGCCGACGTCGCCGCCGGCATCAGCGTCCTGGCGATCGACTCGCCGTTGCCGGGTACCGACGCGGCGTCGCTCTACCTCGGCACCCCGAACTACACCGCCGGGTTCCAGGCGGGCACCGCCATGAAGCAGGTGCTCGGCGGGAAGGGCAAGGTGGCCGTCCTGGTCGGTTCCCTCACCGCGTCGAACGCCACGCAGCGCATCCAGGGTTTCGAGGACGCGCTCAAGGGCACGAGCATCACGGTCGCCCAGAAGGTCAACGACAACCTCTCGGCCTCGACGGCGACGTCGGACGCCGAGACGATCCTGGCGAACAACACCGACATCACCGGGCTCTACGGCGTCTACTCCTACGACGGGCCGGCCCTGGCCCAGGCCGTGACCTCCGCAGGCAAGACGGCGACGGTGCACATCGTCTCCGACGACTCGGACGCCCAGACCATCGGCTTCATCAAGTCCGGCGTGATCTCCGGGACCGTGGTGCAGATGCCCTACGAGCAGGGGCACACGGGGGCGTACATCCTGGCGGCCGACAAGGTCCTCGGCACGACCGCGACGATGGCGATCATCAAGCCGTATCTGGAGTCCGACGGCAGCACGCTGAGCTCGGGCGTCGGCCTGGTCACCCAGTCGGACCTGAGCGCGTACACGGCGCTCGAGACGCAGCTCGGGATCGCCTGAGGATGACCGAGGTCCCGACGGACCCCCGCAGCCGCGCCGTGGTGGCGCGGCTGCGCGGGGTCCACAAGTCCTACGGACCGGTTCGTGTGCTCGACCTCCCGGAGCTCGACCTCCATGCGGGGCAGGTGATCGGGGTGGTGGGTGAGAACGGCGCGGGCAAGTCCACCCTCATGGGCACCCTGGCCGGCTCGGTGCGTCGCGACGGCGGGACGATCGAGGTCGACGGCGCAGCGCTGGAACCTGGGTCCACCGAGGCGGCCGGACGCCTCGGGGTGACCATGGTCTCCCAGGAGTTCCCGTTGGTCGGGCAGATGTCCGTCGCGGAGAACCTCCTGCTCGGTCGACGACCTCGCCGCTCGCGAGGGCGGTACCTCGTCGACTCCAGGGCCCTGCGCGCAGAGGCCGAGGAGATGCTCGCGGAGATCGGCCTCTCGGCGGCCGCGATCCCGGTGAACCGGCAGGTGCGCGCCCTGCCCGTGCCGACTCGCCAGATGATCGAGATCGCCAAGGCGTGGGGTCGCCGACCTCGGCTGCTGATCCTCGACGAGCCGACCTCGTCGCTCGGCCCGGTCGAGGCGGCGATGGTGCTGGGTCTGGCGCGACGGCACGCCGAGGGCGGCGGCACGGTCCTGTTCATCGGGCACCGCCTCGACGAGGTGCGCGAGGTCAGCGATCGGGTCCTCGTGCTCCGCAACGGTCGGCTCGTCGCGGACCTCCAGCCCGGCGAGGCCACCGAGGAGCGGTTGATCCGAGAGATGGTCGGTGGAGAGATCGCGCACGCCGCACCGAAGGCGCGACCGACCGGTAGCGACGTCGTGCTGCGGATCGAGGAGCTGACCGCGGACGGGCTCGGGCCGGTGACCCTCGAGGTGCGAGCCGGCGAGATCGTCGGCCTGGCCGGCCTCATGGGCTCCGGTCGCAGTCGACTGATCCATACCGTCGCAGGCGCGCAGCCGGCGACTGGTGGCCGGATGTGGCTCGCGGACACGGCGTACGCCCCCCGCGGACCCCGCGACGGGACCACCGCCGGGATCGCGCTGATCCCCGAGGACCGCAAGGAGCAGTCCCTCGTGCCGTTCGCCTCGATCTCCTCGAACGTGACCGTCTCGATCCTCGAGAGGATCAGCCGCGGGGTGCTGCTCGAGCCCAGACGTCAGCGTGACGAGGCGCAGGCGATCGCCGCCCACGTCAACGTCCGCATGCAGTCCGTCGAGCAGCCGATCGGCTCGCTCTCGGGTGGGAACCAGCAGCGCGCCATCTTCGGCCGCGCCTTCGCCACGCGTCCACGGCTCCTGCTGCTCGACGAGCCCACCCGTGGGGTCGACGTCGGCGCGAAGGCCGAGATCTACGAGCTGATCGACCGGGCCGCCGACGAGGGCATGGCGGTGCTCGTCGCCTCGTCCGAGCTCGAGGAGCTGTTGTCCATCTGCCATCGGATCGCGGTGATGAACCACGGTCGGACGGTCGAGGTCATCGACCACGGTGACGCCACCAAGGAACGGATCATGACCGCTGCCGCAGGCACCGCCAACCTGACGACGACCGCACCCGGGAACGGAGCCATCGCATGACTGCCCAGAGCCAGCTCGCGCCGCAGGAGACCGTGCCGGACCCACGCCCGCGTCCTCGGGCGTCCGGTGCTCGGCTGCTGCGCACGCTCGCCGAGTCGCCCGAGGCCGGCGTCATCATCGCGTGCGTCGTGGTCTTCGTGGTCATCGCCGCGAAGGCACCCACCTACTCGAGCGTCGCCAACCTCCAGGTGATGGGGCGCGACCTGGCGCAGGTCGGCATCCTGGCGATCGGCGAGTCGCTGGTCATCCTGACCGGCGGCATCGACCTGTCGGTCGGCGCCCTCGCGGGTCTGGCCGGCATCCTCGCCGCGTGGTTCAACGTCGACGCCGGGCTGCCCGCGCCGGTGGCGATCCTGATCACCCTGGTGATCTGTGCCGCGATCGGCCTGTGGCACGGCGCGATGGTCACGAGGCTGAACGTGCCGCCGTTCGTCATCACCCTCGTCACGTTCACGGTGGCCCAGGGCCTCTCGCTCGCCATCACGAGCGGCACGCCGATCAACGGGATCGACCCGCTGTTCAGCAACCTCAGCGCCTACTACATCGACACGGTCCCGGTACCCGCCCTGCTGTTCGTCGCGGCGGCGGTGGTCGCGTGGTTCGCGTTGGAGCGCACCTACATCGGCCGCCAGATCTACGCCGTCGGCGGGAACAAGGAGGCCGCGCGCCTCGCCGGGATCCCCACCGGGCGCCGGATCACCTCCACCTATGTGGCGAGCTCGGCGCTGGCGGGCCTGGTCGGCATCCTCGTGATCGGTCGGATGAACGTGGCGGATCCCTCCGTCGGCCCCGGCTGGGAGCTGATCGCGATCGCCGCGGCCGTCGTCGGCGGGGTCTCGCTGTTCGGGGGCGAGGGGCGCATCGCCGGGATCGCCGCCGGGGCGATCCTGCTCGAGCTCATCGCCAACGGTCTGCTGGCGCTCCATGTCAGCCCGTACTTCCAGCAGGTCGTCCAGGGCGCCGTCCTGGGGGTCGCGATCCTCCTCGACCGCGTGCGCGCCAACTACTTCGGTCGGGGACGTCGATAGGGCGGCCCTGTCTCGCCCGAGCCGTGCAGCGTCGCATGGATCTCCGGCGGCGCGACCAGGTCCCGAGCTTCGCGCACGAATCCCTTGATCCCGGCCCGGCGCGACCGATGTGATGACCGACGGTCGAAGGACCCGACCTCCGGGACCCAGAGCCGCCCCGACCGGCCAAGGAGAGCAACGATGCTGCCCGCTCGCAATGACGCGAAGTGGCGGATGCTCGTCGAGCACCCTGAGCACTTCACCTACACCTTCCTGGCGCTGAAGATCTTCATGCAGCGCATCGCCCGCCGCGGCGGGCCGAACATGAGCGCCACGGACCGCGAGACCTCGATCGACGAGGCGTACGCGTTCTTCCAGAAGAACGAGCGCCTCCTGACGGCCGACATCTCCTCGATCTTCGGCTGACTCCCACCCCCCACGGACGAAGGACACCACGATGTCAGGCAAGCTCCGGACCCTGTCCGAGACCGCATCACTGATCGACCAGGGCGGCCACCTGCTGGTGGCCGGCGACGAGGCGCTCCTGGCCCAGCTCCCTGCCGGGGCGTGGATCGGTGGCACCATCCCCTACTTCATGACGGCCGACGGTGGCCAGGTCAGCCGGGAGCTGCTGTTCGTCGACGAGCTCCCCGGCTCCAGATCGGA
>JAJYCD010000124.1 GCA_021778635.1 Actinomycetes bacterium
GTTGTCGAAGTCGATCCCGGTGAGGTCGGAGCCCCAGCTGGGCATGGGCTTCTTGTCGAACAGGCGCAACCCCTTGAGCCGCGTCTTGAGCATCCACTCGGGCTCGTTCTTGAGCGCCGAGATGTTGCGGACGACCTCCTCGGACAGGCCACGACGCGCGGTCTCGCCGGCGATGTCGGTGTCGTGCCAGCCGTAGCCGTACGACCCGATCGAGGCGATCGCCTCGTCCTGGGTCAGGGGCGAGCTGTCGGTGGGAGCGGTCATGGTGTTCCTTCCGCAGGGACGTGGAGAGCGCCGATCGGGATGTTCGTCGTGCAGACGTGCCCGCCGGCTGCCAGCGTCGACAGTCGCTGGACATGGACGCCGAGAAGGCGGGAGAACGTGTGGGTCTCTGCCTCGCAGAGCTCCGAGAACTCGGCCGCGACCTGCTGGACCGGGCAGTGCCCCTGGCAGAGCTGGACGGTCGCCATGCCGAGGATCGGGCGAACGGTCGCGGCGTAGCCGTCCGTCGTCAGGCCCGCGGCGAGCGCCTGGACGCGGGCGACGAGGTCGGTGCCCGCGGTGGCGAGCTCCGACACGTGGCGTCGCTCGAGGTCCTCGAGCCGGCGCTCCGCGAACGCCATGACGGCCTCGCGGCCCGCGAGCTCCTCGAGCAGTCGCAAGGCCTGGCCCGCGAGCTCCGGGTAGGTGTTCGAGAGCGCCGCCTGTCCCCGACCGGTCACGACGTACCGGCGAGCCGGTCGTCCCCGCGGCGTCGGCTGCCCCGTGCAGGCCGTCGGCTCGTGCACCGTGATGCGTCCCGCGCCCTCGAGCACCGACAGGTGCCGTCGGATCGCGGCCGTCGTCAGGCGCAGCCCACGCGCGAGCTGGGCGGACGTGGGGGGCCCGTCCGACGCGACGATCTGGAGCACGCGGTCGCGCGTGGACTCGTCGTTCTCACCCGTCTCGCCGTCGTGGTCCGGACGGTGCGTGAGCGCGTCGATCGCCGTCGTGCTCATCGTCACCTCCACCACGGTCCGTCGGGGCCGGCCGTGCTGCCGGACCCGATTGCCTTCGATATACACAACATAGTTGTTGCCAATATAGCCCCACGCAAGGAAGGTAACCCTCACCCCGTGCCGCGGCGGTTCCGCGGACCGCGGCAGCCGCTCTCGTCGACAGCGCTCGCCGGGGACTCGCCGACTGAGCTCGGGGATGCGCCGACCGCAGGCCGGGGAGCCGCCCGTCGGCCCAGCAGACAGCCGGCGTGCCTAGACTCTCCCCCGTGTCACGACCCCCCGCCGTCGAGATCAGCGCGCTCGTCAAGCGCTACAACGGCCGCGCGGTCGTCTCCGGTCTCGACCTGACCGCCCCGGCCGGCCAGGTGACCGCGGTCCTCGGGCCGAACGGCGCCGGCAAGACGACGACGATCGAGTGCTGCGAGGGACTCCGTGTCCCGGACGCCGGGACGGTGCGCGTCCTGGGGCTCGACCCGCAGCGCGACGCCCGCAGCCTCCGACCCCGGGTCGGCGTCATGCTCCAGGACGGCGGGCTGCCGACCGGCGTGCGCCCGCTCGAGATGCTCCGCCACCTCGCCTCGATGTACGCCACGCCTCTCGAGGTCGACCCCCTCGCCGAACGACTCGGCATCACCTCGTTCGCCCGGACGACGGTGCGGCGGCTGTCCGGCGGGCAACGCCAGCGACTCGCGCTCGCCGCCGCGATCATCGGGCGACCCGAGCTCGTGTTCCTCGACGAGCCGAGTGCCGGGATGGACCCGCAGAGCCGCCACGCGGTGTGGGACCTGATCCGCGAGCTGCGGTCCGAGGGAGTGAGCATCGTGCTCACGACGCACCTCATGGACGAGGCAGCGGACCTTGCCGACACGGTGGTGATCGTCGACGCGGGTGCCGTCATCGCGCAAGGGTCGGTCCGCGAGCTCACGAGCGCCGTCGACGACAGCACGCTCCGGTTCTCCGCCGAGCCAGACCTGGACGCGGTCTCGCTCGCTCGCGCTCTCGACGACGGTCGACGGGAGGGGCCCGAGGCACCGCACCGCGTGCAGCACGAGGGGGACGGTGACTTCACCGTGAGCGGGTCCATCACCCCGGCGACGGTGGCCGCGCTGGCGGGCTGGTGCGCGTCCCACGACATCCTTGTCAGCCGTCTCAGCATCGGGCGCCGCACGCTCGAGGACGTCTTCCTCGACCTCACCGGGAGGAGTCTGCGATGACCGCCGCACCGCTGCCCGTCGGGTCGGCGCCCGCGCCGGCGCTGCGCCGCGTCCTCGCGCAGGCCGGTTTCGAGACGACGATGATCCTGCGCAACGGCGAGCAGCTGCTCATCACGCTGATCCTCCCGGTGTTCGTCCTCGTCGGCCTCACGCGCAGCTCGGTCATCGAGATCGGCACCGCCGGGGCGACGCGGATCGACTTCTTCGCACCCGGCGTGATCGCCCTCGCCGTCATGAGCACGTCGTTCACGTCGCAGGCGATCGCGACCGCGTTCGACCGGCGCAACGGCGTGCTCCGCCTCCTGGCGACGACGCCGCTCGGTCGCGGCGGCCTTCTCGCGGGCAAGGTCCTCGGGGTGCTGGCGGTCGAGGTCGTCCAGGTCGTGGTCATCGGCGCGGTCGCACTCGGGCTCGGGTGGCATCCCGTGGCGAGAGGCGCGCTCGTCGCCCTCCTGGCCATCCTGCTCGGGACCGCCGCGTTCACCGCGCTCGCGCTCCTGCTCGCCGGCACCCTCCGGGCCGAGGGCGTCCTCGCGCTCGCGAACCTCGTGCTCGTGCTCCTCGCCGTCGCCGGCGGCATCGTGGTCCCGGCAAGCCGGCTCCCCGGAGCGCTCGCGCACCTCGCGCTCCTGCTGCCGTCGGGGGCGCTCGGGGAGTGCCTGCGCGACACCCTGATGCACGGCGCGCTGCCGATCACCTCGGTGATCGTCCTCGTCGCCTGGACCGCAGCGCTCGCCTGGGGCGCCGGTCGGATGTTCCGGTGGCACTGACGGCACTGACGGCGCTGGCGCGGTTCCCGTGAGCCCGCCGAGGACGTGGTGCTCCGACCGCGTCGGCTCCACCCGGCTTCCGCGACTACGGTGTCTCCCGTGAGCACGCCCTCCGTACCGGTCCTGAGTCCCGCCTCGTCGTCCGTCGGCCGGTGGGCGGCGTCGCGCGCCCGGTGGACGTTCCCGGTCCTCGTCGCCAACCTCGTCGCGCAGATCGTCATCATCGGTACCGGTGGTGCCGTGCGACTGACCGCCTCGGGACTCGGGTGCTCGACGTGGCCCCAGTGCGAGCCGGGCCACTTCACGCCGATGCACGTCGACGCCGCCACGTACCACACGGCGATCGAGTTCGGGAACAGGATGGTGACCGGGATCCTCGTCGTGGTCGCCCTGCTCGTCGCGGTGGTCGTCTCGACGAACGGCGAGCGCGCTCGCTCGTATCGACTCCTCGGCCTCGTGCCCCTCGGCGGGGTCCTCGTGCAGGCCGTGATCGGCGGGATCGCGGTGCTCGTGAAGCTCAACCCCGCGATCGTCGCCAGTCACCTGCTGATCTCGATGGCGCTCGTGTCGGTGTCGACCGTGCTGATCCGTCGTCACAGCGGCGGCGACGGCGCCCCACGTCCCGTCGTCGCGCCGTCGTCCATCGCACTGTCGCGCGCGCTCGTCGTCATGACCGCCGTCGTCCTCGCCCTCGGGGTGGTGGTGACCGGCTCCGGACCCCACTCCGGCGACACGGTCGTCGGCTACCGGTTCGCCGTGAACCCGGCCGCGATGGCGATGGTCCATGCGGGCGCCGTCTGGGTGTTCCTGGGGGTGCTCATGACGATCGTCGGCGTGATCTGGCGGCAGCAGGCTCCGGCGCAGGTTCGCCGAGCCGCGTTCGTGGTGCTCGCGGTCACGGCGGTCCAGGGGGCGGTCGGCTACGTCCAGTACGCCGCGGGGCTGCCGGCGTTCCTGGTCGGCGTCCACATGGTGCTGGCCGCTCTCCTGACGGTCGCGGTCAGCTGGTTCGTCACCACGCTCCGGGTACGGGACTGATCCCACCGGTGGTGCCGTCGGTCTGACGACGTCACCGGTCGCACCCCGGACGTCCGCGTCGACGTCCGCGTCGACGTCCACTGCCAGAACCACGGCCAGGTCGACATCGCAGGGCACCGGATCGGCCGGATCCTGCACGCGCGACCTGTGCGCCTGATCTGAGGAGCCGCCTGACCTCGGTCACCGAGCCGATGTGGGAGGCTCGCCCTAGCCTCGAGCCATGAACCACGAGACCGGCGCCCACGGCGCCATCAGTCACGCGATCAGCGCCCAGGGACTCGTCAAGACCTTCGGGTCCGTGACCGCGCTCGACGGGGTCGACCTCGCCGTCCCGACCGGGTCGGTGCTCGGTCTGCTCGGACCGAACGGCGCCGGCAAGACCACCGTCGTGCGCATCCTCACGACGCTGCTGCGTCCGGACGCCGGCCACGCGCAGGTCGCCGGCGTCGACGTCCGGGCCGACCCGGCCGGTGTCCGACGCCGGATCGGGTTGTCGGGCCAGTACGCCGCGGTGGACGAGTACCTCACCGGCTACGAGAACCTGGACATGATCGGCCGGCTCTACCACCTCGGCCGCAAGGAGAGCCGGGTCCGGGCCCGGGAGCTGCTCGCCGACTTCCGGCTCGAGGACGCCGCGAACCGCCCCACCCGCACCTACTCGGGCGGCATGCGGCGACGGCTCGACCTGGCCGGGGCCCTCGTCGCACGTCCGCCCGTGCTGTTCCTCGACGAGCCCACGACCGGTCTCGACCCGCGCGGTCGCATCGACATGTGGGAGGTCATCCAGACCCTGGTGTCCGGTGGGACGACGCTCCTGCTGACCACCCAGTACCTCGAAGAAGCCGACGTGCTCGCCGACACGATCGTCGTGATCGACCACGGCCGCATCATCGCCCGAGGGACGTCGGACGAGCTCAAGGCCCAGATCGGCGGCGAGCGGCTCGAGATCACCCTCAGCGACGGAAGCCGGCTCGGAGAGGCCGCCGCCCTGCTCGCGCCGCTCGGCGTCGGTGCACCTGCCCTCGACGACCACCGCCGCGCGCTGCTCATGCCGGTGAGCGGAGGGGCGCGGGTACTGACCGACGCCCTGAGACGGCTCGACGCCGCCGAGATCGACATCGACGACGTCGGGCTCCGCCGCCCGACACTGGACGACGTGTTCCTCACCCTCACCGGCCACAGCACCACGGCGGATGTCGATCCCGCCGTTCCCGCGAAGGAGACGAACCGATGACCATCCCCCACGTCATCGCCGACGCCCACGTCGTCGCGAAGCGCAACATCATCAAGATCAAGCGTGTGCCGGACCTCCTGGTCTTCACCGTGCTGTCACCGATCATGTTCGTTCTGCTGTTCGCCTACGTGTTCGGCGGCGCGATCGGCGGCGCGATCAGCGGCGGGACCGGCGGCTCCGCCTACCGCGAGTACCTGATCGCCGGCATCTTCGCCCAGACGGTCATCTTCGGGGCGACGATCACGGGCGCCGGTCTCGCCGAGGACGTCAAGAAGGGGATCATCGACCGGTTCCGGTCGCTGCCCATGGCCCCGTCGGCGGTGCTGACCGGTCGCACCCTGTCCGACGTTGTCAACAACGTCATCGTGCTCGTCGTCATGTCGGTGACCGGCCTGGTGGTCGGCTGGCGGATCCGTGGGTCGTTCCTCGACGCGGTCACCGGCTACGCGGTGCTGCTGGTGTTCGCCTATGCGATCTCGTGGATCATGGCGTGGATCGGGATGCTCGTGCCGAGCCCGGAGGTCGTGAACAACGCCTCCTTCATCGTGATCTTCCCGCTCACCTTCATCGCGAACACGTTCGTGCCGCTCAGCACGCTCCCGCCGGCGCTCCAGCGGTTCGCCGAGTGGAACCCGGTGTCCGCAGTGACCCAGGCCGCCCGTGAGCTGTTCGGCAACATCCAGGCCGGGACACCAGAACCGACGGCGTGGCCGCTGCAGCACCCCGCCGCATACACGCTCATCTGGTCCGTCGCGATCCTGGTGATCTTCGTGCCCCTCGCGAACGCCCAGTACCGCGTCTCGACGGGGCGCTGAGGCCCCGGTCGATCGGGCCCGCTCGCCCGTCTCAGGCGAGCGGGCCCCTCGAGGACGGGCCGTCACCTGCGCCGTGACGCTCCGGCCATGGTGCGTCCACGGGGCGAAGGGTCGACCATCCTGCGGCCTGCGCCGCCCGCGCCGCGAGTATCCCGACGACCGCCGAGGGGTTGTGCACCCGACCGGTGAGCACCGCGGACACGGCGTCGTCGATCGAGACCCACCGCGGTTCCATCTCGAGCTCCTCGGCCTCACGGGCGAACCGTTCGGCGACCGGCACGTCGCGGAGGTCGCGCGCGAGGAAGATCCGGATGGCCTCGTTGCTCCCACCGGGTGACGTGAAGTAGTCGACCAGGACGTCCCAGCGGCCTGCGACGAGGTCGGCCTCTTCCGCGAGCTCCCGCGCCGCAGCAGCCTGGGCGGGCTCGTGGTCGACGTCGAGCAGACCGGCAGGAGGTTCCCACAGCTCCCGGCGGACGGGGTGGCGGTACTGGCGCAGGAGAAGGAGACGGTCGTCCTCGTCGATCGCGACGACCGCCACCGCGCCGGGATGGTCGATGAACTCCCGCCGCACGATCCCGCCGTCGCCGAGGTCGACCCGCTCCGCGACGACGTCCCAGATCATGCCGTCGTGGAGCAGCTCATGCTCCCGGGCGGGCCGCGGTGCGACGACGTCCCGCAGCTCCCCGGCGTCCGTCACAGAGTGCTGCGACCCTGTCGGGCGCACTCAGACGTTCGCTGACGTGACGACGACCGCAGCCGACCTGGCATCGAGCGCGGCACCGATCAGACCCGCGAACAGGGGGTGCGCACGCGTCGGGCGCGACTTGAACTCCGGGTGAGCCTGCGTCGCGACGTAGTACGGGTGCACCTCCGCCGGAAGCTCGACGAACTCCACCAGCGACGCGTCGGGCGAGACGCCGGACACCAAGAGCCCGGATGCCTCCAGCTCCTCGCGGTAGGCGTTGTTCACCTCGTAACGGTGGCGGTGCCGCTCGGAGACGTGCTCGGTCCCGTATGCCGCCGCGACGACAGATCCCGGCGACAGGACCGCGTCGTAGGCGCCGAGGCGCATGGTCCCCCCGAGGTCACCCTCACCGTCGACGAAGGCGAGCTGTTCCGCCATCGTCGCGACGACCGGGATCGGCGTACCTGGGTCGAACTCGGAGGACGATGCCTCGGCAAGACCCATGACGTTCCGCGCGTACTCGATGACCATGCACTGCAGTCCGAGGCAGATCCCGAGGGTCGGCACGAGGTTCTCGCGTGACCAACGCAGCGCGCCGAGCTTGCCCTCGATCCCGCGCACACCGAAGCCCCCGGGGATCAGCACCGCGTCGACCCCACCGAGGGCACGCTGGGCGCCCTCCGGTGTCTGGCAGTCGTCCGAGGTGACCCACCGGATGACCACCTTGGCATTCTTCGCGAAACCGCCGGCCCGGAGCGCCTCGGTGACCGAGAGGTACGCGTCCGGAAGGTCGATGTACTTGCCGACGAGGGCGACCTCGACCTGGTGGGCCGGGTGGTGGACGCGGTGGGTGACCTGTTCCCAGGCCTCCCAGTCGACGTCGTGGAACGGCAGGTCGAGACGGCGCACCACGTACGCGTCCAACCCCTCGGAGTGCAGCACGCGCGGGATGTCGTAGATGCTCGGAGCGTCGGGGCAGGCGATCACGGCCTCGACGTCGACGTCGGACATCAGCGCGATCTTCCGCCGGGTGCTCTCCGGAAGATCCCGGTCTGCACGCAGGACGATCGCGTCGGGCTGGATGCCGATCGAGCGGAGCGCGGCGACGGAGTGCTGGGTCGGCTTGGTCTTGAGCTCGCCGCTCGGCCCGATGTACGGGACGAGGGAGACGTGCAGGAAGAAGACGTTGTCGCGACCGAGGTCGTGGCGCACCTGACGCGCCGCCTCCAGGAACGGCAGGGACTCGATGTCGCCGACCGTGCCACCGATCTCCGTGATGATGACGTCCGGTGCGTTGCCGACCGACGGGTCGGCCTGCGCGCGCATGCGGGCCTTGATCTCGTCGGTGATGTGCGGGATCACCT
>JAJYCD010000125.1 GCA_021778635.1 Actinomycetes bacterium
GGGTCAGGCCGTACCCGTTCGCGGTGATGACGCCGAGGACAGCGGGCGCGCCGACCTTGGTGGTGTCGACCTTCTCGGCGAACCTCAGGAGCTGGGCAGCCGCCTGGTCGATCTGGCCGGTGCCGAGACGGTAGCGCACCGATGGGCGACGGGCACCCAGGCGAGCCACCGCACGTAGTGGGATGCCGGGTGGGGACCGCCGGAATGCGATCCGCCGTCTCGACGTCGAGCGCGCGCTGCCACTCGTCCAGTTCCACGGCGGCAAGTCAGCTGTCGACGTGAGGACACTGACGGCGGAAGGAGCGATCCCGAGCGGGCGCATCGATGCGTTCTACGGCCGGCGAATCGGCCAGGGCCGATTTCGGGAGGCTCTTCTGGAACGGTTCGACTCGGTACGCACCGTCACCGGTCCACAGCCGGAAGCGGCTCTCGACGCAGCCAGTCGGCCAGCGCGTTCCGGTTCACGACGAAGAGGTCGGCCGGCGCCTGGGCGCCACCCGGGCGCACGCGAGAGTAGATCCGGCTGACTCAGTCGCCCTCACGGGGATCGTGCATCCGCTCAGCCCGGGGCGCGATGAAGGTCACCTCGCCGCCGAGGAACTCCTCATGGTGATCCGCCGACGAGCCGTATGGCCGCCAGCTCCAGGCCAGGCCGGCACATCGCCGGATCGTGAGCCTTTCGCCGTGTCGCGGACCCGGCGTGGGCCGAGTCAGTGCGCCGTCACGGGCTCCGGCGCCGTCACGACGCGGCCCGCCTCGGCAACCGAACACGAAAGGTCGTGCCGCCCGGCCCCGTGTCGACGTCGATCGACCCGCCGTGCCGCTCGACGACGATGCGCCTGGCGATGTCGAGCCCGAGCCCGGTGCCGCGACCGACGTCCTTGGTGGTGTAGAAAGCCTCGAACACCCTGGCCGCCACCTCGGGGGACATGCCGGGCCCGGTGTCGACGACCTCCACGACGACGTCGTCCGCGTCGGGACGGGTCGCGATCCGCAGCGTCCCAGAGCCCTCCACTGCGTCCACGGCGTTGTCGACGAGGTTGGCCCACACCTGGTTGAGCTCACCGGGGTACGCGTCGATCGTCGGTAGGTCGGGCGCGTAGTCGCGCACCACGGTGACGCCGGCCCGGAGCTTGTGGCCGAGGATCACGAGGCTGCTCTCGATGCCCTCGGTGACGTCGATGGTCTGCCGCGAGCCACGGTCCATCTGCGAGTAGGACCGGACGGCGCCGACGAGCTCGGACACGCGACGCGTCGCCTCACCGATCTCGCCGAGGAGCGAGTCCATCGACAGTGAGTTGACCACCCAGCGGAGACCGCTGGTCAGCGAAGGCCCGTCGAACACGACGGCGACCCGGGCGCACCACTCGACGTCGGCTCCGCCGGCGACCAGCACCGGCGCCAGCTGCCAGGCCTCGAGCACCTCGTGCCGGTCGAGCCAGCCCTCCAGGGCCTGCTCGGCGTCCGCGACGGCGAGGGCGTCCCGGCCCACCTGCCGGCCGGGCAGGTCGCGGCGCAACTCGTCGAGGGCGGTGAACTGCTTCGCGGTGATCTCTTCGCCGGCCAGCTGGCCGAGCGTTGCGAGCAGGTGGCTCGAGACCTCCCTTAGTGAGTCGGTCGCGCGGGCCGCCGCGGCGATGGGGTTGTTGATCTCGTGCGCGAGGCCGGCCGCGAGCGTGCCCAGCGTGACCAGGGACTCGCGCTGACGCGCGGTCGACTCGATGCTGCGCGCGGTGCTGTACAGCCCTTCGAGCAGGCGCGACGCCAGCGGCAGCCAGGCCTTCGTCAGGTCACGCAGAGCTGGCGCGGGCAGCCGAAGGATGCGTCCCGGGAGAGCACCCCTCCCCGTCGCGATGTACACGCCCTGCTCGTCCCAGGCGCCGAAGCCGCCCGCCCAGCGACCCGGCAGGTCCATGACCCGGACGACGACGTCCTCCCGGCCGACGTGCCGGAGCAGGTCGACCCTCCCCTCGAGGAGCACCCACCAGGCGTCGGCGCGCTCGCCGGACCGGAACAGCACGTCACCGGGGACGAAGCGGACCTCGTCGGCGGCGGCGACAAGCTCCGCGAGCTGCGCCTGCGTCAGGCCGGCGAACAGGTCCAGCCTGCTCAGGTCGGCGACCTCGATCACGTCGTCGCCAGGTAGCGGTGCACCTGGTAGATCGCCATCGCACCTTCGCCGACGGCGGATGCGACCCGCTTCATCGAGTCTCGACGCACGTCGCCGGCGGCGAACAGCCCCGGGACGCTCGTCTCGAGCCCGAAGGCTGCCCGCGCCAACGGCCACCGGTGCGACGCGTCCAGCGCCGCCAGGTCCTGCCCGGTGGCGACGAAGCCGTGCTCGTCCCGCACGACGTCCTCCCCCAGCCAGTCCGTGCGCGGGGAGGCACCGATGAAGACGAAGAGCCAGGTGGTCGGAACCCGCTCGGTCGCACCGGTGGCGCGGTCGGCGAGCGCGACCGCCTCGAGGTGGTCGTCCCCGTACGCCGCCGCCACCTCGGTCCCGAAGCGGAGCTCGATCGCGGGCTCCGCGTTGATCCGCTCGATGAGGTACTGCGACATCGAGGCCTCGAGGGAGGGCCCGCGCACTGCCATGGTCACGCGCTTCGCGAACCGGGCGAGGTTGAGCGCGGCCTGCCCGGCCGAGTTCGCGGCTCCCACCACGAGGACCTCGTCGCCCTGGCACTGCGCGGCGTCGGACGCGTTGGCGCCGTAGTAGATGCCGCGACCGGTGAGGCCGTCCACGCCCTCGGCCTCGAGCCGCCGGTAGGAGACACCGGTCGCCACGATCACCGCGCGGGCCTCGATCTCGCCGCCTCCCTCGAAGACCACGGCGTGCACCGGATCGCGTCGCTCGTAGGCGACGACGTCCTGGGCCAGCACCACCTCGGCACCGAACCGGGCCACCTGCGCGCTGGCCCGCTGGGTGAGGTCGAAGCCGCTGAGCCCCTTCGGGAACCCCAGGTAGTTCTCGATCGCCGCGCTCTGGGCGGCCTGCCCACCGGGCGCTTCCCGCTCGACGATCACGGTGCGGAGCCCCTCGGACGCGGCGTAGACCGCGGCTGCAAGGCCGGCCGGACCGGCCCCGACGATGCACACGTCGTAGAGCGGCTGCTCGGCCCGGGTGCGCAGCCCGAGCGCCTCGGCGACCTGCAGGGTCGATGGCCCCCGCAGCACGTCGCCCTCGGGCACGAGCACCAGCGGCAGGTCGGCGACGCCGGCGCCGGCGAGCCCGGCCAGCCGGGCGCCCTCCTCGTCGGTCTCGACGTCGTGCCAGCGGTAGGGCACGTGGTTGCGGGCGAGGAAGGTCTTGATCTCGTGACTGCGCTCGGACCACCGGTGGCCCACCACCCGGACGTCCGTCGCATGCTCGGGGTTCTCGTGCTCCCAGTCGTCCAGCAGCCCGTCGAGGACGGGAAAGAGGCGCTCCGCCGGCGGGTCCCATGGCTTGAGCAGGTAGTAGTCGAGGCCGATGTCGTTGATCGCCTGGATGGCCACGTCGGTGTCCGCGTACGCCGTCAGCAGCACCATCTTGGTTCCGGGCACCAGGGTGCGCGCCCGGTCGAGCAGGTCGATGCCCGTCATCTTCGGCATCCGCTGGTCGGCGGCGATGAGCGCGACCGGCTGACCGCGGAGCGCGAGCCGACTGAGGACCGCGAGAGCGTCGGCTCCCGAGCTCGCCGGCACGACTCGGTAGCGGTCCCCGTACTGGCCCCGCAGGTCGCGTGCGATCGCCGCCAGCACCTGCGGGTCGTCGTCGACACTGAGGATCGTCGCCTTGCCCATGCACCCTCCCGTGTTGCGGTTCGCCCATTGTTCACCGGCCGACCTCGAACACCTATGCCCGAATCGCGTAGTTCACCCGCTCGGGCGCGACACCCACCTTCGGCCATCACACTCCCGCGCGGCGGCGAGGAGCACGAGCCGCAACACGATCCCCCCCGAGCGGGGCGGAGGAAGTCCTCGAGGCCGGTGCGGCGGATGCGGAGGCCCCGGTCGCCGACCTTGACGGCGCGGAGCCGTCCCTCGGCGATGAGCGTGCGGATGAAGCGGTCGGTGACGGCGAGCTCGTCGGCGGCCTGTCGCACGATCGCCGGCTCCTTGTCGGATCATTACCTGCAAATCGTCTGATTTCTCGTCTGCTAACTGACTGGTTCGCGCTATGCCAACTGTAGGATGCCCACATGGGCTACACCCGCCGGATCCTCGACGACGAGCTGGACGAACTCTTCCCGCAGGTCCCTGCCATCGCCATCGACGGCCCCAAGGCGGTCGGCAAGACGACCACGGCGGAGCAGCGCGCCCACGGACTGCTCCGACTCGACTCGCGCGCAAACCGCGAGTCCGTCCAGGCCGACCCTGAGCTGGTCCGCTCGAGAGCGCGCCCGCTGCTGATCGACGAGTGGCAGAAGGTTCCCGAGGTGTGGGACGTCGTGCGCCGCGCCGTCGACGAGGACCGCAGCGGCGGCCAGTACCTGCTCGTTGGGAGCGCCGCGCCCGCACCAGGTGCAACCGCTCACTCCGGCGCCGGCCGCATCGGCCGACTGAGGATGCGGCCGATGACACTCTCCGAGCGAGGAGTCGCCGAACCGACGGTCAGCCTGCGTCGCCTGCTGTCGGGAGCGCGGGGCCCATTGGACGGCTCGTGCCCACTGCGCCTGGCTGACTACACCCAGGAGATCATCGCGTCCGGGTTTCCCGGTCTGCGTGGTCTGAGCGCACGCGCCCTGAAGTTCCAGCTCGACTCGTACCTGCGCAACGCCGTCGATCGCGACGTCCCCGAGCAAGGCTTGGCCGTACGCAAGCCGGAGTCCATGCTGGCCTGGCTCCGCGCCTACGCGGCCGCCACGTCGTCGACCGCCAGCTACTCAAGCCTGCTCGATGCCGCTACCCCCGGACAGGACGACAAGCCAGCCCGCAGCACGAGCATCGCGTATCGCGACGTGCTCACCCAGCTGTGGCTGCTCGACCCGGTACCTGCGTGGGCGCCACCCGGCAATCCCCTGGCGCGTCTTGGTCAAGCACCGCAGCACCACCTCGCAGACCCGGCTCTGGCAGCTCGGCTCCTCGGCCTCACCAGCGACGCCCTCCTCGATGGCGATGGCACACCGATAGGCCCACAGGCGGGCACGATGCTCGGGCACCTGTTTCAGTCACTCGCCGCTCTCTGCATCCGCGTCCCAGCGCAGGCGGCGGAGGCGAACGTCGGCCATCTCCGGACCCGAAACGGCGACCACGAGATCGACCTCGTCGTCGTCCGGGACGACGGCAAGGTCCTCGCCATCGAGGTGAAGCTCGCCACCACGGTCGACGACCGCGACACCACTCACCTGCACTGGCTCGCCGGCCACCTCGGTGACGCGCTGCTGGACGCGATCATCGTCAACACCGGTCCGAACGCCTACCGCCGACCCGACGGGATCGGCGTGGTCCCCCTAGGACTCATCGCGCCATGAGACGCCGGATGCCGAATGCTCGCCGGAACCAGCGATGGAGCGGGTGACGAGAATCGAACTCGCGCTATCAGCTTGGGAAGCCAACGCGGGCGGGATCTGGGGCCCTAGTCAGACCGTAAAATTGCAGGTCAGACGCTTACGAGCGTACACGAGGATGAACCGAGATGCACTGTTCTGAACCCCCTTGTGGCACGTTATGGCATGCCATCAGGCACTGAATCGGTGGGTTCTGGGAGCGGTCTCCACGTGCCTTCGGCCGCCACCCACCGGAGGTGACCGGCGGACCGATCCATCGGCGGGGCCAAGAACCGGGCGACAAGCTCGACAGCCTCGTCGAACGTCACCACCGTGCACGCCGGTGTCTTGCGAGCCAGCGGCGCGAATCTCGTCCGCCAGGCGACCGGCGGCTCGAACCGTGGCGAACCCGCCAGCTCACGGTTGGCCCACTCCGCATGGATCGCGAACGTCAGCTCAGCCCCGGCTACGTCCTGGCTCAAGGCGAACACCACCAGGTCCACCAGGTCGCGCTCCCGACTTGACGCCCCGGAGCCGTAGGCGGTCATCGTTGCGCAGACCTTGTCGGCGATGTGGTCCACCAGCGGGTACAAGCGCACCATCGGTGGGGTGATGCCTCGCAGCGGGATCGGGTCATCGACGGTCTCGTCCGGCGCGGCAGTCATCAACGACCCGATGACGACGTCGACCCCGAAGCTGGGCAGCGCCCGCCGGGTGCCGCAGAACGCGTCGAAGGTGACTCGGCGGGTCGTCACATTCGGCTGACCCGCACCACCGGGGTTGCCGCGCTCACTGATCGGAACGAACCGGAAGTGATCCCCGAGGTCCGCGGCTGCGAGCCGGCGCAGGTCCGCAACGGCGGCGGGCAGGTCACGCGCCTGCGCCAGCAGGTCCACATCCTTGGTGGTGCGGCCCGTCGGTACGCGCATCAACGTCGCGGTTCCGCCCTTGAGAACCCACGGACTGTCCGGACTGGCGAACACCCGCGCCAAGAACCGCGAGTACACCAGCCGGCGCTGCAATCCCTGGGCGTCGACGCCACGTTCGCGCGCTCGTGCGCGCCCCTGGGCTAGCACGGACTCCCACATGGCGGAGGGACTGGTGTAGGCGTCTTCGCTCATGCGCGCTGCTGTGTCGTCTGGGCGACGCGGGTCGCGTGACGTCCGGCGGGGGAGTTCAGCCATCGCAGCGCGGAACGTACCTGCGGGGAGTTGGCCGCCTCCATGGCGGCGTGCACGGCGGGGCTGTTCCTCAGTTGCGTGGCGATGTCCACCGCGGGTGCCTGTTGCTCCGGGCGGGGCGGCGCCGTGGCGGACTCCGCGTCCGGTCGGGTCTGCTCAACCGAGTCGAGGATCCACTGGATGGCGCTGGTCCAGCCGACGTTGACGAGGTCTTGACCGGCAGGGGAGTGCAGCAGGCTGGTCACATCCAGGCCGGCGATCTCGATCAGCCTGTCGACGGCGGCCGGTCCGTCCCCGGCTCCCATGCGGTGTGCGACGGGTTCGAGCTGACGCGCAAGAGTCGCGCGGTCGATGAGGCCTCGGGTCAGGCCGTCGCCGGTCAGGCGGGCGACGTGGTCCAGGTCGTGCCCGTCGCGAAGCAGATCAGCGACGGTCCGCTCAGGCGTCGTGACCGGCAGGCCGTCCACGATGGTGACGTCGCTTGCGGTCAACGGGAGGCGGTGCACGCGCATGGGCCGTCGGGTCTGCTTGCGGTGCGAGACGGTCACCTCAGGGATGTCGTCCAGCAGGTCACCGAGCTGGTGCAGCGCGGCAGCGGAGGTGTGCGACAGGACGCCAGTCGCCGCAGGATCGGCCAGGCGCTCCTCAGCCATCATCCCGGGGGCGAGCACCAGCCACGCGACGCGCTTGTCGCGGTACCCGTCCGGCGCGGCCGTGGCGGCGTAGACGCCGTGCTCGACGCGCTCGAGGATGCCGACGCTCACGAGGTGGTTCAGTTGGTCGCGACTGATTCCGTGTCTCTGGGCCTGGGCCGTTGTGAGCAGGCCCCACTGCCCGGCGGCGAGCCGGGAGGCAGTGGCTGCTGCGTCAGACATGCTCCCAGCGTAGCAGTGTCGACGATGAGCGATACTGAGATTGTCGGGCTCGGTGCCATATATCGCAGTATCGCTGTCAGGCACCGGCGAAGGGTGGGCCGGTCCAGGCCACGGCGTGCTCGGCGATTCGCGCCCATAGCTGATGGCGCAGCGTCGCCTGCGAACGATCTCCACGCAGTCGCCCGGGCACGCTCCGGAGAGTCGTGCCGCTTCACCGTCGTCCGAGTCGCGGCACTACCCGCGCCGGCCGCAGCAGGTCGTCGAGGTCGGTCCGGCGGATGCGGACGACGCGGGCGCCGACCTTGACTGCACGCAGGTCCCCGGCGGCGATGAGCTTGCGGATGAATCGTTCGGTCACGTGGAGCTCCTCGGCGGCCTGCGCGACGGTGAGGAACTCCAGCCGCGACGGGCCGGTGACGCCTCTTGCACGCCGTGCCA
>JAJYCD010000126.1 GCA_021778635.1 Actinomycetes bacterium
TCTTCCCGACCGACGTGCACGTCGTCGCCGACCACGCCCGACGCGCGGTGACCACCTTCCCACGCGCCGACCGCCCGTACTACGGCGTCGACTACGCCGCCCGTGCCAGCGCCGAGAACCCCGACGCGGACCGTCTCGACTGGTACCGGAACCTCATCGTGCCGACCTCCTACATGTGCCTCGGCTCCGAGGACGACTTCTTCGGTGGTACGACCACGAACGACGCGCAGGATTCGTGCACTGCGCCGACCACCGCGTCGCACCGGGCAAGAAGCAGTGGACCTGGGGGAACTCACCGTTCGGATGGGCCTGGGACGCCAACCTCACAGACGGGGACGGTCCCTACGTCGAGCTCATGGCCGGCGTCGACAC
Source organism: Actinomycetes bacterium (assembly GCA_021778635.1). Taxonomy (GTDB): domain Bacteria; phylum Actinomycetota; class Actinomycetes; order Actinomycetales; family Cellulomonadaceae; genus JAJDFX01. Next base: position 373 of record JAJYCD010000126.1, read on the forward strand.
TGGCGGCTATTGGGATCGGTCCGTCGAGGCGCACTGCTGGGTTGGGATCACCCGCAGGACGATAAGGGTGGCGAGCCGAACGCGGCGGTGGCCCACCGGTCCGCCTGCACGACTACGCACAGTCCAACCGGTCCTCGCAACCTCGTACGCAGCCTTGGCCGTCGTGCACCGGCGCGCGGGTACGCGGTGCGACAGTTTGCGCGCCCTCCCGCCTACGCTGTCGGGCGATGATCAATCGTGCCGAGGGGGCGTACCTGGGAGCCGTCCGGGCCTTCCAGAACCCCATGCTGGACCTGCTCCACAAGAGGCACGCCCCACTCGTCGTCTCGGTCCTGTCCGCGTGCTTCACCGCCGACCGTCCGACCGTCTCCGTCGCCGACGCACACACCCAGATCGGCGACGCGCTCGACCAGCTGCGTGCGGCAGGCTACGACGAAAACCTCCCGGTGGGCACGGCCCGCGACCTGTGCCGACAGTGGGCGGATGCCGGCTGGCTGATGCGCCAGGTGGTCGACGACGTCGAGGTGTATCGCCTGTCGGCGCACGCAGTCGGCGCGCTCGAGGTCGCGGGGCGAGCCGGCGGTGCCCGAGCCAGGGTCTCGCACTCGCGATTGCGGACGATGCTCGACGCCGTCGAGCACCTTGCCCAGGACGCCGATCCCGATGCGCTGGTTCGGATGGCCCGGCTGGACGCGGAGATCAGGCGCCTCCAGGACGAGCTCGACCACATCCAACGGACGGGCGTCGTCGCGGAGGTCGACGACGAGCAGCTCCTCGAGGAGGCGGAGAACGTCCTACATCTCGCGCGCGAGCTCCCAGCGGACTTCGCGAGGGTCGCCGAGTCGATCAAGTCCATGCAGCGTGACGTCGTCACGGCGCTCCGGCAGGACGAGCGCCCGACGGGCGAGGTGCTGCGTGAGTACCTCGAGCGCGCCCAGCACGTGATGGAGGCCACATCGGAGGGCCGGGCCTTTGCGGGGGCGTTGCGACTCATCGGCGACCCGCAGCGGCTGGACGGGCTCTCGAACCAGCTCGACGTGGTCCTGCGGCACCGGTTCACCCAGCGACTGGCGCCCCAGCAGCGCACGGAGCTGCAGGAGATCGGGCACCGGATCGAGCAGGGTCTCGACCTAGTCTTCACCGCCCAGCGCGAGGCGTCGTACGTGATCACAGCCCAGGTGCGCAACCACGACCCGCTGCGCGACCGCCAGGTCGACGACCTGCTGCGCGACGTCATGACCGGCCTGCAGTCCTGGATGCCGGACTCGCGGCGCGGTCAGTCGGTCGACCCGCTGCTCCGGTTGCCGGTCGCGGAGGTCGACCACCTGCGCCAGACCGCCGGCGACCTACGCCCCTCGCAGCCGCCCGCGCTCCTCGAGGACTGGGACGACACCGACGCGGACTCCCCAGATGACGAGGCGCGCAACTGGGGCGGACCGCACTACGCCGAGTTGGGCAGGCACCTGGCCGCGCTCGCCGGTCAGGGCGTCGTGGACATCGCGGCGGCGTTCACTGCCGGCCCGGAGTCGTTCCGACGACCGGTGGACCTGCTCGGGCTGCTGGAGCTGGCCGACCACCAGGGCCTGACAGAGACCGGCGAGCTCACGTTCGTCGACGCGGTCCGACCCGACGGCACCCGTCGCCGGCTCGCGTTCGGCGGCGCCACCACACGAATGAAGGACGCAGTCGATGAGTGAGACCGGAGCCGAGCTGCACGAGCCGTCGTATGTGGACGCTGAGGTGGACGACGGGTTCATCGTGCCCGTCTCCATGGAGGAGGATCCGGCTGAGCTGTTCGCCGGCGACTCCGGCACGCTCGACGCGGACGTTCGGACGGTGCTCGTTCGGCTGCTGCAGCGGCGGTTTCTGCTGGCAGACCGGAATCGCGCCCAGTGGCGCGTCCTCCTGGAGAACCAGCAGGTGATCGAGTCGCGGTTGCACGACCTCTTCGTGCACCTCGTCGTCGACCACGAGCGCGGGGTCGCCTACAAGCGCCAGGTCCGGTCGGCCGAGCTGGACGTGCCGGTGCTCCTGCGTGACGAGGCGTACTCGCGGGCCGAGACGCTGATCCTCGTGCACCTGCGCAGCGTGTTCCAGCGTGAGCAGGGCGTGGGCGCGACCTCGACGCGCGTCGACTTGGAAGAGATCGAACGGACGGCCTTGACGTACTTCGACCCCGATGACACGAACGTCGCCTCACCTCAGCGGGAGATCCGGTCCGCGGTGACGAGGCTCGCGAAGGAGGGGCTCATCGAGGAGGAGTCCGAGGGGCGTTTCCGGGTCACGCCGCTCGTGGAGATTGCGCTCAGCAACGAGCGTCTTGTCGAGCTGCGTGGGTGGCTCGGCGAGCAGGCTCGAACCGGGTCGGGGGTGGCGTGATGACCATGATCGACACGCTCTTCGGGTTGATCCCCGCGTCCTCGACCGGCCAGCAGTGGATCGCACGCGAGCTTCAGCTGGTCAACTGGGGCGGCTACGACGGGCACCACCGAATCCTGCTGGCCCCGACCGCGACGCTCTTGTCGGGCGGCTCAGGATCAGGCAAGTCCACGTTGATGGACGCCTACATCGCGTTGCTCATGCCCCACACGACGCCGTTCAACGGCGCGTCCAACGGCGGCGTGGTCGGGCGCCCCCGGGGCAAGGACCAGCGCAACATCTTGTCCTATGCGCGCGGCAAGGTGGACGAGTCCCGCACCGAGGACGGCACACGCCAGCGGGTGCTGCGTGGCGACGGCAGGGACACCTGGTCGGCGATCGCCATGACGTGGGTTGGCCAGGGCGGGGCCGAGCTGACAGGTGTGCGCGCGTGGTACGTTCCGTCGGCCGCCCGGACCCTCGACGAGGTCATCGCGGTCCGGGCGACGTGCGACGGCCCGTTCGACCTGCGCGACGTCGAGAACGCCGCTGCCCACAAGTTCGCCCGCGCGGCCTTGACCGCGATCGGGCTGACGCCGTTCGACACCGACCGGGACTTCAGCGCGCGGCTGTACTCGACTCTGGGAATCGGTACGGCCGGCGACGGGAGCAAGGCCGTCGCGCTGCTCGGACGCATCCAGGCCGGCCAGCAGATCACGACCGTCGACGCCCTCTACAAGGCGATGGTCCTCGAAGAGCCGGACACGTTCGCTACGGCGGACGCCGTCGTCGAGCAGTTCGACAAGCTGACCGGCACCCACGACCAGATGATCACCGCGCGACAGCAGGTGAAGGCCCTCACGCCGATCCGCGAGCACCGCGCCGCCATCGACGAGGCGGGTGACCGGCTGCGCGTCATCGAGGAACTGGGGACGTTCGAGGACGGGACGTCATCGGCTGCGCTGTGGCGGCACGAACGTCGGCTCGGGCTGCTGCGGTCGGTCGAGCAGGACCTGCAACGTCAGCGCCAGCAGGCAAAGGGACTCATCGTTGAGATCGCTGGCCGCATCGGCGCGGCGAAGTCAGAGCTCGCCGGCGTGAAGGAGACGCTGGGGGCGTCCGGCGGAGACCGGCTCGCCACGGCGCAGCGTGAGTTCACGGGTGTCGGCGACCGACTGGCGGCCGTCACGCGCGCCCGGAGCCAGCTCGACGAAACGCTGCGCGGGGCCCATAAGGTGTCCGTCACCACCGAGGCGGAGTTCGCCGAGATGGTCGCTCGTGCGCGCGAGGCGCTGCAGGACGACCATGCGAAGGCGGCAATTCGACAGGTGTTCTCCGACGCCATGTCCGAGAAGAAGGAGGCGACGTCCGACCTGACAGACCTGCGGGACGAGCAGGCGGCAGTCCTGCAGCGGCGCGACAACATCCCCGGTGAGCTCCACGCGGCACGCGCGGCACTCGCGCGGGCAGCGGGACTCACCCCTGACGACCTCCCATTCGTCGCCGAGCTCATCGAGGTGCGCACGGAGCACGAGCCCTGGCGGGAAGCCTTCAACCTCGCCCTTGGCGGGTTCGCGACCCGCATGTTGATCGACATCGCCCACCTCGGAGCGTTCCGCAAGGCGATCGACGCGGTGCCGACCGCGCGTCGAATGCGGTTCGAGGGAGTCCCGACGGGCATGCGGGATGAGGTCGCCCTGGACGCCAAGACGCTTCCCGGTCGACTGGACTTCCGAACCGGGCCGTTCACCGGATGGCTTCGCAGCGAGCTGGCCCGCAGGTTCGCCTACATCTGCGTCGACACCCCTGCTGAGCTCTCCCAGCACCCGAAGGCACTCACGCGGTCGGGGCAGGTGTCGGAGGGCACCCAGGGCGCCCACGGCGGGCGGGGGCAGGCGAACGTCCTTGGCTTCACGAACACTCGTCGGCTCGCGCACCTCGAGCAACAGATCGCAAGCGCGGTGCGTCGTCTCGAGCTCGCCGAGGCTCAGGTGGTCGACGCCGAGCGGCGGCTGGATCGGCACGACGCCGAGGTCAGAGCGTTCCAGGCGCTCCGCGACCTGACCTGGGACCAGGTCGACGTCGCCTCCATCGAGGCAGAGCAGGCCCGGTGGGGACAGCTGATCGACGACGTCCTGTCGGGTAACCCGGAGGTGACCCGGCTGCAGGACGCCTCGAGCAAGCTCGAGTCGACGATCCAGGCGCTGTCGGAGGACGTCGGCCGGACGAAGGCCGAGGCCGAGACCACCGAGTCCCACTGGTCGTCGGTCATCGACGAGGTCGACGGCGCGCAGCAGGCGCTGGACGGCGCACAAGCGGCTGGGACCACCGTCATGCCGGACCAGCGCGCCTACCTTGAGAATCTGCTCGGCACGACAGGCGAGACTTCGGTCGGGCCCGATTCGACGGGCGCCCTTGCGGCCTTCGACCGCGTCCTGGCGCGGGCAGGCGACTCGCTGCGGGCGGACCGTCAGGCTGCGCAGCAGACCATCAACACGTCGCGGGACGCACTTCGCCGGACGTTCGAGACCTTCGTCGAGCGTTGGCCCGACCCGAACCTCGGCACCGACCCGGTCGCGTCCTACGGGGACCACGCGCGCATCCTTGACAACCTCGAGACGAGCGGCCTGCATGACATCGAGTCGGAGTGGCGCAAGAGCCTCCTGCGCTTGTCCGGCAACGACCTAACCGATCTGCACAACACGTTGAGCCGGTCGGTCCGGGAGATCAAGGAGCGCATCCGACCCGTCAACGACATCCTCGCCGACCTGCCCTTTGCCGACGACGAGCACCGGCTGCGGATCGACGCACGCGACACCCAATCGACCCTCGTGGCGCGGTTCCGCAAGGAGCTCCGTGACCTGCGAGAGCTCTTGGCCACCGAGGCGGACGATGCCGAGCGCGAGCGGCGCTACGCCCGGATGTCCAAGGTGATCGACCGGATACGACGGAGCGCACCGGACTTCGCCGACCTGGTCGACGTCCGCCGACACGTCCGGCTCAGCGCCGAGAAGATCGACCTCACTGGGGCGCACATGGCCCTCTACGACCACATCGGCGAGAAGTCCGGGGGAGAGTCCCAGGAGCTCGTCGCCTTCATCGTGGGCGCCGCTCTGCGGTACCAGCTCGGCGACGCCGGCGCCGAGCGTCCCCGCTACGCCCCCGTGTTCCTCGACGAGGCCCTCATCAAGGCGGACGCACGGTTCACGGGCCGTGCGATCGGCGCGTGGCGTGGGCTGGGCTTCCAGCTGATCATCGGCGCGCCCAACGACAAGTTCGGGGCGCTGGAACCGCACGTCGACCTCAAGTACGTCGTGCTCAAGGACGCCGCCGGGCGCTCACGGACCAAGCCGATCGCGGGGGTCGCCACGGACCACCAGCCGTGAGCGGGCGACTGGTCGCGCCGCAGGCGGCCGTGGAGCAGGTGGCTCGCACGGTCGCCAGTCGATGGGCCGAGGTGGTCTGCGCCGAGCGAGGGACCGGAGAGCCGTTGCACGTCGCGATACCCCTGAGTCCGGGGGTGAAGGGTGCTCAGCTCGTCACCTGGGGATTCGACCTTCGGGATGACTGGGTTGGGTCGTGGCGCGAGGTGAGCTCGCTTGAGATCCCGGGCGTTGAGGTGCGGGACAAGACTGTGCCGGTCGAGCGTGTGCGGGTGCAGGTACCAGCGACGCTCGTGGTGACTGGCCTCGATGCCGCCGTTGCGCTGATCCGCGGCATCGGATTCGACCTTGTCGCGCCGGACGTCGCGCGAGCGCGTCACATCGCCGCAGCGATGCTCGACTGCCGGGCGGTGCTCACACCCGCGACGCTGCGTGCGATGTACAAGCTGGCCGACGCTGACGTCGAGGTGGCGACCAGCGCCGTCCGGTGGCGTCAGGACCACCCCGATGTCCGCGGGTGGACGGCGCGCCAGCTGCCGGTGCCCGGGATGCACTCGAAATGGCTCGAGAAGCATGGCACCCTTCTGCGCGGTCTCATCGGGCACGACCTGCGAGATGAGATCAGACCCCGGCTCGCCGTTGCACACCTGACGTACGTCGACCCCACGTACCTCGCCTCGGGCGGCCGCCGGCACGACGCCTGGACGACCGGCGACGCGCACGACCTCGCCTACGCCCCGCACACCGTGCTCGTCGTGGAGAACCGCGACTGCCGCCTGTGGTTCCCGCCGGTCGAGGGCACGGTGGTGATCGAGGGCGGTGGGAAGGCCGCAGCGTCGCTGCTCGCCGGCATCGCGTGGATCCGCGAGGCCACCCAAGTCGTGTACTGGGGAGACATCGACGCTGACGGGTACGCCATCCTCGACCGGTTCCGCGAGGCCATGTCCGTGCCGGGCGAGGATGGCGTGCCCGCGCGCGCGGTGACGTCGATCCTCATGGACGCGACGGCGTTCGAGCGCTACTTTCACCTGGGCGTCGCCAGGGACGCCGAGGGCAGAGCGATCCCGCCGTCGGCGGCGCACCTACCGCGTCTCACCGATGACGAGACGGCGGCGTACTACGCGATCGCGACGGCCGGGAGCGTGTCCGTCCGGCGGATCGAGCAAGAACGGATGCCAATCGAAGCGGCAGCGTCCGCGCTGGTAGAGGTCATCGACCGAGTGGCAAGACTCGGCCCGAGCCCTTCTTGATTCGGCACCGAGCCCCGCGTCAGACTCCCGTCTCAGCGCGCTGTGAATTGAGTCGCACTGGGCCTGATGGAGGCTCTGGTGTATCGCGGGGCGCGATAGTGCGCCGGGCGCATGACCCCTTCCGTCGCGCGAAACGGACAAGGGGTCATGCTCCGCGGCCAGTTTCGCTCCCGAGCCGCTGACCTGCGACAACGGCCCGGGGCGGTGGCCCGAGCGGGTGCAAAGCACCCCTCGAGCGTGGCGTCGTGCGGCTCCGTTGCTACACCCGTTGCGGTCAGTGTCTCGCCATATAAGACGCGGCGCGTTCCCATGTGGGATACGCGCCGCTGACCTGCACAAACATGGTGGGCGATACTGGGATCGAACCAGTGACCTCTTCCGTGTCAGGGAAGCGCGCTACCGCTGCGCCAATCGCCCATGCTGCCTTGCGAGGTGGAGATGGGATTCGAACCCACGTATACGGCTTTGC
>JAJYCD010000001.1 GCA_021778635.1 Actinomycetes bacterium
CGTCGCGGCCGACCCGGGCCACGGCGCGGTCGAGCAGGGTGATCACCAGGAACGCCGCGGCGACCACCAGCATGAACCAGCCGAGCCCGCGCAGGCCCGGGGTCGTCGCCCGTGGTCCGAAGAAGAATCCGGTGCCGGCGGACGCGACCATCGCGCCGACGTACATGAAGGTGCGCAGCAGGCCGGCGGACGCGCCGAGCATGTCCGGGCGTGCCTGGTGGTAGACGGCGTTCTGGTTGGCGAGGCTCACGAGGCCTTGCGGGAGGCCGAGCACGGTCACGATCACGAGCAGCAGCCAGATCGGCGAGCTGCTGCCGACGAGGAGCATCAGGACGCACGCCACGACCTGTCCGATCGCGCCGACGACGAGCTTGAGGCGGATCTCGCTGCGCCGCCCGGTGAGCGCGGTGACGACGATGCTGACCGCGAAGGTGGGCAGCAGGATCAGTCCGGCGATCGCGGGGGTCAGGCCCCGGCCCTGCTCGACCCATTGCGTGAAGCCGTAGATGAACGAGTACGAGACGGTCGACGCCAGGAACGCGCGTACGTAGGTGGTCAGCAGGGGCACGTTGCCGGCGACGACGCGCACCTCGATGAACGGGTTCGTGGTTCGGAGCTCCCACCGGGCGAAGGCCACACCTCCGCCGACCGCGAGCAGAAGGAGCCACCGGGGTGCGGCCTGCGGCATCATCAGGTAGAGCAGCAGCGCGACGAGGGTGGTGGCGAACAGCAGGATGCCGAGGACGTCCACCCGCGGGGTGGGCGCGGGCGGAGCATCCGTGGCGGGCCGGCGTGCGGGCAGGTACCGCCATCCGAGCACGAGGCACGCAGCACCGAGGACGATGTTGATGCCGATGGTGCTGCGCCAGCCTCCGACGCCGATGAGCACCCCGCCGAGCGGCGGCCCGACCACCGCGATCGCCTGGGTGGTGATCGACAGGGCGCTCAGCACCCCGGCCGGGCTCGTGATCCCCGTCCGCTCCGCCTCGCCGCGGATCAGGGCCATCGCCGCGGGGTAGCCGGCGCACGTGCCGAACCCGAGGATGACGCGGGCCGCGACGAGGACCCAGATGCTCGGTGCGAGCGTGCCGACGACGCCCGCGACGAGGGTGAACGCCGCACCGATCAGGAACATGCGCCTCGCGCCGTAGCTGTCGACGAACCGGCCGATCAGCGGTTGACCGATCGCCGTGGCCAGGTACAGCGCGGAGACCAGCCACGCCGTCTGCGACGCCGGAGCGCCGAACGCGACCCCGATCGGGACCAGAGCCACGGCGATGATCGACGAGTTGATGGGGTTGAGGATCGCGCCGAACATCATCGACGGCAGCAGCCGCCGGTCGAATCGGTCCGCCGGCGGCGTCCGCCGCGGGGCAACCTGCGGCGTCCGCCGCTCGGCGACCTGCGGCGTCATCAGGCCAGCACCCTCTCCAGCAGCGCCATCGCGGCGATGATCGTCTGCCGCTCGTCCTCGGTGTACTGCTCGGCGAGCGCGGTCTCGAGCCACTCCCTGCCGGCGTCCCGCGTCCGCTCGACGCGAGCGCGGCCGGCATCGGTCACCTGGACGAGGTGGCGCCGCCCGTCGGTGGGGTCGGGGGTGCGCAGGATGTAGCCGCGCTGCTGCAGCTCGCCGAGAGTCGCCGCGATCGCCTGCGGGCTGACGCGCTCCGCGATCGCCAGAGCGCTGGCGGTCGTCACGTCGCGACTGGCGATCCGCATCAGGACGGCTGCCTGGCCACCGGTCAGGCTCTCGTCATCGGCGACGGCCATCACCCGTCGCCGCAGCCGGCTCGTGACCGCACGGAGATCGAGCGCGGCACGGAACGCGGAGTCGCCCGCGACGACCACCGGCTTCTGGGACTCGGTTGTGTGCTCCACGATCGTCAACGTACACTGATCAACCTTACTTGAACAAGTAGGGTTGACTAGTTGCCGAAGGAGACACCGTGCCCCTCACGACGCTGGAGCCGAGGACCGCCCTGATCGTCGTCGACCTCCAGGTCGGGATCCTCGGACACCCGACCATCGACCCCGCCGGCCAGATCGTCGCGCGCGCAGGAGCACTGGCCGACGCCTTCCGCAGCCACGGTCTCCCCGTGGTCCTGGTCAACGTCGACGGCGCCCCGGCGACCCGCACCGACCGGAACCCCACCGGGGCGGGCAGGCGGCTACCGGCGGAGCTGACCGCCCTCGTCGAGGACCTGCACCAGCAACCCAGCGATCACACCGTCACCAAGCGGACCTGGGGGGCCTTCACCGGGACGGGCCTGGGCGAGCACCTCGCGGGCCTGGGCGTCACGCACGTCGTCCTCGCCGGGATCGCTACCAGCATCGGCGTCGAGTCCACAGCCCGGCAGGCCCACGAGAACGGGTTCCACGTCACCGTGGCGGTCGACGCCGTGACCGACACCAGCGCCGAGGCCCACGAGAACAGCATCACGCGCATCTTCCCGCGCCTCGGCGAGACCGGCACGACCCAGGACGTCATCGACCTTCTCGCGAGAACTCGCTGAGCCGTCAGAGGCCGTCCGGGCGGCGCTTCTGCGGGTGCAACGGACGTCCGTCGGCGAGGTCGGCGACGAACCGTTCGAGCCGCCTGGCTCGGGTCTCGGGCGTCCGCGCGTCGTGCAGCCGGTAGCAGATCGCGAACCGGTTGGCGGACGTCAGGACGTCCCACCAGGCCTGCGCGCGGGGCTCGGCCGCGAGCGCGGTCAGCAGGTCCTCGGGCGGCTCCATGGCGGCGGAACCCTCGTAGGCCCGGTCCCACCGGCCGTCGACCCGCGCCGCCTCCACCTGGGCCAGCCCCGCGGGCAGCATCCGCCCCTCGCGCGCCAGCCGCTCGACGCGGGTCACATTCGTGGCGGACCACGCGCTGCGCGAGCGTCGCGGGGTGAACCGCTGGAACGACGTCTCGGCGTCGCGCGCGCGGCCCTGCCCGTCGATCCAGCCCACGCACAACGCCTCGAGGACGGCGTCCTCGTAGGTGAGACGCGTCGTCGTGCCGCCCTTCCGGGTGAGCACGAGCCAGACGCCCGCGGCCGTCGGGTGGTGCTCCGCCAACCACTCGCGCCACGCGACCGCGTCGGGCACGAGCAGGCCGGGCAGGGCGTCCGTTCCCGGGTTGTCGACGATCATCGGACCAGTGTGCCGCGGCATCCTGGTGGTGCGGGCGATGTCGAGAACGGTGCGCCAGGTTCGACCCCCGGGTGACACGCGGTCACGGCGGCCGCAGGCGTCACGCCGACGTCACAGCAGGAGAGGATCACCCCATGCGATACATGCTCATGCAGGCCTACGGAGCCGTCGAGCTCGAGAACTGCCCGCCGATGTCCGAGTGGGCACCGGAGGACGTCCGGGCGCACATCGACTTCCAGCACGCGCTCAACACCGAACTGCTCGCCAGCGGCGAGCTCGTCGACGCGCAGGGCCTCGCCGGCCCGGACGTCGCGACGTTCGTCGTGTCCGACGGCGTCCACCCGGCGCGGATCATCGACGGTCCGTACCCGGAGTCCAAGGAGCTGCTGGCCGGTTACCGGTTGGTCGACGTCGAGAGCCTGGACCGCGCGCTGGAGATCGCCGCGCGCTCGTCCGCCGCCCCCGGGCCGGGAGGTGCGCCGATCCAGCAGCCCATCGAGGTGCGCCAGGTGCTGGCCGCCCCCGACCCCGAGGTGTGACTCCCGTCGAGAGCCTGCTGCGCGAGCTCGCGCCGCAGGCCCTCGGCGCGGTCGCCCGGCGGTTCGGCGACTTCACCGGTGCCGAGGACGCTGTGCAGGACGCCCTCGTCGCCGCCGCAGCCGGCTGGCCGACCGCGCTGCCCGACAGTCCGCTGGCGTGGCTGATCGCGGTGGCGTCGCGCCGGATGGTCGACGAGTACCGCCGCACCGATGCCAGGCGACGCCGCGAGGAGCTTGCGGCCTCACTCTCGATCCACCCGCAGCAGGCGGCGCCGTCGGCTGACGACTCGCTCGTGATGCTGTTCCTGTGCTGCGACGACGCGCTCACGACGACGCTGTCGATCCCGCTCACCCTGCGCGCCGTCGCAGGCCTGACGACGCGCGAGATCGCCGCCGCCTACCTCGTCCCCGAGGCGACCATGGCGCAGCGCATCAGCCGCGCGAAAGCACGCCTACGGGGTCGCCGCTTCGAGCTCCCCACCGACCCGACCGCTCGGGTCCAGGCGGTGCGCGAGGTGCTGTACCTGCTCTTCAACGAGGGCTACACCTCCTCGAGCGGGCCAGACCTGTCACGCGTCGACCTCTCGGGCGAGGCGATCCGACTGACCCGGATGCTGCACGGCCGGGTCGCCGACGACCCGGAGGTCGCGGGACTGCTCGCGCTCATGCTCCTGACCGACGCCCGTCGGCCGGCCCGCACGTCGGTCGACGGAGCCCTCGTACCGCTGGCCCAGCAGGACCGCTCGCAGTGGGACCGCGGGCTCATCGACGAGGGCATGCGACTGCTGAACGGTGCACTCGCGGCCCGCCGCGTCGGCGAGTACCAGCTGCTCGCGTCGGTCGCCGCGCTGCACGACGAGGCGGCGTCGCACACCTCGACCCGCTGGGCGGAGATCGCGAAGACGTACACGCGTCTCGAGTCGTTGACCGGAAACCCGATGGTGCGGCTCAACCGGGCCGTCGCGGTCGCGATGGTCGACGGACCTGCGGCCGGCCTCGCGCTCCTCGACGGTCTCGACGTGCACGACTCCCACCGTCTGCACGCGGTCCGGGCCCACCTGCTCGAGGAGTCCGGCGACCTCGCCGGGGCGGCGCAGTCCTACACCGCGGCCGCGGTCCGCACCGGGAACGCCCGCGAGCGCGAGTACCTCGTCGAGCAGGCGGCGCGCGTCGGCGCGACGACGTCGGGGCGACGGCCGACGCCCGGGGTCACACCGACGCGAGGGCCTGCTCGACCTCGCGGGTGAGCACCGGCTCGGGCTGCGCGCCCACGATCCGCCGCACGACTGCGCCGTCACGGAGGAGGACCAGGGTCGGGATGCTGCTGGCGTCGAACCGCGCGGCCGTCGCCGGGTTGTGGTCGACGTCCACCTTCACGACCTTCACCCGACCGGCGAACCGCGCCGCGAGCTTCTCCAGCACGGGCGCGACCATCCGGCAGGGCGCGCACCAGGGTGCCCACAGGTCGAGGAGCACGAGCTGGGGCGTGTCGAGGGCGGCGGAGAGATCGGCGTCGGCCGCGTCGGCGATCCACGGAAGGGTCGTCTTGCACGAGGCGCATCGCGGGTGACCCGCGGCGGCTGCGGGGACCCGGTTCTTCGTCCCGCAGGACGGGCACGCGACGACTCGTGAGGCCATGAGCCGATCATCGCACCGGGACGTCGCACGCACCCGCGGGACTCCCGGTCGGCGCCCGCACGGGACGCGTGCGGGAGCGGGACGCCCTCACTCGAAGCGCGACGGGTCCCCGGCGCCGACCCGGACGACCTCCGGCGCACCCTCCGACCAGTCGACGACGGTGGTCGGCTCGGTGCCGCAGTCGCCCGCGTCGATCACCGCGTCGACCAGGTGGTCCAGCTCCTCCTTGACCAACCAGCCCTCGGTCAGCGGCTCCTCGGCGCCGGGCAGCAGCAGCGTGCTCGACAGCAACGGTTCACCGAGCTCGCGCAGCAGCGCCCGGACCAGGGGATGATCCGGGATCCGCACGCCGATCGTCTTCTTCTTCGGGTGCGCGAGACGTCGTGGGACCTCCTTGGTCGCCGGGAGGATGAACGTGTACGGACCCGGCGTCGCGGCCTTGATCGCGCGGAACGGCGCGTTGTCGAGGTGCACCAGCTGACCGAGCTGCGCGAAGTCCGCGCAGACGATCGTGAAGTGGTGGCGGTCGTCGAGGTGCCGGATCGTCCGGATGCGATCGGCACCGGTGTGGCTGCTCATCAGGCAGCCGAGCGCGTAGCAGGAGTCCGTCGGGTACGCGATGAGCCCGCCGTCGCGCAGGATCGCGACCACCTGCGCGATCGATCGCGGCTGCGGGTCCACCGGGTGCACGTCGAAGAACCTGGCCATGCGTCGAGCCTAGGTCCGTCCGCCCTGGTCAGCACGCGGCGGCGGACCCGACCGCCGGGGCGTCGGGTCAGCGCGCCTCGACCGGGTCCCAGTCCGGCCACTGGTCCGCGGTCGGCGCGTCGGGCTTGCGCACCCACACCGGCACCGACGCCTCGGCCTCGGGCTCACCTCGGTAGACCAGCGTCACGTCGTGGTGCCCCGAGGCGAGGGAGTCGACGGACGCCATCGGGCCGGTCGCGACCACGTCGTCGTCGATCATCCAGACGAGCCGGTGCGGTGCGAGCGGCGATCCAGGGTGCTGGAGGTCCTCGGCGAAGCCCTCGAGGAGCATCGGCACGCCGGCCACGACGCGTTCGCCGGGAACGGGTCGGACGAGGGTGACCTGCGGCGGGGTCGGCTCCCAGTCGAAGGGCTCCGTCGCCGCCGAGCAGCCTCGCACACCGCTGGAGTAGGTCACGAGGAACCGGCACCCGGACCCGCCGGCGAGCCCGTCCGCAGGGATCTCGACGGTGCTCTGCGGCGGTCCGACGTGCACGGTCCGGAACTCGTGCTCACCCCAGCGGTAGACGACCGTGACGGACGCGAGCGCCTCGTCCGCGGGTGGCGAGTACGCGAGCGCCAGCACCGCGGAGCGGGTGGAGCGCACGCCGCCGCGTCTCGGCAGCCGGTCGAGGCGCACCTCGACCGTCGGCGGGCCCGGGATCCACGACTCCCAGAGGACACGGTCGTCCCGCCGGACCCTCACCTCCGACGCGCGGGCGTGCAGACCGACGTAGGCGCGAACGCGGAACGTCCTCGAGCCGCCCGGCTCGCAGACCGACTCCGCCTGCACCTCGGCGACCTCGCGCTGCAGCACCTCGCCGTCGTCGCTCACCGTCTCGACGACCACCTGGTCCGGGCCCGCGCCGAGGCGCTCGAGCTCGGCCGCCGAGGTGCCGCGCGGCCACGCGCGCACGTACGTCGTGGACGTGCAGTGGCGCGGGGTGAACCGCCCCGCCCGGTCCAGACGACCACGGATCGCCAGGTACTCCGGAACACCCATCACCGACGCCTCCGTCCACCATGTCGCAGGGCGCTCGGCGCCGACGTGCCGGGCGTCGAGGTGCCCGACGCCGACGGGCACGGCCCGGTCGACGCCCCCGTCGGGTCGGTGTGCCGTCGTGCGAGGCAGTGTGCGAGCTCGTGCGCGGCGTACGGGCTGTCGTTCGGCGGGGTCAGGCACACCGACCCCGGCACGGAGAACGCCTCACCGCAGACGAACCGACCCGGTACCAGAACCCAGATCGCCCCGTCGTCCTCCGGTGGGTCGAACCCGAGCCACGCGGCGAGCGGCTCGAACGCCGTGCAGGCGCGCCGCTCGGCCCAGTCGTCGAGCAGGGCACGACGTTCGGCTCTCCCGTCGCTGCCCGCCGCCACGGTGACCGTCTCGACGCCCACCCCGGGGACCTCGGCGACCCCGGCGGTCGGGGTCGGCAGCAACGGCACCACGCCGGCGAGCGTCGAGCGGCACTCCTCCGCCGAGGGCGCGGCGCCGTCCCACGCGACGCGGATGTAGCGCAGCTGCAGCGCGCGTCGCGGCTCGAACGCGAACGGTCCGACCGACCGGGCGACGCGCTCGCGGTACCCGGCGAAGCCCGCGGCGGCTCCGAAGCCCTCGACCCGGACCTCGACGTCGACCGATGTGGCCGCGCCGCGGGCCCAGGCCGGCGGGACCAGGAAGCTGAGCGTGTCGTGCGCCCGGTCCCGGACCTGGTCCGGTGGCTCCGAGGCGGCACCGCCGCGCACCGTGATCGACGCGCCGGGGGTCGGCACGGGCACCGTGCCGCCGGCGACCGCCACGTCGAACCACGGCGAGACGCCGATCTCCGGTCCGTGCACGCGCACCCGACCACGCACGTGCGGCACCATGTCGTTGCCGAACCCCGCCAGCCCGTGCCGCAGGGCCACCCGCACGACGGTCGGTTTGGTCTCCACCAGCACGTCAGGCTCCGGATCGGGTCGGGCGGACTGCGTCACCACGATCGACTCGATCCGCAGCGCAGGGCGCTTGCCCGCCACCACCGTGACCGTCCGGCTCACCGGGTCGCCGGTCGCCCCGGTGGCCGTGAGCCGGTAGGTCCACTGCTGCAGCGTCGCGTAGGCCGGCACCCCGAGGGCGATCGACGTCACCGCCGGGTCGACCAGGGTCGTCGCGCCGTCGAGCAGCGGGCCGGTGACCGACGTCCGTTCGAGCGTGAGGGTCTCGACGTTGCGGACCGTCCAGCGCAGCCGCAGCGGGATCCCCGGCTCAAGGGCGAGGACCGTCGTGCCGTTCGCGCTGAACGCAGCGATGACCGCCGCGCCGGCGCGCACCCGGTTGGTGGTCGTCGGCGGCACGCTCTCGTGGAACGGTTCGGTGAGCACGGGCACCGACCGCACGCACGGCAGGCTCGCGAGGGCGGCGTCCGCGGTGTCGCGGCGCGCCGCCCACGCGTCGTACGCGGTCACGTACTCCGCGTCCGCGAAGCCCACGGACCCCGAGACGCCGTCGGGGGGCACGGTCGCGGTGATCCGGGTGTCCGACCACGAGAGCGGGGTGACAGGTCGAGAGCCGCGCGCCGTCGGCAGCAGCAGCACGACGCCCGCCGGTCGACGTGCGCCGAAGCCGGTCCCGACGATCGTGGCGGTCGGGCCCGCGGACGCATCCGAGACCTCGACGCCGGTGATGCCGTCGGACCACACCGCTCCCGGCGGGCGGGCGGGCGCCGGCTCTGCGTGCTCGGTCAGCCGGCGGCGCACCTCCAGGAAGCCGCGCACCTCGTCCCACCACCGGGGGTCGACGACCTCGACCGGCGGATCCCACCACGGGTAGACGTGGTCCAGCAGGTCGGGGTCCCAGTGCGGTCGCGTCCGGAGCTGCGCCAGCAGGTCGCCCAGCGGGTCGCCGGACGCGCCGCCGAGCGGGTTGCGCACCGGCCGTCCCGTCGGTCCGCCGCGCGGTGCGGCCCAGCCGAGCGCACCCGTGGCGATCAGGGACTCGACTCCCGTGACGAGTCCGGCGGCGCCACCCTCACCGTGCGCGATCACGAGCGAGCCGAGCGTCCCGGCCGCGAGCGCGAGCACGGTCACGGCGTCGACGGCCGTGTCGCGGTGGTCCGGGCCGACGACGCGTGCGACCCCGAGGAGCACAGTCGTGAGCTCGGTCTCGTCGAGGAGGGTCGACGGAGCCGACTCGACCGGGTGCGCCTCGCCCGCAACAGCCCCGACGATCCCCGCCTCGCGTCCGTCACCGACGGGGCAGTGCATGCCGAGTGCCGCACCGAGATCGACGCGGCGCGCGAGCGTGGCCACCTCGGTGACCGAGGCCCGCACCCGGTTCACGGCGTGGTCGTCACCGGACACCGCCCGGCCGACGTCGAGCGCGAGCTGGTCGAGCCGCCGGAGCGGCTCCGTGAGCCCGATCGCGAGCCGTTCGAGCGTGAGCCAGGACGAGCGCCCGGGCACAGCCGTCGCGGCGAGGGCACGCACGACCGTCGACACCGCACCCCACCGGACGACGGCCCCGGGTGCTCCGGCGAACCGTCCCGCGCCGCGATCGTCGACGCCGGGCGCGTCGGAGGTCCCGGTCCCGTCGAAGCCCGTGGGTCTGCCCGCGCGGGTGGTCCCGCTCCGTGCGGAGGACTCGGCGGGCTTCTCACGGAGCTGCGCCACGGTGCGCTCCCTGAACGGGTCGGCGGCCGGTCGGTCCGGGCTCCAGTGCTGGCCAGG
Source organism: Actinomycetes bacterium (assembly GCA_021778635.1). Classification (GTDB taxonomy): domain Bacteria; phylum Actinomycetota; class Actinomycetes; order Actinomycetales; family Cellulomonadaceae; genus JAJDFX01. Next base: position 9,768 of record JAJYCD010000001.1, read on the forward strand.
CGCCTGGATTGGTCCGGGATCACCTCACGCCTGGGACGCTACGCCCGTCTGCCCGACGCCGCGACAGGACGTCGGGAGCCGGACCTAACGTCCCTGGAGGGCGTCGAGCGCGACGGCCATCGCGGCGGCGACCCGGCCGTCGAGGCGCGTGTCGGGCACCTCGATCACGTAGCGGTCGCGCAGCCCCCACGTCCGCACGGACGACATCACCGGTCGGCCCTGCGGGTCGGTGAAGTCGATGTGCACCGCGAGCGGGATGGCGTCGGTCACCCGCCGGACGATCGCGACGAGGACGTTGCGCTCCTGCCCGACCGCGCTCACCGCACCGGCCTCGAGGTGCCACGTGGAACGGAGCAGCGAGGCGGCGAAGTCCTTGCGGAACAGGCCGATCGGGGTGCCGGCGGCGTCCAGGACGTCGTACGTCGCGCCGAGGTCGATCGCCTGGCGCGCCCGGAACGAGAAGACCGGGATCGTGCGCGCGTCGTCCGCGTAGAAGGTCACCTGCTCCTTGAAGGCCATCCGCTTCTGCTGGGCGACCGCGAGCACCGGGCCCTCGGCGCCGTCGGTCGTGAGCGCACGGATCTCGTACCGGTTCACCATCATCGTGAGGCGCTGGGTGACGACGAATCTCCTGAGGTCCTCCCAGGTCTGTCCCTGCGCGCTCACGTCGCTCCCTCGCCGGCCGGCACCGGACGTCGTCCGACGTCGGCGGCCCCAGGCTCCCACACCGGGTGGCGACGTGGCCCGCCCGACGCACCGGCCTCGAGCGGGCAGCGTCTAGGTCAAAGGTCATGAGGTAAGCCTTACCTTCTCCCTAGGCTGAGGTCATGACGTTGCGCGACACCCCGGAGGGCACCCACGTGCGTCTGACCGGCCTGCGCCTGTCCGACGACGTCACGTTCCGGCTCCGCGAGATGGGCCTGCGGCCTGGGGCCGTCGCGCGGGTCGTCCTGCACACGGCCTTCGGCGGCCGGGTCGTCGCCGTCGCCGGGTCCCGCTACGCGATCGACGCGCAGACGGCCGCGCTGATCGACGTCGACCCGATCGGGTCGCTCGACGCACGGGCGGACGCCGGTACCTCGGGTGACCGCCCTGCTCGGACGTCCGCCGTGGTCGCCCGGTGAGCTGTCACGAGACGGGTCCCGCCCCGGTCCGGGGCACCGTCGCGACCGCGCCGTCGGCGGGCCGCGTGCTCCTCGTCGGCGCCCCGAACGTCGGCAAGTCGACACTCTTCAACGCGCTGACCGGCGCACGGCAACGCACCGTCAACGCCCCCGGCACCACCGTCGAGCTCGCCACCGGGACCTGGCAGTCGGCCGGCACGCGGATCTCTCCCTCGACCACCCGCTCGCGGACCCTCGTCGACCTGCCGGGCACGTACAGCCTGCTGGCCCGATCGGCCGACGAGCAGGTCACCGCCGACGCCGTCAGCGCACTCGCGAGCACGCCCGGGTCCGGGGTCGCCGTCGTCGTCCTCGACGCGAGCGCCCTGACCCGGTCGCTGTACCTGCTGGTCCAGGTCGCGCGGACCGGGGCGCCGGTCGTCGTCGGCCTCACGATGCTCGACGTGGTCGTCCCCGACTCGCCGACCGGCGCCGCACCGCCCCAGGTGCTCGCCGGTGCGCTGGCCGACATCCTCGGCGTGCCGGTCGTGCCGCTCGACTGCCGCGACCGGACGCCCCGGGGCCTCGGGGCGCTCGGCGAGGCCGTCGACGCGGTGACCGCGAACCCGCGTCCCGTACGCGGCCTCCCACTCCCGTCCTGCTGCGCGGAGACCGACGTCACCGACCTCGCGACCGACCTGGCGCAGGCCGAGGTGACGTTCACGTGGGTCGAGCGCGTCGCCGCCGAGGTCGCGGGCCGGCTCGCCGCGCCGACGGACGGCCCGCGGGTGGTCGACGCGCCCCCGGCACCCGCCACGGCGTCGTTGTCCGATCGCGTGGACGGCGTCCTGCTCCACCCGTGGGCGGGCATCCCGGTCTTCCTCGCCGTCGTATGGCTGCTCTTCGAGCTGACCACCGCGTTCGCCGCCCCGCTCGTGGACCTGATCGACAGGATCGTGCACGGCCCGGTCGCCGCGATCGTCACCTGGGCGCTCGGTCGGGTCGGGCTCGACGGCGGCTGGCTGCACGGGCTCCTCGTCGACGGTCTGCTCGCGGGCGTCGGCACGGTGCTGACGTTCCTGCCGGTCATGGCCGTCATGTTCCTGGCGCTCGGCGTGCTCGAGGACTCGGGCTACCTCGCGCGCGCCGCGTTCGTCGCCGACCGCGCCATGCGGTCCCTCGGGCTGGACGGGCGCGCGCTGCTGCCGCTCGTCGTCGGGTTCGGCTGCAACCTGCCGGCGCTCGCCGCGACACGCACCCTCCCGAACGCACGGCACCGTCTCCTGACCGGGCTGCTCATCCCGCTGACGTCGTGCTCGGCGCGGCTGACCGTGTACGTGCTGCTCGCGGGCGCGTTCTTCCCCGGGTCTGCGGGCACCGCCATCTTCCTGATGTACGTCACGAGCGTCGCGCTCGTGCTCGGCGGGGGCCTCGTGCTGCGACGGACGGCGTTCCGCGACGTCCGGCCCGAGCCGCTCGTGCTCGTCCTGCCGGCGTACCAGCGCCCTCGGCTCCGTCCGCTGGCGCTCACGGTCCGCGCGCGCGTCGGGGCGTTCGTCGCCGGCGCCGGCAGGATCATCGTCGCGACGATGCTGGTCGTGTGGGTGCTCATGGCGATCCCGGTCGCCGGGCAGCACGCCGTCGGCGCCGTCCCGGTCGCCGACAGCGCCTACGGACGGGTCGCCTCCACGATCACGCCGGTCTTCTCGCCGGCCGGCTTCGGCAACGACCACGCGACCGCCGCGCTGATCACGGGGTTCGTGGCCAAGGAGGTCGTGGTCGGCTCGTTCGCCCAGTCGTACGCCGTCGCGGAGCCCGGCGACGTGGCCCGCGCCGGGAGCCTCGGGGATCGCCTCCGCGAGTCGTTCGCCGCGTCGTCCGGAGGGCACGGGGCCGCCGCTGCCGCGGCCTTCATGGTGTTCGTGCTCGCCTACACGCCGTGCGTCGCCACGCTCGCCGAGCAACGTCGGCTGTTCGGCTGGCGACCGACGCTCAGCGCCGTCGGCGCCCAGCTCGTGACCGCGTGGGTCCTCGCGGTTCTCGTCTTCCAGATCGGGTCACGGCTGTGAGCCGCACCCCGGCCGCCACGGCCGTCCGCCCGGTCGACGGCGCACCGGGCGCGGTTCGCGGACCGGAGACCCGCCCTGCACCCAGCGGGCCTCCGGGGCCCGAGACGCCACCCGCACCCGGCGCCTGGTCACGGGTGCTCGCTGAGGCGGCCGCGCGTGGCGGCACCTCGTCCCAGATCGCCGAGCGACTGGGTCTGCCGGCATCCCTGGTCAGCGCCGTGCTCGACCACGCCGAGCGCCTGGGGATCGTCGGCGTGGCGGGCCGCACCTGCGGCTCGGCCTGCCCCACCGGGCCCGAGCGCCCCCCGGCCTGCCACGGCTGTCCCCTCGGTTCCGGCCGCTGACCCCGTGGGAGGGGGGCGCGTCGCGATCAGCGGGTCGGGACCGGGGCGTTCTCGGGCAGGGGTTCGTAGTGGTCGTGCGTGGCGGCGAACTCGCCGCGACCGCCGGTCAGGGAGCGGAGGTCGAGGACGTAGCGGCCCAGCTCGGCCTCGGGGACCAGCGCCGTGATCGCACTGCGGCCGTCGGCCAGGGCGCTCGTGCCGGTGATGCGACCGCGCCGCGACGAGAGGTCACCCAAGACCTCGCCCTGGAGCGCGGCGGGCACCGTGACCGTCACCGCGGAGACCGGTTCGAGGACGACGGTCCCGGCGGCGGTGAGGGCCTCGCGCAGACCGTGGGCGGCGGCGGTCTTGAAGGCCATGTCCGAGGAGTCGACGGCGTGGAACTTCCCGTCGATGCACTCGACGCGGACGTCGACCACGGGGAAGCCGTGCAGGCCGCCGGACGCCATCGCCTCGACGATGCCGCGCTCGACGGCCGGCAGGTAGTGCCGGGGGATGGACCCGCCGACGATCTTGTCGACGAACTCGAAGCCGGAACCCCGGGGGGTCGGCTCGACCTTGAGCTGGGCGACGGCGAACTGGCCGTGGCCGCCGGACTGCTTCTTGACCTTGCCCTCGGCCTGCGTCGACCGGGCGATCGTCTCGCGGTAGGCGATCCGGACGGGCTCGGTCTCGACGTTCACGCCGAACTTCCGCGCGAGCCGCTCCAGGGCGACGGCCAGGTGCATGTCGCCGGCGCCGCGGAGCACCGTCTGGCCGGGGTCCCCCGGAGACCCGGTGCGCTCGACCGCGAGCGTCGGGTCCTCGGCGACGAGCCGCGCGAGCGACCCGGAGAGCTTGTCGTCGTCGGACTGCGTGACCGGTCGGAGCGCGAGCGCGAACGGGGTGGGACGCGGCGCGGGCCCCACGACGCGAACCGGCGTGGCCGTGCGCGCGAGTGCCGACCCGGTCGGGCTGGCGCTGAGCTTCGCGACGGCGGCGAGGTCCCCCGCGACCACCGAGTCGGTGGGGAGGTGCTCCTTGCCGCGCAGCGTGAAGAGGCCATGGAGCCGCTCGGTCGTCCCGGTCGTCGTGTTGACCAGGTGGTCCTCGGCCGCGATCGTCCCGGAGAGCACCTTGAACAGCGACACCTGCCCGACGAAGGGGTCGGCGACCGTGCGGAAGACGTACACGAGCGGGTCGCCGGCAGGGTCGGCCGCGACCTGCACCTCGGACTCCCCCACCGTCACGGTGCGGAGCCGGTCGGCGGGCGACGGGGCGAGCTCGCACAGGAAGTCCGCGAGGCGGTCGACGCCGACGCCGGTGATCGCGGAGCCGAGGAGGACCGGGAACTCGAGGCCGTCGCGGACCTCGTGCGCGAGCGAGCGCTCGAGGTCGGACGCCGAGGGCACGTCCCCCGAGAGGTACCGCTCGAGCTGCTCGTCGTCACCCGAGACGATCTCCTCGGCGATCTCGTCGTGCAGGTCGTGCTCGGCGGAGGCGACGTCGGCGGGGAGTGCCTCGTCGTGGTGGCGGCCGGATGCGTCGTAGGCGTAGCCCTGGTCGGAGAGCACGTCGGCGAGGCCGTGCAGCGACTCCGCCTCACCGAGCGGGAGCTCGAGCGGCACGAGCCCGGCACCGAAGGCCGCCCGGAGCTCGGCCAGGACGCGGTGGAAGTCGGCGCGCGGCTTGTCCTCCTTGGTCACGAAGACGATCCGCGGGATGCCGAGCGCGGCGCACTGCTCCCACGCGAGCTCGGTGCCGGCCTCCACGCCGTCGACCGCGCTCACCACGAGCACGGCGACGTCGGCGACCGCGAGCGCGGCGTCGACCGCCCCGCCGAAATCGGCGTAGCCGGGGGTGTCGAGCAGGTTGATCTTGTAGGTCTCACCGTCCGGTGCGGTCCACTCGACCGGTGCGACCGCGAGCGAGAGCGAGATGCCGCGCGCGATCTCCTCGGGCTCGTGGTCGGAGACCGTGGTGCCCTCCTCGACCCGTCCCGCACGCGTCAGGGCTCCGGACCTGAGCAGCAGCGCCTCGGTCAGCGTCGTCTTGCCGCTCCCGCTGTGGCCCACCAGGGCGACGTTGCGGATCCTCGGCGTCGTTGCCGTTCCCATGCGGTGCTCCTTCGTCGGAGGCGGGCCTTGGGGACAGGCTAGTCAGGAGGACGGCGCCGTGCTCGGGACCTTCGATGCTGGCGTCCGGCGCGGGTCCGGGGCGAGCGGTCGAGGCAGCCCCTCGAGGTCCAGCTCGGCGACGAGGGCGTCGAGGAACGCGACGACGGCGCCGCGCGACTCGACCGGGACGGCCCGGGCGATCGCCGCCATCCGCTCGTGCATGCGGGTGAGCCGGTCGCGGATCTCCGCGTGCGCGTACGGGGTCGAGGCGAGGATCAGCGACCGGCGATCGGACGGGTGCGGCGCCCGGGTGAGGTGACCGGACGCGGTGAGGCGGTCGAGCAGCTTGGTGGTCGACGCGGACGAGATCGCGAGGTGCTCGGCGAGGTCACGCGGGGTGAGGTGGTCGTCGCGGGTCTCGGCCTCGATCACGAGCTGCAGCGCGCGGAGGTCGGTCTCGTTCATGTCCATCCCGACGCTCATCCGGCGGCGCATCTCCTGGTCGGCGCGCCGGAACCGACGCAGTGCGCGCAGCAGTCCGACGACGCTCGCGTCGTCGTCGTACCAGTAGCCCTCGCCTCCCGACTCGTCGGGGACCCCGGGACCTCCCGGTTCGGCCGGCGCTGCCGAGTCTGCCGGTCCCCGCGACCCCGCCGACCGGTCGGTCGGGGGCCGCCGGGTGAGGTGTTCCTGAGTGCTGTCCGTTGACACGCTTAGATGCTACCGTAACTATTAACTAGCCTGGCTAGCGAAATCATCAGGTCCTGACGAGGTGAGGAGAGCGCGATGGACAGCCCCCGACTGCTTGACGGCGAGGCCGCGGACGACGTCGTGCTGCTCGACGACGACGGGGTCCCGGTCGGCCGCGCGTCACGGTCGACGGTGCACACCTCGACCACCCCGTTGCACCTCGCGTTCTCCTGCTACCTGGTGCGCCCCGACGGCGCGGTCCTCCTCACGCGTCGGGCGTTGACCAAGCGGACCTGGCCGGGCGTGTGGACCAACGCGTTCTGCGGCCACCCGCGCCCCGGCGAGGACGTCGCCGACGCCGTCGCGCGGCACGCCTGCCACGAGCTCGGCCTCACGGTGCACGACGCCCGCCTCGCCCTCCCAGCCTTCCGGTACCGCGCGGTCGACGCCTCGGGCACCGTCGAGAACGAGGTCTGTCCGGTGTACGTCGCCCGCGTCGACGAGACTCCCGACCCGGACCCGTACGAGGTGATGGACCTGCGCTGGTCGACGCCCGACGAGGTCGTCGGCCTCGTGGCCGCCGCGCCGTGGGCGGTCAGCCCGTGGATGGTCGAGCAGCTGCGCGCCGGTGGCCACGACCTGCTCGTGGAGGCGGCACGATGAGCCACCACGACGCGCTGCTCGAGGAGTTCTTCGCCGACGGCACCGAACGCTCCGCGACCGTCGGCCCCGAGTTCCGCGACCTGTGGACGAGCCTGGACGCGGCGGCCCAGGGCGGCAAGCGGTTCCGACCGGCGCTCGTGACGGCCGCGTACCACGCGTTCGGGGGCACGGACCCCGCCCTCGTCGGACGCGTCGGCGCCGCGGTCGAGCTGCTGCACACGGCCTTCGTCGTGCACGACGACGTGATCGACGGCGACGTCACCCGGCGCGGACGGCTCAACGTCTCGGGCAGCTTCTCCCGACGCGCCTCCGACGCCGGTCTCGACGACGACCGCGCGGCGACCCTCGGGCGGACGGCAGGGATCCTCGCCGGCGACCTCGCCCTCGTCGCCGCGGTGCGCATGGTCGCGCTGTGCGGGGCCGACGCCGCGACCACCCGACGCCTGCTCGATCTCCTCGACCACGCGGTGCACGTCAGCGCGGCGGGTGAGCTCGCCGACGTGACGCTCAGCATGGGGCTGTCGCCGGTGTCGCTCGGGGCGGTCCTCACGATGGAGGAGCACAAGACCGCCGTCTACTCGTTCGAGCTCCCGCTCCAGGCGGGGGCGGTCCTCGCGGGCGCACCGGAGCCCGTCGTCGGGCGCCTGAGCGAGCTCGGTCGGCTGATCGGCGTCGGCTTCCAGCTGCTCGACGACCTCCAAGGCGTGTTCGGCGACGAGGCGGCCACCGGCAAGAGCGCGCTGACCGACCTCCGCGAGGGCAAGGCGACCCCGCTGATCGCGTACGCGCGGAGCACGCCGGACTGGCACCTGATCGCGCCCTACGTCGGTGACCCGACGCTCGACGACGACCGTGCCGACGCGGTGCGCACCCTGCTCGCCGCGTGCGGGGCCCGCGACTTCATCGAGGACCTCGCCGACGGCTACGTGAGAGCGGCGCTCGGCGTCGCCACCGAGCTCGACCTTCCCCAGGACTTCGTCGCCTGGGTCGGGACCATGACCGACGACTTCGTCCGGAGAGCCGCATGAGCCTCGACCAGCACCCCGCTCCGACCGCCAGGGCACACGCCGCAGCCGCGACGGGCCGAGCCCGCGAGCTGTACGACGACGCGGCGACCGCGAGCGCGGCGATCGTCATCCGTCGCTACTCGACGTCGTTCAGCCTGGCCTGCCGGTTGCTCGACGAGCCCGTCCGGACGCGCGTGCGGAACATCTACGCCCTCGTGCGGCTCGCGGACGAGATCGTCGACGGCCCGTTCAGCGCCGTCGACCCGGACCGGACCGCTCGGCTGCTCGACGCCCTCGAGCTCGAGACCTACGACGCCGTCCGTGCCGGGTCCAGCACGAACCTCGTGGTGCACGCGTTCGCCCAGACGGCCCGCACCTGCCGGATCGGGCCGGACCTGCTCGGACCGTTCTTCGCCTCGATGCGCGCCGACCTCGACGTCAGCACCCACGACGCGGCCAGCCTGTCGACGTACGTGTACGGATCGGCCGAGGTCGTCGGGCTCATGTGCCTGCGGGCCTTCCTGGCGGGCGAGCGGCACGAGGTGGGGGCGTACGCGCTCCTCGAGCCGGGCGCCCGACGGCTCGGGGCGGCCTTCCAGAAGGTGAACTTCCTGCGGGACCTCGCCGCCGACCACGACGTGCTCGGGCGGACGTACGTGGCCGCCGCGGACGTCGAGCACCTGACGGACGCCGAGCGGGACGCCCTCCTGGACGACGTCGACGCGGACCTGGCCGTGGCCGCGGGCGCGATCGCCCACCTGCCGCGCAGCAGCCGGCGTGCCGTCGGCGCCGCCCACGGGCTGTTCGCGGAGCTGTCGCGGCGCCTGCGTCGCACGCCCGCGCCGGAGATCATGCGGAGCCGGGTGAGCGTGCCCGCCCTGGTCAAGGCGCGCATCGTGCTCGGTGCGGTCGTCAGAGGTGGCGCGTGACCGCCCGCCCCGGCGCCGGGCGTCGCGTCGTCGTGATCGGCGGCGGCATCGCCGGGCTCGCCTCGGCCGCCCTGCTCGCGCGGCAGGGCTACGAGGTCGACCTGCTCGAGCGGGGCGACGCCGTGGGCGGACGGGCGGGCTCCTGGGAGTCCGGCGGGTTCCGGTTCGACACCGGACCGTCCTGGTACCTGATGCCCGAGGTGTTCGACCACTTCTTCGCCCTGCTGGGGACGAGCGCGGCCGAGCAGCTCGACCTCACGCTGCTGGACCCCGGGTACCGGGTGTTCTTCGAGGGCCGGCCGGGTGGGTCTCCGGACGCCGGACGACCGGAGCCGATCGACGTCCATCCGGACCGCGCCCGGAACGTCGCGACCTTCGAGGCCGTCGAGACGGGCGCCGGCCGGGCGCTCGACGCGTACCTGACGTCCGCGAAGGATGCGTACGACGTCGCCGTGCGACGGTTCCTTTACACGAGCTTCGAGTCGCTCCTCCCGCTGCTGCGCGCGGACGTCCTGCGCCGAGCACCGCGACTCGTCTCGCTGCTCGCCCGGACGCTGGACCGCCACGTCGCACGGTCGTTCAGCGACCCTCGCCTCCGGCAGATCCTGGGGTACCCGGCGGTGTTCCTCGGCTCGTCGCCGGACCGCGCGCCGAGCATGTACCACCTGATGAGCCACCTCGACCTGGCCGACGGCGTCCTGTACCCGCAGGGCGGGTTCACGCGGCTCATCGAGGCGATCGCAGACCTCGCGCGCGCCGAGGGCGTCCGGATCCACCTCGGCGCCACGGCCACCGCGATCACCACGACGGCCGCGGCAGCCACCGCGCCGCAGCAGGGTCGCGCCGCGGACGACCTCGTCGTGCGCCCCACCAGCCCTCTCCCCTCCCGTGCGCGTGGCCTTCGCCGGCGGCCGCGCGCACGGGTCACCGGCGTCGCGTACCAGGACGCCGGCGGGAGGGTCGGGCTGCTCGACGCGGACGTCGTCGTCGGCGCCGCCGACCTGCACCACCTGGAGACCGAGCTGGTCGTGCCGGGGCTGCAGACGTACCCGCAGTCCTGGTGGGACACGCGCGACCCCGGGCCGGGCGCCGTGCTCGTCTACCTCGGGGTCGAGGGCAGGATCCCGCAGCTCCCGCACCACTCGCTCTTCTTCACCGCGGACTGGCAGCAGAACTTCGACGACGTCTTCGGACCCGACCGCCGCGTGCCCGACCCCGCCTCCACCTACGTGTGCAAGCCCTCGGCGACGGACCCGACGGTCGCCCCGGACGGCGACGAGAACGTGTTCATCCTGGTCCCGGTCCCGGCGGACGTCAGGATCGGGTGCGGTGGTCTCGACGGTCGGGGCGATCCGGCCGTCGAGAAGGCGGCCGACGCCGCGATCGACCAGCTCGCGTCGTGGGCCGGGATCCCGGACCTCCGGGAACGGATCGTCGTGCGCCGCACCGTCGGACCGGGCGACTTCGCCGCAGACCTCCACGCGTGGTCGGGCGGAGCGCTCGGACCCGCGCACACGTGGCGCCAGAGCGCGCTGCTGCGCGGACGCAACGCGTCGCGCCACATCGACGGCCTGCTCTACGCCGGCAGCAGCACGATCCCGGGCATCGGTCTGCCGATGTGCCTGATCAGCGCCGAGCTGGTGGTCAAGCACCTCGCCTCGGACCGCTCGACGGGACCCTTGGAGGCGCCGCTGTGATCCGTGGTCTGTACCTGGGCGCCCTGGTCGTCTCGCTCGCGTCGATGGCCGTGCTGGACCGCCGGTGGCGGCTGTTCCTGTGGGCCGACGCCCGCCGCGGCGCGATCGTGCTGCTGGCCGGGATCGTCGTCTTCCTGTCCTGGGACGCGGCCGCGATCCGGCTCGGGTTCTTCGAGCGCGGTCACGGCCAGGCGCTCGTCGGCGTCGAGCTCGCACCGCACCTGCCCGTCGAGGAGCTGTTCTTCGTGACGTTCCTCAGCTACCTGACGATGGTCGGCCACGCGCTCGTCCGCCGGCTGCTCGACCGGCATGAGGCCGAGCGTGACACTCCGCGTGAGACCGAGCGTGAGACCGCGCGAGACGCTGCGCGCGACGCACACCGAGAGGCGCTGCGATGACCTATCTCGGGCTCGACGCGCTCGTCGTGGCGGTGGCCGCCGTGGTGGTGCTCGTCGGGACGGTGCCACGCCGCTCCGCCCGTCGCGCGGGCCGGGCCGGCCGCCGGGGCGCGCCCGCGCGTCCCTCCCGCCCGGGCGGTCTCACCCTCACGAGCCGACGCTGGTGGCAGGCGACCGCCGTGACGGCCGCGGCGCTGATGGTGCTGACCGCGGTCTTCGACACCGTGATGATCCGGGCAGACCTGTTCCGCTACGACGCGTCGGCGCTGACCGGGCTGCGGATCGGCCTGACGCCTGTCGAGGACCTGGCGTGGCCGCTCGTCGCCGCGGTGCTGCTGCCGACACTCTGGGAGCTTCTCGGCCGACCACCCCGGCGTGGAGCGAGCCGATCGGCGGTCCCGACCGGCGCGGACGCGCCTGCTGACCCGGACGCTCCCGCACGCCCGCTGGAGACCCCGTGACCGTGGACACCATGCGCCCCCAGACGACGGCAGCGCTCCGTCAGGTGATCGGCTCCTCGAGGCCGATCAGCTGGATCAACACCGCGTACCCGTTCGCCGCCGCGTACCTGATGGTCGCCCGGCACGTCGACCTGACGCTCGTCGTCGGGACGGTGTACTTCCTGGTCCCGTACAACCTGCTCATGTACGGGATCAACGACGTCTTCGACTACGAGTCGGACCTCCGGAACCCGCGCAAGGGAGGCATCGAGGGGATCGTGCTGAGCCGACGTTGGCACCGGCTGACGCTGTGGTCCGCCGGTCTCTCCAACGTGCCGTTCCTCGCCTACCTGCTCATCGTCGGCTCGTCGGCCGCGCGGCTCACGCTGGTGGTCTCCGTGCTCGCCGTCGTGGCGTACTCGGCGCCGCGACTGCGGTTCAAGGAGCGCCCGGTGCTCGACTCGCTCACGTCGAGCACGCACTTCGTCAGCCCGGCCGTGTTCGGGCTCGCCGTCGCGGGCGGCCGGGCGTCGGTCGCCGTGGTCGCCACGTTCCTGGCGTTCTTCCTGTGGGGCGTCGCCTCCCAGGCCTTCGGTGCGGTGCAGGACGTGACCGCCGACCGCGCCGCGTCGATCGCGTCGGTCGCGACCTGGCTGGGGGCCCGCCGCACCGTGCAGTTCGCGATGACCGGTTACGCACTCGCGGCGGTCGCGATGCTCGGCGCCGGCTGGCCCGGCGGGCTCGCGGCCGTGATCCCGCTCGGCTACCTCGCGAGCCTGGCACCGTTCCGCCGCCTCGCGGACGACGGCTGCGAGGCCGCCAACCGCGGGTGGCGGCGGTTCTTGTGGCTCAACCTGGTCAGCGGGTTCCTCGTCACACAGCTGCTCATCTGGATCACGCTCCGGTCCCGGTGATCGGCGCAGGTGACCGAGATCGAGCGACGGTCCGGCCCAGCGTGCGCACCGCGTCATCCCGCTGAGGTTCGCCGTGCACGCGGCTCACGGCGATGCCTGGCACGTCTGATGCGTACCAGGGCGCGACCCTACGAGCCGGCAATCGTGCTGAGCAACGCGCAGGCGCGGGCGATCGCGTGCTGATCCTCGGGGCTGAGTGCGTGCAGCTGTCCGTCGAGCCAGGTGTTGCGTCGGGCGCGGGTGGCGATGGCGAGGTCGGCGCCTTCGGGAGTGGTGCTGATCAGCACCTTCCGGCGGTCGTTCGGATCGGGAGTGCGGATCGCGTAGCCGGCCGAGGTGAGCCGGTTCACGCTCTGACTCATCGAGGCGGGTGCGACGTGGGCGTCTTCGCTGAGCTGGGTCAGGGTCCGCGGGCCCTGCTTGTGCAGCCAGGTCAGGACGTCGAGCGCCGTGTCTCCGAGGGTGCCTTCGGGACGTTCGCTGCGGAACCGGCGGTAGAGCAGCCCCACCGCTGATCGCACGTGACCGCCGAGGCCGGCCTCGTCCGCCGTTCCGAGGTGTTCGGGGGTTGCCTCCGTCTCCATGGTTCGTTAGTGTACCTAAACGCCAGTCCTTAGTATACCTAAGCACTAGGGAACCCAGATCGTCGACCCGTCTTCATCGGAGCTCGCCATGACGTCCCCTCAACCCGTTGTCCGGTCGACCGTCAGGGGCACGCCGTTCTCGTGGCGGTTCACGACCCCGCTGTTCATCGGGTCCGCGCTGAACCCGATCAACAGCTCCATGATCGCGACCGCGCTCGTGCCGATCGCGACCGGTCTGCACATCTCGGTCGGGCAGACCGCCACCCTGGTCACGGCCCTGTACCTGGCCAGTGCGATCGCCCAGCCCACGGCGGGCAAGATCGCCGATGTCGTCGGCGCCCGGCGGGTCTTCCTCGTGGGGATCGTCCTCGTGCTGCTCGGCGGGGTCGTCGGCGGCGTGGCGCGGAGCCTCACGATGCTGCTGATCGCCCGGGTGCTCATCGGGTCGGGCACCTCGTGCGCCTATCCGACGGCGATGATGCTCATCCAGCGCCGCGCCGCAGCAGCCGGGATGGAGAAGCCGCCCGGCGGCGTGCTCGGCGGTCTGCAGATCGCCGGCATCGCCACGGCAGCTCTCGGCCTGCCGATAGGCGGAGTCCTCGTCGACGCGGCCGGATGGCACTGGGTGTTCCTCATCAACATCCCGGTGGCACTGATCGCCCTGGCCGCGACACTGACCTGGATCCCGCGCGACCCCCCGCAACACGCACCGAAGAGTGCCCGCGAGGTCATCTCCCGCATCGACCTGACCGGCATCATCGGCTTCGCCCTGGCGACGACCGCACTGCTCGCCTTCCTGTTCTCGATCTCGGAACCGAGGTGGACGCTGCTGGCCGCGGCCGTGGTCCTGCTCGTCGCCCTGACCGGGTGGGAGCTGCGTGCCGCGGACCCGTTCCTCGACGTGCGGCTCATGGTGCGCAACGGGCCGTTGACCCGGACGTATCTGCGCTTCGCCCTCGTCGGCCTGTGCGTGTACGTCGTCCTGTACGGCATCACCCAGTGGCTGGAGGCGGGCCGGGGGACGTCTGCGCTCGGCGCCGGACTGCTCCTGCTGCCGATGAGCGTGATCTCCGGAGCCGTCGTCGCCCCGCTCTCCCGACGCAACCTCGTCCGCGGGCCCGTCATCGCCGCCGCCGCGGCCACTCTCGCGGGGTCCGTCGGCGTCCTGCTCCTCACCTCGCACACGAGCATCGTCTGGATCGTGGTGATCACCCTGGTCTTCGGCGTCGCACTAGGCGCCGCCGCCAGCGGCAACCAGATCGCCCTGTACGTCCAAGCCCCGCCCGAGCAGCTCGGCGTCGCATCCGGACTGTTCCGCACCTTCGGCTACGTCGGGTCCATCGCCTCGTCCGCCATCACCGGCATCGTCTTCCACACCAGCGTCAGCGACGGCGGCCTGCACCTCATCGCCCTGATCATGATCGGCGTCAGCATCACCGCCGTGACTCTCACGGTCCTCGACCGCACACTCCACGACCCCGGCCTCGCGAGCCGGCCATCGAGGTAAGGAACCACGACCATGCCCGTCAACCCTCTCGGTCACGCACTGCGCAACCGACACGCTGGACACCACACGCTCGCCTGGGCCCGCCCTGACCTGCACGCGCCCGAGACCTTCACCCTCACGAGTCCCGCCTTCGACCACGGCGCCCCCATCCCCGAACGCCACCGCGGCCGACTCTTCGGCGCCGACGTCTCACCCGCCCTCGCCTGGACACCACCACCGGCCCACACCGCAGAGCTCGTCCTCATCGTGCAGGACCCCGACGTCCCCTTCGGCAGACCCGCCACCCACGCGCTGACGCTCGGCATCGACCCCTCGCTGAGCGGCATTCCCGAGAACGGCCTCACCAACCCCAGCCCGATCCGCGGGCTCACCCACGGCAAAGGCGGACTCGGCCGACGCGGCTGGGCCGGGCCGATGCCCCCGCGGTCGCACGGACCGCACACCTACGTCTTCCAACTCTTCGCCCTGGACTACCGACCCGACCTACCCGACACGTTCACCCTGACCGACGTCCTGCACGCGATGACCGAGCACGTCATCGCGCGCGCCCGACTCGACGGCACCTACGAGATCAGGTAGCTCCTGACCAGAGAGCGGCACCCCGATCTCTCCCACCGTCGTCCCCACCCCGCTGAGTCCGGGACCGCTGTCCGCGCCGCCGTCTCGGCTGGGGCTTCCAGCCGGGCGTGTGCGACGCCGTTCGACGACGTCGACGTCGGCTCCGACGTCAACGAGCTCGGGGACACGGGCAAGCCCGCCGGAACCGCGTGGTCGGCCCGGAGTCCACGTCCGTGGCCGCTGTCGGCGCACGCCGCACCCGCTGGCCGCCTACGCTGACGCGATGATGCGCTACGTCATCGACGCCCCCACGTTGGTGCACCTCGTCGACCAGGAGCTGCGCATCGACCCGAGCGTCCAGGTGGTCGCGCCGAGCTCGATCCGCTCAGAAGCGCTCCAGCTTCTGCTGCGCGACGTCAGCGAAGGCAGGCGCACGGACGCCGCCGCCCTCGAGGCTCACGAGCGGATCACCGAGCTGAAGATGCGACTGCTGGGTGATCGGGTCTCACGCGGCACGGCGTGGCGGATCGCCCGCGAGCGCGGCTGGGACACGCTCCGCGACGCGGAGTACCTCGCGGTCACCCGACTGCAGGCCGACGCACTGGTCACGGTCGACCCCGACCTGGCAGCCAAGGCGGACGGCGTGGTCCCGGTCGCCCCGCTGCACGCCCTGCTCGACGGCGCGTAGCAGACACGGTCGGAGCTCTCACGTCACCCCGAGCTCGACCCGACTCGGACCACCCGGTCATCGCTCCGGCGTGGGTGTCAGGTGCGGTTGCGGACCGCGTGGCGGAGGTAGACCACGCCGTTGCCGAAGGGCCGGTGGTCGAGCAGCTCGAGGTCGAGCCGTACGCCTCGGGGTAGCGCCGGCTTGCCGCCGCCGACGAGCACCGGGCACAGCAGCAGCACGCACTCGTCGACCAGACCGTGCCGGAAGGCCTCCGCGGCGATCCCCGCGCCCCCGATGCTCAGGTCCGGTCCGGAGGTCTCCTTCAGGCGCCGGACCGCCTCGGGGTCGAACGTCCGCTCGATCCTCGTGCGCGCGGTCGAGACGCCGGCGAGGGTCGTGGAGTAGACGATCTTGTCGGTGTCACGCCAGATGCCGGCGTACTCACGGGCCACCGCAGGCTGGTCCGCCACCCAGTCGTCGGACTCCCACACCCGCATCGTGTCGTACATGCGTCGCCCGTACAGCGACGTGCCGATGTGCCGACACCGGCAACTCCGGTCGACGGCAAGACCACCGGGCCCGCCGTCGACGAGGCCGGGGCCCGGTCGCGCTGCCGATCCCCGCGCAGAGCCCCGCGGCTGAGACGGCATGCCGACGCTCCGGGTCGACTCCTGTCGGGCCCTAGGGTGTTGCCGGTGAAGGGACGCCGTTCGCACCCGTTCGCCGACCGGTGGAACCACAACACCCACTACCTCCCTCTGCTCGCCTCACACATCCCCCCGCGCGTGGACAGCGTTCTGGACGTGGGCTGCGGTGACGGCACCCTCCGCCGTGCCGTCGGTAGCGTCGGTCGCCGCGTGGTCGGCGTCGACCTCGACGCGTCGGTGCTCCCGGTCGACTCGTCGGGTGTGGGGTACGTCGTCGCGTCGGCCGAGGACCTGCCGTTCGCGGACCGGACGTTCGGAGTCGTCACGATGACGATGGTGCTGCACCACCTCGAGGCGGAGCGCGCTCTCGCGGAGGCCGCGCGCGTGCTCGTTCCTGGCAGTGTCCTGCTCGTCCTCGGCTACGGGCGCTACGGCGGCTGGCGCGATGCGCCGTATGAGGTTCGCGACGTCGTCACGCACCGGCTCGTCTCCCGCCGGATGCGCTTGTGGGACCCGCCGACCGCCAAGGCAGCACCGTCAGGCACCTGGTCCGAGGCCCGCGCGACAGCACGCGACGCGCTTCCTGGATGCAGCTACCGACGCCTCGCGATGTGGCGCTACCTCGTCGAGTGGACCAAGCGATGCTGAGCAGACAGCGGCCTCGGGCCAGGATGACGTGGCACAGCAGGGCGTCCGCGCCGAGGATGCGGTGGATCGGATCCTCTGACGCCCACGCTGCCGACCGTGCCGGACGGCCCGTGGGGCACCGTCACATCGGCGCTCGGCGCGCCGGGCAGGCTAGCGTGCGGTCGCGTCGATCGCGGTCCGCCGCGTCGATCGTGCTGAGATACGTGTCCACCTCGCCCACGCCTCGGGGCTACGCGCGGGTGGGCATGGCCGGTCAAGGCCGCGGAGGGTGCCCTCCGGAACCGGCCGGCAGCGGCTCAGGGTCCCGATCAGGGGCGGCGACGTGGCTGCCCGTGGCCGGCTCGGTTGATGAGCTCGCGTGCGACCTGCGCAGGGCCGGGCGCGGCTGCGATCGTGCGGGCGACCGCGTCGGCGGAATCCCTGACCTGCCGGTCGCGCTCCAACGCTGCCAGGGCTGCGCTGATGGCTCCTGCCTCACGCGCGCCGATCAGGGCGCGTCCGATCGCGGCGCGGGTCACGGCCTGGGCGTTCGCGAACTGGTCACCCACCTGGGGCAGGAGCAGCTGAGGTACGGCGTGGGCGGCCGCGGCGAGGGTCGTGCCCATACCTCCGTGGTGCACGACGAGATCGGCCGTCGCCATCACAGTGTGCGCTTGCACGAGCCGATGGACCGAGACGTTGCCCGGCAGGTCCCCAAGCCGAGCCCGGCTCACGGACGGGCCGATCGACGCGATCACGTCACCGAACCGGGCTGCCTCGACGATGACGTCACGCAGGAGCTCCGGCGTGCCGACCACGGTCCCGAGGGTCACGTAGACGAGGGGTCGCTCCCGATCGCGGCGGGTCGGCACGATCGGCGCGGCCGCCGGGTCGTCCCAGGCGACGGTGCGGATGGGGATGACATCATCGTGCTCGGCGATCGGACCGAGCTGCAGCGCCGACGGCACCGGGTCGATGTACGGGCGGGACGGGTGCCGGCCGTCCGGTAGCGGCTCCCATGGCTGCACGTCGGGCTCGTCGAGCGCCCGCCGCGTGACTCGAGGCAGCTCGAGCATGGGCGGAAAGTAGTGGAAGACGCTGAACAGCATCGAGGGTATGCCGAGCTCGTCGGCGACGACAGCCGCACCCGGGTTGGCGGGGTCGTAGACCACCAGATCAGGACGGTCGTGCTGCCACGCCCGGCGCAGCGCAGTCACAGCCGGCAACGCGTGCATCACCCCGAAGAACGCCGCGACCCAGCGCGCCGGGACGTCGTCGACCACGGTCGGAAACCGCGCGCGGGTCAGGTCGGGAACATCGGTGGTGATCGGGTCCAGATCCGAACCGAGCACAGTGGGCAACGGAAGGGTGTCGTGGAACGGGCGGCCGACCGCGATCTGGACGCGCGCACCGGCCTGGCGGACCGCCTCCGCCAACGGAATCACGGGATAGACGTGCCCGTAGGCGGGGACCAAGGCAAACGAGATGAACGGACGATTCGCTCGACGGGGTGACTGCACCGCAGCGGTCTCGGGATTGGCGCGGCGCATGGCGTCGCCCTCTCTGAACCGCGCCTCCATGCCTGACACAGCCTGCCACCGACACGCGACGCTGCCGCCGATGCTACGTAGGGCCGGCGATCGGATTCAACCGGACCGCCTCGGTCCAGCGCTCGACGAGCCCCTCCCGCCACCGTCCGGACGACACTCACGCCGGTGCCTGTATCCCGGAGTACCCACCACGCGACAGCGCCGGAGGAGACCCACGGGACAGTCCCGGAGGCCCCGCGACACCCGAAGGTCCGGCGGGGGGTGACCGTCAGACGCTGACCGCCAGCGGCAGCCGGGACTCGTCCGCCGCGAGAGTCAGGTGATCGGCAGGCTCCTTCGACCCGTGCGTCGAGGCGCGCAGGGCCCAGAGGATCGTGGCGAGGTCCACGAACTCCTGGAGCCCGGCACCGACGATCGCCGGGATCCACCCGAAGGCAGCGAGCACCATGAGGGCCAGGCTCATCGCCACGCCGATGCCGATCGCCTGCATCGCGACCGAGACCGTCCGCTGCCCGATGCCCACCGCCTTCGCGGTCCGGTAGACGTCGTCGAGCATGATCACGACGTCCGCCGACTCGCTCGCAGCCGTGGAGCCGCGGGCCCCCATCGCGATGCCGACGTCCGCCGCCGCGAGCACGGGCGCGTCGTTCACGCCGTCGCCGACCATCATCACCGGGCGCACGTCGAGCGACGCGACCGCGTGCACCTTGTCCTTCGGCAGGCAGTTCGCCCGGACGTCGTCGACACCGAGATCGGCGGCGACGTGGCGCGCGGTGGTCTCGGCGTCGCCGGTCAGCATGACGACGGTCCGCACCCCGAGCCGGTGCAGCTCGGCCAGGGTCTGGCGCGCCTCCGGCCGCACCCGGTCGGAGAGCAGGATCGCGCCCGCGTACTCGCCGTCGACCCCGACGTAGACGCCCATCTGTCCCGGGGCGAGGGCGACGGGCGCGATCGTGCCGGAGGCGAGCCGCTCGGCGACGAACGCGGCCTTGCCGACGACGACGGCCCGGCCGTCGACCATCGCGGACACGCCGTGCGCCGTCGTCTCGTGCACGTCGTGACCCTCGCTGAGCGCCCCGTCCGTCGCGGCGGCGGCCGCGACGATCGACGCGGCGAGCGCGTGGCCCGAGTACTGCTCGACGCTTGCCGCCAGGCGCAGCAGCTCGGCGGTCTCCACGCCGTCCGTGCTCACGACGGCCACGACCTCAGGGGCGCCCCGGGTGAGCGTGCCGGTCTTGTCGAACGCGGCGGTCCGGATCCGCGCGAGGCGTTCGAGCGTGCCGCCGTTCTTGACGATGATCCCGTTCTTGGCGGCGCGGGACATCCCGGCCATGAAGGCGACCGGCGTCGCGATGAGCAGCGGGCACGGCGTCGCGACGACGAGCACCTCCGCGAACCGGATGCCGTCGCCGGAGAGCGCCCAGGCGACCCCGGCGAGCACGAACGATACGAGCGTGAACGGCACCGCGACCCGGTCGGCGAGCCGCACGAACGGCGCCTTGGACTCCGAGGCCTCCCGGACCAGCGCGATGATCGTCTGGTACTGCGAGTCGGCCGCCGTGGCCGTCGCGCGGACCCGCACCCCCGAGGGGCCGTTGACGGAGCCGGACATCAGCGCGTCGTCGCGCACGTGCTCGACCGGCATCGACTCGCCGGTCAGCGACGACTCGTCGAAGGACGCGGCATCGGTCAGCAGCACGCAGTCGACCGGGACGACCTGCCCGGGCTTGACCATGAGCTCGTTGCCGACGACCACCGCGTCGATGTCGACGTCCTCGACGGTGCCGTCCTCGGTGACCCGGTGCGCGATGCGCGGCGCACGCTCGAGCAGGGCACTCAGCTCGCGACGCGCGCGACCGGCCGCGTAGTCCTCCAGCGCGGCGCCACCGGTGAGCATGAGGACGACGACGACGGACGCCCAGTACTCCCCGACGACCACGGTCGAGACGATCGCGGTGACGGCCAGGATGTCGATTCCCCAGGTCCCGTGCCGGATGTCGTCGATCATCCCGCGCGTCTGGACCGCCGCGATCACGAGGGCGTACCCGCTCAGCAGCCACCGGGTCCCCTCGGGGAGGCCGGCGACGGCGACGACCCCGCCGACGAGACCGACCAGGAGCGTCGTGGCGACCAGCGGGTACGTGCGCACGGCAGTACGGATACGGTCCATGGTGTCCGGTTTACCGCCTGAGGATGGCGCGCCGCCAGCAAGGAAAGGCTCTACTGAGCCGATCTCGGGGTGTCCTGCCCGCCCGACGACGGGGTCCCAGGCGAGCTCTCGGGGCGCTCCGCGGCCGCCGCGCTGCCCGTGGCGGGAGCGGCGGACCGTACGTCGATCCGGCACAGCGCGAGGACCGCGGCGAAGCCGTCGGGGGTGCCCGGCCAGCTCCGTTCGAGGGCGTCCCGGCCCGCGCGTCGCGCGACCGACCGCAGCACCAGCGCGACGACCACGGCGTCGTCCGCGTAGCCGAGCACGGGAACGGCGTCGGGCACCAGGTCGAAGGGCAACGCCAGGTAGCCGAGGAGCAGCCACAACCGGACGCGCGCGCCACGGGGCAGGTCGCGATCGGCGGCGAGACGTCGGACGAGCCGCAGGACATCGGGGAGCAACCGCAGCAGGCCGCGCAGCGTCGTCCTGTCCGGCAGCGCGAACCACAGCGCGACGACGAGAGACACCCAGACGAGCAGAAGTCCGCCGACGACCCCGAGCGCCACGTCCCAGCCGCTCGGCAGGGCCGGGAGGTCGATCCGGCCCGTCAGCCCGCTCATCGCGCGGGCCGCCTCGACGCAGCCGTCCCGCGCGACGCGGTCCACGGCGTGACGGCCGACCGCGGGACCGTCGACCGCGGGACCGTCGACCGCGTGCTGGTCGACCGCGGGACCGTCGACCGCGCGCCCGCCGACCGCCGGGTCACGACCGGAGCGTCCGCTGCCAGGCGACGATCCGGTCCACGGCCTCGCCGACGACCTCCACCGACGAGGCGAAGGACAACCGCACCCAGTCGCCACCGGCGACGCCGTCGAAGTCGGTGCCCGGGGTGAGCGCGACGCCGGCCTCGTCGAGGGCGCGCGCGCACCAGGTCCGCGAGTCGAGCCCGGCCGCGGAGACGTCCGCGTACAGGTAGAACGCGCCGTCCGCCGGGGCGATCCGGGTCCAGCCGAGCTCCGGGAGCCGGTCGAGCAGCAACCCGCGCGCGTCGGCGTAGCGCGCGACGTTCGCCGCCGCCGCGGCGTACCCCTCCGGGCTGAACGCGGCGACGCCCGCATGCTGGGCCAGGGCCGGCGGGCAGAGCGCGACGTTCCCCGCGAGCGCGTCGACCGGGGCCACGAGGTCGTCGGGGAGCAGCAGCCACCCGAGCCGCCACCCCGTCATCGCCCAGTACTTCGAGAACGAGTTGACGACCACGGCGCCGGTCCCGAGGTGGTGCGCGGCCGTCGCCGCCGGCTCCGCGTACGTGATCCCGTGGTAGATCTCGTCGCTGATCAGACGCACGCCGTGACCGTCGCACCACGCGGCGAGCTCCGCGAGCGCCTCGGCTCCGATCATCGTGCCGGTCGGGTTCGCCGGGCTCGCGACCACGAGTCCGTCCACCGGCACGTCGAGCGCCTCGAGCTGGGCCGCGGTCGGCTGGTACCGGGTCTCCGGACCGCACGGCAGCTCGACGACCTCGCAGCCCAGCGCGGTGAGGATGTTCTTGTACGCGGGGTAGCCCGGGCGGGCGAGCGCGACGCGGTCCCCGACGTCGAACGCCGCGAGGAACGCGAGCATGAAGCCGCCCGAGGACCCGGTCGTGACGGCGACCCGGGACGGGTCCACGTCGACGCCGTACCAACGCCCGTAGTGCGCAGCGATCTCGGCCCGCAGCGTCGGCGCGCCCATCGACTCGGTGTAGCCGAGGTCGCCGCTCGTCAGCAGCTCGATCGCGCGCTGCCGCACGACGTCGGACGCCCCGGTGGAGGGCTCGCCCGCGCAGAGGTTGACGACGGAGTGGCCGGCGGCGCGGCGCGCGTTGGCCGTGGCCAGGATCTCCATGACCGCGAACGGCGGGACGTGGGAGCGCCGGGACACCGTCAGGCCGCTGCGCCGCTCATCGGGTGACGTCATGACCCCATCCTTCCCGTGCCCGCTCCGGCGGGCACGACCGCACCGCGCCCAGGCCTGCGCTCATCGCGCGTTCAGCTCGGCGACGACGTGCGCGACGACCGCGTCGGCAGCGGCCTCGACCTGCGCGAGGCACGCGACGAACGCACCGCGGTCGCCGTACCAGGGGTCGTCGATGTCGAGCAGGTGCTCCGGGTCACCCGGTCGCAGCACCGGCGCCGCCGGGTCGAACTCCCGGTACAGGCGTACCCGCGCGGAGAGCGACGCGTCGGCACCGGCGAGGCGCCGCAACGCACCGGCGTGCGCGGCGGTCATCGCGAGCAGGAGGTCGTGGGTGAGCAGGTCGACGGACCTGACCTGACGCGCCTGGTGCCCGCGCAGCGCGGGATCGTCGTACCCGTTCTCCAGCAGGACAGCCACCGCCCGGCGGTCCATCGGGTTGCCGTGCTCCTCGCTGCTGATCCCGGTCGAGTCGACGACGACCTCGTCGTGCAGGCCGGCCGCCGCGAAGCGGTCGCGCAGCACGACCTCGGACATGGGCGAGCGGCAGATGTTCCCCGTGCAGACGGTCATCACGCGGAACGGCGTTCGAGGATCGGTCACCGTGCCATTGTGGCGGCAGCGTCCGGCCGGGGCTCGTGGTGGCGCGACGCGGGCGTGGTCGGGGGCGGCGAGGGTGCGGCGCCCGCGACCGGGGGGCCGGCCGGCGTGATCGCGGACTCGACGGCGGCGGACTGCCGTGCTCCGGCGACGGCCGGTCCCGGGCCAGGTGCCGACTGCGGCGACCCCGACGACGGCGGCCTCGACGACGGCGACGCGGACGACGGCGACGCGGACGACGGCGGCCTCGGCGGAACCGCTGACGCCGACGCCACGGCGGCCGACGCCACCAGGGCCGACCCCACCGGCACCGAGCCCACCGGCACCGAGGGCACCACGGCGCTCGATCCGGCCAGCGGCGCCGGTCCGACGTCGCGCGGTCCGACGAGCTGGAGGAACTCCTGGACCGCGGTCAGCGAGGCCGGCATGAGGGGAACGCGCTCGGCGACCACCGGCACCCCGGATCGCACCGTCGTCTGCAGGACGGGGTTCTCGGTGTCCCAGGCCGACAGCTCGTGGACCTCCCAGACGACGGTCGGGCTGAGCGCGCCGAGCTGAGCGAGCACGGGCGCGGGGACGGCCGCCGGCGACGTCTCGTCGAGGTCCTCGTCGTCGGCGGGATCGTCGTCGAGGTCCTCGTCGAGGGAGGGTTCCGCCACGTCGAGCGCGGGTCCCGTCGAATCGGCTCCAGCGAGGTCGGCCGCCGGCCGGGACGCGTCGGACACGTCCGGGCGGTTGGCGTCGCTCCACGCGCCGGCGCCCGGTGCCCCGGGACCGACCGCGACGACGACGTCGAGCACCACGGACGAGACCGACGGCACGCCGAGGTGCTCCGCGAGAGCGGCCGTGTTCTCGGTCGCCCAGATCCACGCGTCGAGCGCGCGGATCCCGAGCAGCCCCGTGCGGTGGTGCGCGACCTCCACCACGTGGAGGCGGTTCTCGGCGTCGACCCGGACGAACGGCACCCGGGCGTGCCCTCCGCCCGGCCGCAGCCCTCGGACCTGGCGGCACACGGGTCCGTCGCCCCAGTCGGTGGCGCGGCCGACCCGCTCGAGCGTCGCCGCGATGCGGTACTCGCGATACCCGGGCGCACGCTCGGCGCGTCGACGCGCGATGGCCGCCTCGACACGCACGATGATCGCGTCGACCTGCGCGGCCGAGGTCGCCCCGGTCAGCGTGAGGGTCAGCGGCTCCGGATCCGGCAGGGAGTCGTCACGGACGCCCGCGACGACGCGCAGCCCGTTCCGGGTCGCGCGCATCGACAGCACGCGTTGTCCCTCGCAGACCCACGACCGTGCGGACTTCAGGTGCTTGGGCGTGAGGTCGAGCTCGTGGTTCGCCCAGGCCTCGATCGGCGCAGCAGTGCCCGCGAGACGCGCGGGAACCAGGTACTCCTCGGCCCGCTCGAGGCCGTCGGACTCGGCGGCTCCGCTCCGCAGCATCCGCTCGGAGAGCGGGGGGTGCACCACGGCCCGCAGGTCGTCGTAGGTGTAGAGGTCGATGGGCACCTTGCGCAGCAGGGCCGCGCGCGAGCGGGTCGCGAGGACGACGTCGTCGTCCTCGGCCGGGAGAAGGATCGCGAGCCGGCGCCCGTGCGCAGCGGCCAGCCCGAAGGCGAGGGCGCGGTCGTGGGCGCGCGGTGGGTGCACCTGCTCGACGACCACGA
Organism: Actinomycetes bacterium; assembly: GCA_021778635.1. Taxonomy (GTDB): domain Bacteria; phylum Actinomycetota; class Actinomycetes; order Actinomycetales; family Cellulomonadaceae; genus JAJDFX01. Next base: position 34,629 of record JAJYCD010000001.1, read on the forward strand.
CGATCGTGCGCTCGTCGACCGTGGCGCGGACGCCCGCAGGGACGACGCCGAACCGGTCGTCGACCTCGGTCACCGGCAGGTGCGTCGTCGCGAGCAGCACTCTCAGCGGATCGGCCTCCTCGACCACTGCCGGCGCGGGCTCGACCACGTCGCGCTTCCTCGTGAACCACGTCACCACGCCTCGACCTCCGTCCTGTCCTGTGCTTCATCGGCACGCGGGACGGCGGAGTACAGCCCGACGCGCAGGCAGCGTGATCGCGTTCCGTCCGCCGGCGCCCGCCGCCCGGTCGCGGGCGCCTGCCATCGCGGCACGCCCCCACCGGTCACGGCAGGGTCAGGATGACCGGACCGTCCTCGGTGATCGCGACCGTGTGCTCGGCGTGCGCGGTCAGCGAGCCGTCGGCGCTCCGGATCGTCCAGCCGTCCGGGTCGAACACGTACGCGTCGCCGCCGGCCATGAACCACGGTTCGATCGCGATGACGAGCCCCGGCCGCAGGGTCATCCCACGCCCCGCGGTACCCAGGTTCGGGACGTGCGGGTCCTCGTGCATCGTCCGGCCGACGCCGTGCCCGCCGAAGTCCGCGTTGATGCCGAGCCCCGCGCGGCGCCCGACCGCGCCGATCGCGGCGGAGATGTCACCCATGCGGTTGCCGGGACGCGCGGCCGCGATCCCGGCGGCCAGGGCCTGCTCCGTCGTCCGGATCAGCCCGGTGGCGTCCGCGGTCGGGGTGCCCACCTGGAACGACACCGCCGAGTCCGCGACCCAGCCGTCGACCTCGGCGGCGAAGTCGATGCTCAGGAGGTCACCGTCGGCCAGCACGTACGGCGAGGGCAGACCGTGCAGGGCCGCGTCGTTGACCGAGGTGCACAGGACCCCCGGGTACGGGATCGCACCGAAGCTGGGGTGGTAGCCGAGGTAGACGGATCGGGCACTCGCGGCGTCGATCATCTGGTGCGCGACGGAGTCGAGGTCCAGCAACGTCGTCCCGATGCGCGCGTGCTCGCGGACCGACGAGAGCACCGAGGCGACGAAGCGCCCCGCCTCCCGGATCGCCGCGATCTCGGACCGTGTCTTCAGCTCGACCATGCGGCCATCCTCCACCCCCGTCGGCCGTGCACGTGACGGCACGTGACGGCGGGTGACGGCACGTGACGGCGGGCCGCGGAGAGCAGGGAACAGCCCGTGGGTCGGGACCCGGGAACCGGATCCCTGTCGCACGGGACGAGTGCGCGACCCCACGGGCTGCGGTGACTGCCGGGATCTCGCTCGTCGCCCCCGCATGACAGGGGTCATGGGGTGGAACGGGTGGGACCGGTTCAGTCCGTCCGAGCTGCTCGGGCGACTAGCGGACAGTCACCTCTCGCGTCCGAAGAAACATCACTCTTCGACCACCTCCTTTCCCGATGGGTCGACGCTACGTCGCGCGACGTCGGCTGCCAAGGGAATTCCGCCGACGGCGTCATCGCGCGTCGCGCCGTCCGCAGCGCCGTGCGTCGCCGACCGCGCCGAGAGCACTGCGAGCGAGAGCCCGAGGACCAGAGCCGTCGCGTGACCGGCGTCGGTGAACGTCTGCGAGAACAGCGCGGGGCCGAGGAAGTAGACGACGAGCATCGCGACGTACCAGACCCGCCACCGGCGGGGGACGCGTGCCGAGAGCCAGCCGAGAAGGGCCGCGAGCGCATAGCTCACGCCGACGTCCTCGGCGTACACGACCGACCGGGGGATGAGGTGCGCGCCGAGCCCGGTGATCAGCAGGATCGCCACGAACAGGGTCGCCCCGACGTGCCCGATGACCGCCACGACGACGGTCGCGAACCGGCCGACCCACTGCTGCCCGTACGCCAGCGCCACGAGCAGGGCGAGGACGAGCAGGAGACCGTCGAGGTCGGGCACCACGAACAGGCTCGCGACCAGCACCGGGACCGGGTGCGTGCGGAGGTTCGCGAGGTTGGTGCTCGTCGAGGACACGACCAGATGCACCACGCCGTCGGGGGAGAGCGTCAACGCGATCGTGAGCGCGGTGATGACGCCGGACACGACGAGCGCGAGGTCCGACCGGACCACGACGTGCGCGGTCCGCACGAGGGCGCCGCGGACCACCGCGCGCACCGACCGGCGGGCCGCGGCGTCGGACTGTGCCGCCGAGCTGACTGCTCCCACACCACAGACGGTAAGCCCCGAAGATGAGTGCACCTCTCAGGCGGGGTACACCTGGGTCTCGGTCGCCTTGAGCGTCGCGTACACCCGGGACCCGGGAGTCAGGTCGAGGTCGGCCACCGCCGCGGTGGTGACGTCGGCGAGCACCGGTGGCTGCGAGTCGACGCTGACGCGGATCACGTCGGCGTGCTGCTCCATGCCGCCGATGCGCCCCTCCCACGTGTTGCGCGGGGACCCGGCGGTCGGTCGCTCACGGTGCAGCGCCACCGCGGAGGGCGCGAACGCCACGAGCACCTCCCCCTCGGCCGGTCCGCTCACGTGCAGCACTCCCCCGCCGTCGATCCGCACCGTCGTGCCGTGCGCGGTTCCGCGGACCAGGTTCAGCCCGACGAGGCGAGCGACGTACTCGGTGCGCGGTGCGCGTGCGACGTCGGCCGGGGCGCCCTCCTGGACGACGCGGCCGTCCTCGACGACGACGATCCGGTCGGCGAGAACCATCGCGTCGACCGGGTCGTGCGTGACCAGGACCGTCGTCCCGGCGAACTCCGTCAGGTGCCGGCGCAGGTCGGAGCGGACCGCGAGCCTGGTCACGGCGTCGAGGGCGGCCAGCGGCTCGTCGAGGAGGAGCAGCCGGGGCTCGGTCACCAGTGCGCGGGCGAGGGCGACCCGCTGGGCCTGACCGCCGGACAGGGCCGACGGGTGCGCCGACGCGACCTCCGCCAGTCCCACCCGTGCGAGCCACGCGCGCGCCTGATCTCGCGCGGCCGACCGTGCCGTCCCGCGCGCCCGCGGGCCGAACGCCACGTTCTCGAGCGCGGTCAGGTGCGGGAACAGCAGGTAGTCCTGGAACACCATCCCGAGCGGACGGTCCTCCGCACGGACGAACACGTCACGCGCCGGGTCGTCCAACGGCACGCCGTCGAGCTCGACGATCCCGGCGGTCAGCGAGACGAGGCCGGCGAGGGCGCGCAGGGTCGTCGTCTTGCCGGCGCCGTTGGGTCCGAGCAGCGCGACGACCTCACCCGGCGCGACGTCGAGCGGCAGGTCGAGCGTGAAGCCGGGACGCTCGACGCCGACCCGCGCGTGCAGACCCGTCACCGCGGGACCCCCGAGAGCCACCGGCCGCGGAGGGTCGCGAGCACGAGCACGGACACGACGAGCAGCACGACCGAGAGCACGACCGCGGCATCGGGGTCCGTCTCGAGGGCGAGGTACACCGACAACGGCATCGTGCGCGTGACGCCGGGGAAGCTCCCCGCGAACGTGATCGTGGCCCCGAACTCACCGAGCGCCCGCGCGAACGACAGCGCCGCGCCGGCCGCCACGCCGGGCGCCACCAACGGGAGGGTGACCCGGCGGAACGTCAGCCAGCGCGAGGCGCCGAGGGTCGCGGCGGCGTCGTCGTACCGTCGGTCGGCCGCGCGCAACGCGCCCTCGACGGAGATCACCAGGAACGGCATGGCCACGAACGCCTCGGCGATCACGACGGCCGCCGTGCTGAACGGCAGGCTGATGCCGAACCACGCGTCGAGGTACTGACCGAGCACCCCGCGGCGCCCCAGCAGCAGGAGCAGGGCGACACCGTCGACGACGGGCGGCAGCACGAGCGGCACGGTCACCAGCGCGCGCACCAGGCCTCGCCCGCGCAGCTCGCTCCGCGCGAGCACCCAGGCGAGAGGCACCCCGAGGAGCAGGCAGAGCGTGGTCGCGAGCGTGGCACTGACCAGCGAGAGGCGCAGGGACTCGAGCACCTCGGACCGCGCGAGCTGGTGCGGGAGGGCGGCCCACGGCGTGCGCAGGAGCACCGCGACCACCGGGAGCACGAGAAAGGCCAGGCCGACGAGGGCGGGCACCAGCATCAGCGGCGGCACGCCGCTCCCGGGACCGCGCCGCCGGACCGCCGGGCCGCGCCGTCGAGCCCCTGGACCGTGCGGCCGGGCCGCGGGCCCGTGTGCCGGGCGGAGCGTCATCCGACGTCGAACCCCGCGGCGGCGAGCACTGCGCGCCCCTGCGCCGACCGCACGAGGTCGACGAACGCCTGGGCCGCCGCCGCGTTCGGTGCGTCCGGCAACGCGACGATCGGGTCCTCGGTGACCGCGGCGGAGGATTGCGGGAAGTCGATGCCTCGGACCGCGTCGCCGCCCGCGATGACGTCCGTGCGGTAGACGAGCCCGGCGTCCACCTCGCCGAGCTCGACCTTGGTCAGCACGGCCTTGACGTCCTGCTCGAGGGTGTCGGGCGCCGGGGTGAGTCCCGCGGCGGCGAAGACGGCGGCCGCCGCGGCCCCGCACGGGACCTGCGGCGCACACAGCGCGACGCGGAGCGCCGGCCTCGTGAGGTCGACCAGGCCCGTGACGCGTCCGGGGTTACCGGCCGGTACGGCGATCTCGAGCCGGTTGCGGGCGAACACCACCGGAACCTCTCGCCCCGTCGGGGCCGCACCCGTGACCAGGGCCATCGTCTCGGGTGAGGCCGCGGCGAACACGTCCACCGGGGCGCCGGCGAGGATCTGCTGGGCGAGCGCCGAGCTCCCGGCGAAGCTGAACCGGACGGTCGTCCCGGGGTGCGCCGCCTCGAACGCGTGGCCGAGTGCGGTGAACGTCCCGGTGAGCGAGGCGGCAGCGAAGACGGTCACCGTGCCGCTGAGGTGCGGAGAGGCGCCGGCTGGCGCCGGGCCGCCGGCTCCGGGTGACGACACCGGCCCCGGGCTCCCGCCGCCCGCGCACGCAGCCATCGAGAGCGCGCACGCGAGCCCGATCATCGCGGACGCAACCCGCGCCGGTCGGGTCGCCCGTGCGCGTTGCGCGAGGCGCGGTCGCGCCGTGCACGCGGCGTGCAGTCGCACGGGCTCTCCTCCGGTGTCGAGCGGTGCGCGCCCGTCACTCCGGTCGGTGCGCCTCCTGGCGATCACCGTAACGCCTGGGCCTGGGGACGACCCGCAGCGATGGCAGGTCACGGATCCGGGTCGGTGCGGCGACGTGGGCGTCGAGCCACGCGTCCATCGCCGCCACCGGGAGCGGCCGGGACAGGTGGTACCCCTGGGCGACGTCGCAGCCCACGGTGGCCAACGCGGTCAGGACGTCCTCGGTCTCGACCCCCTCGGCGACGATCGTCAGGTCGAGGTTGTGGCCGAGCTCGACGATGCTGCGGACGATCAGCTCGTTGTCCGGGTCGACGTCCATGGTCGTCACGAAGGACCGGTCGATCTTCAGCTCGTCCACGGGCAGGCTCGTGATCTGACCGATGCTCGTGTACCCGACCCCGAAGTCGTCGATCGAGATCCGGATGCCGAGCCTCGACAACGCCTCGAGCAGCTGGCGGGCCGTCGCCGGCTCGGTCATGATCGCGGTCTCGGTCACCTCGAGCTCGAGCAGCTCGGGACGGACGCCGTGCTCGGCGAGGAGCCCCACGACCTGCCCGAGCAGCACGTCGTCGACCAGGTTGCGCGCGGACAGGTTGACCGACACGACCAGCGGGCGGCCGGCATCGGCCCAGACGCGCGCCTGCGCGAGCGCGAGGTCGAGCACCCGGCGCGTGAGCGGTCCGATCAGACCCGTGTGCTCGGCCAGCGGGATGAAGTCGTCCGGCGCGACCATCCCGCGCGTCGGGTGCTCCCAGCGCACCAGGGCCTCGACACCGACCACCGCGCCGGTGCGCACCGAGACCTTGGGCTGGTAGTGCAGCACGAGCTCGTCGTGCTCGAGCGCACGGCGCAGGTCACCGAGCAGGGACACCTTCGACGGGATGCGCGCGTCGAGCTCCGGGTCGTAGACGAACACGCCCCGGGCATCGGTCTTGGCGACGTACATCGCGATGTCGGCGCGCTGCAGCAACGTCGACGGGTCCGAGCCGTGCAGCCCGGAGAGCACGACGCCCGCGCTGGCCTCGAGGTCCAGGACCGCGCCGTCGACCAGGAACGGGATCTCGAGGGTCGCGCGGAGCGCCGCAGCAGCGGAGATCGCCGCCGTGAGGTCCCGGGTCCGGGGGAGCAGGACGGCGAACTCGTCGCCGGTGATCCGCGCGACGGTGGCGTCGGGGCCGACGACCTGGGCGAGCCGCGGCCCGACCTGGCGGAGCACCTCGTCGCCGTGGTGGTGGCCGAACGTGTCGTTGATCTCGCGGAACCGGTCGAGGTCGAGCAGCACGAGAGCGGTGCCGACGCCGTGGTCGGCGATCAGCGCCTGGTCCATCCGGTCGGTGAGCAGCGTGCGGTTCGGCAGGCCGGTCAGGGGATCGTGCAGGGCACGCTGCTCCAGCTCGCCGAGCATGAGCAGCTTGTCCGTGACGTCGCGCGCCGTGAGCACGAGGCCGCCGACGGAGGCGTTCGCCTCGAGGTCCTGGACCGAGACCGCGAACCGTCGTGTGCCGTGGCCGCCGACGAGGCGCAGCTCGAGCTCGGCCCCGCGCTCCGGCGTCACCGCGTGCAGTCGCGCCGCGACCCGGGCCCGGTCCTGCGGGTCCACGACGGACAGCAGGTCGAACGGCACGGCCTGCGGGGACTCCCCTGCACCGACACCCTCCGGCGTGCTCAGGAACCGCTCGGCCGACGGGCTGAGGAACACGCACCGGCCGTCCCGGTCCGTGACCAGGACGAGGTCGGACGACTGGTCGATCAGGGTGCGGTACCGCGCCTCGCCGGCTCGCTCGGCCTCGTGCTGGACGCTGATCCGCCGACGCCGCCCCTGCACCACGCTGACGGTGACGAGTGCCAGCAGCATCACGGCCGGGCCGGCGTTGCTGTACTGCAGGGCGCGCGCCGAGTGGGCGGCGACGAGGGATCCTTCGGTCGCGAGGACCGTCTGCGCCTGCTCGAAGGCCGGGTCGACGTCGGACTCGTCGAACGTGGCGGCCTCCGCCCACCTGCCGACCGTCAGGAGCCGGAGCTCCTGGTCGACGGCGACCTGGTAGGTGTGGCTCGCCGCCCGCACGCGTTCCACCGCATCCGCGGCGAGACCCTCGTCCATCGCCCGCGCGAGGAGCTCGTCCGACCGGGCACGGGACGCGTTGATCGGTCCCTGACCGGCCCGCGCGTTCTCGCGTCCGCTGATCACGCGCCACTCCCAGCCGTCCTGCACGTGCAGCTCGGTCACGACGGACTGCAGGTCGCGCTCGACCCGGATCCCCTGCTCGCCGAGGTGCGTGAGCTCGAGGGTGAGGAGCACCGGCGCGACGAACCCGAGGAACAGCAGCGCTGCGACACCGAGACGCCGACCGAGCTGCGGGAGGAGCCGCGGCCACGCGGCGAGCAGGGCGTTGCGGTGGCGCGAGCCGGGAAACATCGGGGTCATGTCGTCGTCCGTCCCTGGACGGGGACGTCGCGCACGCAACCCGTGCCGGAGCTCTTCGCGCGGTACATCGCACGGTCCGCCATGCGCAGCAGCGCCTCGAGCGTGTCGGTGCGACCGCCGCCGACCGCCGTGCCGATGCTCGCACCGACGCGCGCCGTGCCGTCGCCGACCGGAACCGGATCGCACAGGCGGCCGCAGAGCTCCTCGGCGAGGCGCTCGGCCGCCTCGGCGTCGGCACCCTCGAGAAGGACCGCGAACTCGTCGCCCCCGATGCGCGCGACGGTGTCGGTGCACCGACGACCGGCCGTGAGCCGACGCGCGGTCTCCACCAGCACGACGTCGCCGGCGGCGTGACCGAGGGTGTCGTTGACCGACTTGAAGCCGTCCAGGTCCACGAACAGCACGGCGAGCCGGGTCCCGTCGCGCTTGGCCCGGTCGAGGGCGTGCTCGCTGCGGTCGACGAACAACGCGCGGTTCGCGAGCCCGGTGAGCGGGTCGTGGAACGCCTGGTGGTACAGCGCGGCCTCGAGCCTCCTGCGCTCGGCGACGTTGCCGTCGAGCGCACTGACGAGCGTGTTGAACGCGAGCGCGGCCTCGCCGAACTCGTCCCGCGAGGTCACCGGCAACCGGCAGCTCGCGACGCTCAGCTCCGACCAGTCGCCGGCACGGGTCGCCGCACGCACGATCTCGTCGACACGGTGCATCTGCCGCGACATGCTCCCGAGCCGGCTCCCGACGACGAGGTTCGCGAGCACGTAGTTGAGGCCGCCGACGAGCAGCCCGGCGATCAGGCACGCGACCCGGGACGGGACCGACCACGCCTCGGCGGGGGTCGCGATCGCCATCTCGTCCAGGAAGACCGGGAAGACGAGCCCGCACAGCAGACCGAGGCCGACCATCGTCAGGCCGAGGCGACCCATCACCCCGACGCGCTGGCGGCGATCGCTGCGCGTCAGGAACCCGGCGAGCCGATGGGCCATACGGTCCGGCAAGCCCCTCGCGGGGACGCCGGCGTCGGCGTCGGCGCGCGGCGTGTCGACGAGGTTCGCAGAGGGGCTCACCCTCGGGGTATCGGCACTCTCGGGCGCCGAGATGATCCCTGCGGCCGCGCGGCCGAGCGGGTGCGCACCGCCTTCGCCGCCGTGTCGGCCGCCCAGACGCAGGGGACGGCGACCAGCGCGAGGAGCCACCCGCTCGCGCTCGGCATCGCACCACCGAGCAGGCCCGCGATCGGCGGCACACCCACGAACACCAGCAGGGTCGCGGCCTCGATCGACACCGCGACCAGCAGCAGCCGGTTCCCGGTCAGCCCGACGGCGCCGATCCACCGGCTCTCGCTCCGGCATGCGAACGCGTTCGCGAGCTGACCGAGGACGATCGCCGCGAACGCCGTGCCCGATGCTGCCGCGAGAAGGTGCAGGGACGGCGTCGACCCGGGCACCCAGCCGCCGTGCCTCAGGACGACGAGGAAGCACGCCATCGAGACGACGGCCTCGGTCGGGCCGAGGACGCCGAACGCCCGGCGGACGACCGCGCTGCTCATCAGCGCTCCGCGCCGCATCGGCCCGAGCATCGTCCGCGGGTTCGCGCGCTCCGCCCCGAGCGCGAGCGCCGGGAGCAGGTCCGTCCCGATGTCCAGCGCCAGGACCTGCAGCACGGTCAGTGCCATCGGCACCGCCCCGCCGGAGAGCGCCCACACCGCGAACGGCGTCAGCTCCGCGACGTTGTCCGTCAGGTGGTAGGTGAGGAACCGCCGGATGTTCGCGTACGTCGCGCGACCGAGCTCCACCGCCGCCACGATGCTTCCGAAGTGGTCGTCGAGCAGGACGAGGTCGGCGGCCTCCCGCGCGACGTCCGTCCCCGACGCGCCCATCGCGATGCCGATGTCCGCGGTGCGCAGCGCCGGTCCGTCGTTCACGCCGTCGCCGGTCATCGCGACGACGTGGCCCCGCAGCTGCAGGGCGCGCGCGATCCGGAGCTTGTCCTCGGGCACGACGCGCGCCACGACCACGTCGTCGCGGTCGAGCAGAGCACCGAGGGCGACGTCGTCCGCCGGCAGGTCCGTCCCCTCGACGACCAGCGGCTCGCCGACGACGAGCCCGACCTCACGGGCGATCGTCGCCGCGGTCACCGGGTGGTCTCCGGTCACCATCGCGATCCGGATCCCCGCCGTGCGGCAGGACGCGATCGCCGCCCCGACGTCGTCGCGCGGGGGGTCCTCGAGACCGAGCAGACCGAGCAGGGTGAGGCCCCCGTGCGCGCCGTGCTCCACCTGGTCCAGCGGCAGGTCCGGGTCGTCCGCACCGGTCGCGACAGCGACGACGCGAAGCCCGCGCGAGGCCATCGCCAGCACGGCGGCCGTCGCGTCCTCGGGAACGCCCGTGCACAGGGCCAGGACCGTGCCGGGTGCTCCGACGACGTGCACCCCGTCCCGGTCGCGCACCGTCGCGCGTCGCCGTCGCGGGTCGAAGCCTGCTCGTTCGCGCGCGACGGGGGCCTGCGGCACGCCGACCCGCGACGCGAGGACGTGCACCGCCACGTCCATCGGGTCACCGACCGGCGACCACCCGCCACCCTCGTGCGAGGCCCGGGCGTCCGGAGAGCACCGGGCTGCGCTGTCGGCGGCCGCCCGGACCAGCGACATCGCCTCGACCGATCCGTCGACGCTCGCCACCGGCTCGTACCCCACCCCGGCGACCCGGACCGTCCCGTGGACCGTCCAGACGTCCGTCACGGCCATCTGGTTCCGGGTGAGCGTGCCGGTCTTGTCGGTGCAGATGAACGTGGTCGACCCGAGCGTCTCGACCGCGTCGAGCCGACGGACCAGCGCGTGCCGACGCGCCATCAGCTGGGCCGCCCGGGAGAGCGACAACGTGACCGTCGGGAGCAGACCCTCGGGCACCAGCGCGACCGTCGCCCCGACGGCGAACAGGAAGCTGTCGGTCATCGGACGGCCGAGCACCACCGCGATCACGAAGAACCCGACGCCGACCACGACCGCGATCAGGGCGATGACCCGCACCACGGTGTGCAGCTGCCTCGCGAGCGGGCTACGCGGGCGGACGGCGTCCTGCGTGACCGCGGCGATGCCCGCGAGGCGCGTGCGCCCACCGGTGGCGACGACCTCCGCCTCCCCGTGACCCTCGACGACGTACGTGCCGGCGTAGAGCGGGTCGCCGGAGCCTCGACCGACGGTCACGCTCTCGCCCGTGAGCATCGACTCGTCGACGTTGATCCGACCCGCGGCGACGAGGACGAGGTCGGCGGAGACCCTGTCGCCGGCCTCGAGGACGACGACGTCCCCGGTCACCAGATCCGCGGCGTCGACGATCCGGGTCCTGCCGTCCCGGCGGACCGTCGCCCGGACGGGCAGGAGGTCTCGCAACCGTTCCGCGGCGCGGTCCGCCCGGTACTCCTGCGCGAACGCGAACGTGCCGTTGAGCACCACGACGACGGCGATCGCGGCGGCGAGCGCGGGCATCCGGGCGAGCCAGGCGAGAACCGCCGCGACCCACAGCATCACCGCGAAGAAGTGCACCAGCTGGCGCGCGAGCAGCAGCACGGGGTGCACACGCGGCGGCGGCGGCAGCAGGTTCGGGCCGTCGACGGCGCGACGACGGGCAGCCTCGGCGGAGGTGAGGCCTGCGGTCCCGGGCGACGGGCCGGTCATCGAGGAGGTCCCTGCCGGGGGGCCCGCCCGCGAGCGCTCGGCGGCGACGCGTGCCGATCGTGCTGCGAGGCGATCATGGGACGCTTTCGGGTCGGACGGTCCGACAGGCACCGGACGGTCACGGCAACGGTCACCCTCCGGTTTCATCCCAGGCAACCACGCCGGGCGCGAGCGGCCACGGGACCTGGGACCCGGAGCGACCCGGGCCGACATCGACACCGACACCGACGCGGGCCGGAGCAGAGCCGCGCGGACCCCGGCTCGCACGATCGTCCGACGCGTCGCGCAAGTTCGGGCCGCCTGTTGCCGATATGTCCGAAGGACAGCGGGACCCTGCGACGAAGCACGGAGGCGGACACCATCGACACCGACTTCTACGCCCACCTGCTCGACCGCGTCTCCGACGGCGTCTACTTCGTGAGCCCTGACCGGCGCATCACCTACTGGAGCGCCGGCGCCGAGGTCGTCACCGGCTACCCGGCCGAGTCCGTGGTCGGGCGGAGCTGTGCGGAGGGGATCCTGCGGCACGTGAACGACGCCGGACGGCAGGTCTGCCTGCACGGCTGCCCGCTCGCCGGGGTGATGAAGGACGGTCGACCCCGCGAGGCCCGCATGTACCTGCACCACCAGGACGGGCACCGGGTCCCGGTCACGGTCCGCAGCGAGGCGATCCGGGATGCGGTGGGCCGGATCGTCGGCGCCGCCGAGGTGTTCTCCCCGCGAGGCGCGCCGCGGGTCCGCGACGACCTCCGCGCGCAGGACGACCCCGCCCACGACCCGGTCACCGGCATCACCTCGCGGCGGTTCGGCGAGATGGCCCTCGCGCCTCTGCTCGCCGCCGTCACGGAGAGGACCGCCACGCTCGGGGTGCTGTTCCTCGACGTGGACCACTTCAAGGACGTCAATGACACCTACGGCCACCGGGTCGGCGACGAGGTGCTCAGGATGGTCGGTCAGTCGATCGCCGGTGCGCTGCGCCACGACGACGCCGCGATCCGCTGGGGCGGTGAGGAGTTCGTCGTCCTGCTCCCGGGCGTGGGGCCGTCCGACCTCGAGGTCGTCGCGGAACGGGTGCGGATGCTCGTCGAGAACTCATGGCTCGTCGCGGGCGACGAGGAGGTCCGGGTGACGGTCTCGGTCGGCGCGACGATGGCACAGCAGACCGACGCCGTCGTCGACGTGGTCGATCGGGCCGATCGCCTGATGTACGCGAGCAAGCGCGGCGGGCGCAACTGCGTGACCGCGGACTCCGGGCGGCTCGTCAGCCGGGCCGAACGCCCGATCGTCGGCGCTGGTGTCCCGTGGGAGCAGCCCGGCGCCGAGGTCGACGGCGAGCTCGGCGAGCGTCCGGAGCCGGCGCCCGTCGTCAGCTGATCGCGCCTCGCGCGTCGGGTTCGCGCGTCGCGCCTCGCGCGTCGGGTTCGCGCGTCGGCCGCGCACGAGGCGTGCGAGGCGCCGAGCCGACCGTCGGCGCGGGGATGCCCGGACCGCGGGTCACGGAACGCGCGTGGACCCGCTGTGGCTCGCTGCGCGCTCGTCGTGCTCCACCGGCTCGACGGCGCCGTCGTCGTGCACGTACTTCCCGCCCCGCCGGAACGAGGCGACCGCCCCGACCAGGGACATCACGGCGGCCACGCCGAAGACGACGACGAGGCCCTGGTGGAACGGGCCGGAGATGAGCTGGGGGAAGAACTCCTTGCCCGTCAGCGCGGCGGCGTCGGACGCGGGGAGCTTGCTGAGCACGCCGGTGGGGCCGAGCAGGCTCTGGATCGGGTTGTAGCCGAGGAACGCGGCGAACAGGCTCCCGACGGGCGGGAGCTGCGCGATCTGGTTGGCGATCGCGGTCGGCACCCCGTGCGCCGTGAGGCCGACCCGCAGCGCGGACGGGAGCGACCCGGCGAGCCCGATGATCATGAGGGAGAAGAACACGCCGATCGACAGCGACGACCCGGCGTTCTGCACGGTCCCGGTGACGCCCGATGCGGCGCCGCGGTCCCCGGCCGGCACGCTGTTCATGATCGCCGACCTGTTGGGCGCGCCGAACATGCCGGTACCGATCCCGCTCAGCAGGGTGATGAGGGCGAACTGCCAGTACGTGAAGTTCACCGGGAGGACGAGGAGGGCGACGAACGTCGCGGCGACGACGACCAGTCCCGTGGTCGCGAATCCCCGCGCCCCGAAACGGTCGGACAACGTCCCCGACAACGGTCCCGCGATCAGGAACCCGATCGTGATCGGCACCATGTAGATGCCGGCCCAGAGCGGGGTGATCTCGTACGAGTAGCCGTGCCGCGGCAGCCAGATCCCCTGCAACCAGATGATGAGCATGAACTGCAGCCCGCCCTGGCCGATCGAGGAGAGCAGGCCGGCGAGGTTCCCCATGCTGAAGGCGCGGATCCGGAAGAGTCGCATGTCGAGCATCGGCGCGGGCGACAGGTACTCGATCCGCACGAACACCGTGAGCAGGACCAGCCCGCCGATGATCGCCCCGAGCACCCACGGGTTCAGCCACCCGGTCGCGCTGCCCCCGTAGGGCTGGATGCCGTAGGTGATGCCGGTGAGCACCGCCGTCAGGCCGAGCGCGAAGGTGATGTTCCCGGGCCAGTCCGGGTGCGCCGCGCGACGTTGGCTCGTCTCGTGCAGCGAACGGTAGGACCAGATCGTGCCCACGATCCCGATCGGCACGCTCACGATGAAGACCGCGCGCCAGTCCACGACCGCGAGCAACCCGCCGACGAGCAGCCCGATGAAGCTCCCTGCGATCGCGGCCACCTGGTTGATCCCGAGGGCCATCCCCCGCCGGTGCACCGGGAACGCGTCGGTCAGGATCGCGGTGGAGTTCGCGAACAGCATCGCGCCGCCGACGCCCTGGACGACGCGCCAGGTGATCAGCCACATCGCACCCGGGCCCGCGGTGAACGGGTCGAGCGACAGGGCGATCGAGCCCGCGGTGAAGACGACGAACCCGAGGTTGTAGATCCGCACCCGGCCGTACATGTCCCCGAGCCGGCCGAACGTCACCACGAGCACCGCGGTCACCAGCATGTAGCCCATGAGCATCCAGAGCAGGTAGCTCACGTTCCCGGGCTGCAGGGGGTCCAGGTGGATGCCCTTGAAGATCGCCGGCAGCGAGATCAGGACGATCGAGCCGTTGATCGTCGCCATCAGCATGCCGAGCGTGGTGTTGCTGAGGGCCACCCACTTGTACCTCGGGTGGTCCTTGGACAGGAAGGGCGTGCGTGAACTCACGGTTCTCCGGGGGCAGCAGGCGGGTGTCGTCAGTAATAACTGTACGCACCACGTATCTGTTCCGCCGAACCGTCCACGATCGCGACGGCGCGCTCGAGCGAGACGCCGCAGGGTCGCGGCGCGGGGCCGCCAGGCTCGGGACGCGCGAGGGTCAGGGGGCGAGCGAGGCGTCGCTGGAGAAGATCAGCCCGAGCGTGATCTTGCCCTGGCGCAGCGCGTCCTTGGTCAGGTTGCCGCCGGCGTCCAGCGACGTGAACTGGGTGATGTCCAGCCCGTAGGTCGACTTCAGCCCGACCTCGCAGAAGGTCCGGGTCGGGCACTCGGGCGGGCCGCCCAGGATGAACCCCCCGCACGCCGAGGCGAGCTGGGACAACGTCGTGACCTTGTACTTGGTGGCGAACGCGGTCGTGACCGCGAACGCGTTCTGGTCCTGGGCCGCCGCCGGGGCCCCGAACGCGAGCCCCACCCCCTTGCCCAGGTCGGTCAGCTTCGCCACCGTCGCCGTCAGGTCCGAGGTCGCCACCGGGGCCGCGTTGGCGCCGTTCTTCTTGGTGTTCAAGAACTCCGTCAGCGTGCTCACGTACTCCGGGACCACCGTGATCGCCCCGGACTCCAGGTCCGTCAGGTACAGCTCCCGGTTGCCGACGTCCTGGGTGGCGGCGTCGTAGCCCGCACTGGTCAGCACGTCGGCGTACAGGTTCGCCAAGGTCGCACCCTCGGAGAAGTTCGGCGCCCCCACGACGACCTTCTTGCCGGCGCCGACCTTGTCCGACGCCGCCAGGCCCTTCGCCTTCATGAACGCGGCCGCCGCCTGCACCGAGGTCTGGCGGTCCACGTCCACCGACTTGTTCAACCCCACGAGGGCCGGGGTGTCCAGCGCCGAGGACACCGAGTCCAGCAGCGTCGTGAGCTCAGGGTCCGCCGCGGCGGCCGCGGCGTTGACCGCCGGGATGACGTTGTCGGGGTTCTGCAGATGCTTGTCGTCGGTCAACGCCACCAGCGTGCTCCCCGCAACGGGTGCACACGCGGGCAACCCCGACGCAGCGGACGACGACCCACCCGCGGTGCTCACCCCCGACGACCCCGGCGCACCGCACCCGGACACCAGGAACACCACCCCGGCCACGACGGCACCTGCCGACATCACCGTCACTCGACGTGCACCCATCAGCCGTCTCCTGTCCGCCGCAACGTGGGCACAATTCGAACCTGACGAACGACGCAGCGCAACCCCTGACGGGGCCCGGACGTGGGCGTCAGGACGCATCGACGGTGACCCCGCGCCAGAACGCGACGTGACCGGCGATCTGGCGTGCCGCGGCCGAGGGCTCGGGGTAGGACCAGGCGACGTCCTTGCCCGGACCGCCGGCACCGCCCACCGACCAGTAGTGAGCCTGCCCCTTCCACGGGCACGTGGAGCGGGAGTCGGACGCCTCCAGCAGGTCCCAGGCGACCGAGTCGGGCGGGAAGTAGTGGTTGCCCTCCACGACGACGGTCTTCTCGCTCTCGGCGACGACGACGCCGTTCCAGATCGCGCGCATGTCCTTCTCCTCGTCAGGCTCGATGAGACCTCGATCGCTGCACGTAACCCCGCGAGGGGCTGCGTGATTCCGCCCCGGGCGTCCGCCGGCCCAGGCGGTTCGAGGGAGGACGGGCGGGATGGCCGGCGCGTGGCGCGCCGTCATGTCAACCTCGCGGCTCGGCGAGGTGGTGCGCGAAGCTCCGCAGGCGCGCCACGGCGTCCTGGTCGACGGGTGCCGCGTCGTGACCCGCCTGCGTGATCGCGGCCTTGATCGTGCGGTAGGTGCTCGCCTCGAGACCGCACCTGCGGCACTCCTCGAGGTGCTGCGCGACGATCGCCGACGTGGTGTCGTCGACCTCACCGTCGAGGTAGGACTGCAGGACCCGGGTGACGCGCAGGCACCCGGAGCGCGAGAGCATGGACGGGAACATCACATCAACCTCTTCTGGGGTGCCAGGCCGGCGGCGGTCAGACGGGTGCGGATCCGGGCACGCGCCCGGTGCAGGCGGCTCATGATCGTGCCGCGCGGGATCCCGAGCGCGTCGGCCGCCTCCTGGTAGGACAGGCCCTCGATGTCGACGAGGGTCACGACCGCGCGGTGCTTGTCCGGCAGCGCGGCGAGCGCCTCGACCACCACGGCCTCGAAGAGGTCGGAGACGACGACCTCCTCCGCGGACGGTGCGACGGGACCGAGGCGGTCGAACGTGAGCTCGACGGACTCCTCGTCGCGCAGCAGGACGGTCGATCGCCCCCGGACCCGGTTGAGGTGCGTGTGGCGCAGGATCGTGAGCAACCAGGCCCTCGGGTGCGCGCCGTCGAAGCGCTCCACGGCCCGGAACGCGCGGATCAAGGTGTCCTGGACGAGGTCCTCCGCGTCGGCGGGCTGACCCGTCAGGGACAGCGCGACCCGGTACAGCACAGGGATCTCCGGCACGACGTGCTCGTCGAACGCCACGCGTTGACGATGGTCGCTGGCCGGCTCGGTCATGTCCCCAGGAACCCCGGCGGCGACGGCGCGATTCCATCCGGACGAACCGACCCCGCGGGGGAATCGGCAGCGGCCGAGCGCGGGTTCCTCGCGCGTGAATCCCTTCGTGCATCTCCGGCTCCGACGGTTCGCTCGCGGCCTGGACCGCTCATGAGCGACCATCGACGTGCTGCGCGCTCCGACCTCCCGTTCGCACGTCCGTCCATCAGGTCCAGCAAGAGAGTGAGCCGATCACATGACCGAGATCGTCGAGAACCCGTTCGTCATCACGCCGGGTACCGTCCAGCAGGGTCACAAGCGCGTCCGCGCGTTCAGCGCGGGTGAGCTCGTCGTCGACTCCGGCACGCCGTTGCAGGTGTGGGAGCACCCGTACTTCCCGGAGAACTTCTTCGCCGCGGAGGATCTCGAGGTGGAGCTGCGACCGGCGGGCCGAGGTCCGCGCTCGAAGGTCCTCGGCGTCAGTGACGTCTTCGATGTCGTGATCGGGGATCGGGTGCTGCCCCGCGCGGCGAGACGGCACCCGGAGGCCGAGGTCGTCGCCCTGCGGGACGCCTATGCGCTGACCTGGTCGGCGTTCGACACCTGGATGGAGGAGGACGAGATCGTCTTCACCCACCCCCGAAGCCCCTACGTGCGCATCGACGCCCTCGCCAGCAGCCGGCACGTCATCGCCACGCTCGGCGGCGTCGTCGTGGCGGACTCGCACCGGCCCGTGGTGCTGTTCGAGACGGGTCTCGTTCCACGCTTCTACCTCCCGCAGGTCGATGTCCGGATGGACCTGCTGACCCCCGTGGCGACGGTCAGCCACTGCCCGTACAAGGGAACGGCAACCTACTGGGACCTGGCCGTCGACGGGACGACGGTCAGCGACGCCGCGTGGTCCTACCGCACGCCCTTGCCCGAGTCGACCAAGATCGCCGGCCTGGTCGCGTTCTGGCCGGAGAAGAGCGCCGAGCTGCACGTCACCGTCGACGGCCAGGAGATCGGCATCGCGTAGGCCGGACCGGCGCGCGGACGGAGCGGTGCCCAACGGGGTGCACCTCGATCGGAACCGGCCGACCGTCACTCTCGCCGACATCGCCCACGGGCTCGGCGCGCAGGCGCGATCAGGGTCGGTGCCGCACATTCCAGAATGAGTCGACGATCGGCCCGGCAGACGGAAGCAATGCCCGACCAACCGGGTTTCGGGAGCACGCCGCGACCGCGGCGCGCATTCACCCGGACCTGGAGGACATGATGGCCACGAAGGTCTCGACCCACGCATTTCCCGGCACCGCGACGACATCCCTGGTGGCTCCTGCCGTCCTGCGCGGCGCAGTCTTCGGCATGGCCGCGTCCCTCGTCATGGCCGCATTCGCCATGATGGCCGCAGCGACCTATCAGCACGTCGGATTCTTCTCCCCGCTCTACCACATCGCGTCGACATTCATCTCCCCGAGCACGTTGATGACATCGATGAAGAATGCGATGGCGGGAAGCTCCTTCACGTTCGTCGCCGGACCGGCCGTTCTCGGCGCGATCATCCACATGATGATCGGGGCCATGTACGGCGTGATGTTCGCGCTCGTGGCCGCCGCGCTGCGACCACGCGGTGCCGTGCTGGTCGCGGCCGCCGTCCTGTGGGGCGCCATGGCCTTCCTCGTGAGCTCGTTCGTGGCACTTCCGCTCGCGGCGAAGGTCTTCGATAGCGGCGACCAGATCACGCACATGGCGGCCACGGTCGGCTACGGCACGTTCCTCGCCGAGCACCTCGTGTTCGGGCTGGCGCTCGGCCTGCTCCTGGCGTCGCGACGGCTCGTCGCGCGCGACTGAGGCGCGGACGCCCCGGGTTGCGCGCCGCACGTGCGAGGCTCGGCGCCGACGACTCCCGGTCGACGGAGGCGCCGACCACCGACGGAGAGAGGCACCGATGACGACGGACCGCAGCATCCCGGCGGAGATCGACCGGCTGCGCTCGATCCCGCGAGGCCGCGAGCGGACCGGACGGCCCGGCGGACCGACGTGGGCGACCTGGGGTCCGTACGTGGCCGAGCGCGCGTGGGGCACCGTCCGCGAGGACTACTCGCCGGACGGCACCGCCTGGGACTCGTTCCCGCACGACCACGCCCGCTCGCGCGCGTACCGCTGGAACGAGGACGGCATGGCGGCGATCTGCGACGACCGCCAGCTCCTGTGCCTGGGGCTGGCGGTGTGGAACGGTCGCGACCCGATCCTCAAGGAGCGGATGTTCGGGCTGACCGGCGACGAGGGCAACCACGGGGAGGACGTCAAGGAGTACTGGTGGTACCAGGACTCGACCCCGACGCACTCCTGGATGCGCTGGCGCTACCACTACCCGCAGGCCGAGTTCCCCTACGCGGACCTGGTGGCGGAGAACCGGGCGCGTGGTCGTCACGATCCGGAGTACGAGCTGGGTGACACCGGTGTCTTCGACGAGGACCGCTACTGGGGCATCGAGGTCACGTACGCCAAGCAGGCGCCCGACGACGTCCTGATGCTCGTGACCGTGGAGAACCGGGGCCCGGACCCGGCGACGATCTCGGTGCTGCCGACGCTGTGGTTCCGCAACACCTGGGCGTGGGGGCGGGACACGACGCCGGTGCCGACGCTCGATCTCGCCGAGCCGGGGACCGTGCGTGCACGGCACCAGGACCTCGGGGAGCTGCACCTCGCGTACGACGCGGGGGCGACCGTGCTGTTCTGCGACAACGAGACGAACAACGAGCGCCTGTTCGGCGCGCCGAACGCGTCACCGTTCCCCAAGGACGGGATCAACGACGCCGTGCTGCACGGCAGCCCGACCGTGAACCCCGAGGAGACGGGGACCAAGTGTGCGGTCCTGCACGAGCTCCACGTCGGGCCCGGCGAGCGCCGCGAGGTGCGCGTGCGCCTGGCCGCCGCGCCGACGGGCACACCGACGGGCAGGTCGACGGGCCGAACGACGGGCGGACCGGTCCGGGACCTGCAGGACGGCTTCACGGCGGTCCTGACCGAGCGGGAACGCGAGGCCGACGCCTTCTACGCAGGCCTGGTCGGCACCCGGTTCACCCCGGACGAGGCGGCACTGATCCGGCAGGCGTACGCCGGGCTGCTGTGGGGCAAGCAGTTCTACCACTTCGACGTCCACGAGTGGCTCGACGGCGACCCCGTTGGTCCGCCGCCGCCCGAGTCGCGCCGCGCGGGCCGCAACGCCGCCTGGCGTCACCTGTCGGCCCACGACGTCTTCTCGATGCCCGACGCCTGGGAGTACCCGTGGTTCGCCGCCTGGGACCTCGCGTTCCATGCGGTCGCCCTGGCGCACGTCGACCCCGAGTTCGCCAAGGGGCAGATCCTGCTGCTCCTGCAGGACACGTATATGCACCCGTGCGGGCAGCTGCCTGCGTACGAGTGGGCGTTCGGGGACGTGAACCCCCCGGTGCACGCGTGGGCCGCGCTGCGGGTGTTCCACTGCGCCGGCGACCAGGACTACGAGTTCCTCGAGCACACGTTCCACCGCCTGCTGGTCAACTTCACGTGGTGGGTCAACCGCGAGGACGCCGGCGGCGACAACGTCTTCGAGGGAGGATTCCTCGGGCTGGACAACATCGGCCCGATCGACCGGTCCGCGCCGCTCCCGGTGGCCGGGCGGCTCGAGCAGAGCGACGGCACGGCCTGGATGGCGATGTACTGCCTGGACATGCTCGAGGTCGCGCTCGTGCTCGCCGAGCACGACGACAGCTACGAGACGATGGCCACGAAGTTCCTCGAGCACTTCGCCTACATCGCGACGGCTGCCCGCCGGCAGAACCTCTGGGACGAGACCGACGGCTTCTACTACGACGTCCTCGCCGCGACGGACGGCACCCGCACGCCGATCCGGGTGCGTTCCCTGGTCGGGCTGCTGCCGATGATCGCGACCACGACGCTCGGCACCGACACGCTGAACCGTCTGCCCGGGTTCGCCGCCGATCTCGACTGGTTCATGACGCAGCGACCCGAGTTCGCCGAACCGCTGAGCGTGACGCACGTGCGTGACGGCGGGCTCGGGCGTCTGCTGGCGATGGTCCCGACGGAGAACCTGCGACGGCTGCTCGCCGCCGTGTTCGACGAGGACGAGTTCCTCTCCCCGTACGGCATCCGGTCGCTGTCCAAACGGCACGACCAGCACCCGTTCGTGCTCGAGCTCCCGGGGTTCCGCGCCGAGGTCGGCTACGAGCCGGGCGAGTCGCAGAGCGGGGTGTTCGGCGGCAACTCCAACTGGCGCGGACCGGTCTGGCTGCCGGCGAACGCCATGCTCATCCACGGTCTGCACCGGTTCGCGCGCCTGTACGGTGGCGACTTCCAGCTCGAGCTCCCCACCGGGTCGGGTCGCATGATGACGCTGTCGGAGGTTGCGGCGGAGCTGACCCGGCGCCTCGGTGCCGTGCTGCTCCCCGGCGCGGACGGTCGACGCCCGGCCCTCGGCGACGGGCCGCCGTTCCGCGACGGCACCGCCTGGGACCGCGACGCGCTGTTCCACGAGTACTTTCACGGGGACACCGGTCAGGGCCTCGGCGCGTCGCACCAGACCGGGTGGACGGCACTCGTCGCCGACCTCCTGCTGCACCGCGACACGTCCCTCGACGAGCCCTGACGCGGTGCACGAGCGATGTCGTCCGATCGGCCGCAGCCGTTCCGCGCGGACGGCCTCGGTACGATCGGTCCGCCCCGGAGCCAGACCCGAACCGACCCGAGAGGGTGAGCCACATGACGCGGATCTTCGAGCTGCGCACCTACGTTGCCGAACCGGGGCGGATCGACGCCCTTCAGGCCCGGTTCCGCGACCACACGGTGGCGTTGTTCGACCGCCACGGGATGACGAGCATCGGCTACTGGGTCGAGGCCGAGAACCCCGAGACGCTCGTCTACCTGCTCGCCCACGCGGATCGCGCGTCGGCGACGGCATCGTGGGACGCGTTCCGGGCAGACCCCGAGTGGCAGCGGGTCAAGGCGGAGTCCGAGAAGGACGGCCCCGTCGTCCGATCGATCACGTCCGCGTTCCTCGACCCGACCGACTTCTCCGCGTTGCACTGACCAGCGTCTGCGCTGCGCTGCGTTGCACTGACCAGCGTCTGCGCCGCGCTGCGCTGACCGGCTCCGATCGCGTCCCCGCGCCGGCCGCGCGCCGCGGTCACCGCACCGTCCAGCCGCCGTCCACCATGAGGGTGTGGCCGGTGATCAACGACGCCGCCGGCGAGGCGAGGAACACGACCGCACCCGCGACCTCCATCGGGCGCCCGATCCGGTGCAGCGCGGCGATCCGCTCGATCACGTCCGCCCGGAAGTCCGGGTCTGCGAGCGCCGGCTCGGTCCCCGGCGTCTCGATGAACGTCGGCGCCACGGTGTTCACCGTGATCCCGTGCGGCCCCCACTCCACCGCGAGGCAACGCGCCAGGTGGGCGACCGCCGCCTTCGACATGCAGTAGACCGACTCACCCGGCAGCGCGACGGCCCCCGCCTGGGACCCGATCATGACGATCCGCCCACCACCCCGCTCGATCATGTGCCGACCGACGTACTGGCTCGTGAAGAACGTCCCCGTGACGTTGACCTGGAGCGTCGCCGCGACGTCGGCCTCGGTCACGTCCTCCGCGGGGTTGCCCGGGGCGATGCCGGCGTTGTTCACGAGGATGTCGATCCCACCGAAGTGCGCGACGGCCGCGTCCACGGCCGTCCGCACCTGCGCGAGGTCGGTCACGTCCATCTGGAGCGGGAGCGCGCGACGTCCCAGCGCCTCGATCTCCGCGACGAGGTCCGCACCGGTGGCGACGTCACGCAGGCCGACGGCGACGTCCGCCCCCGCGGCGGCGAGGGCGACGGCGATCGCGCGGCCGAGCCCCCTCCCGGCTGCGGTGACGAGCGCAGTGCTGCCGCTCAGGTCGAAGCTCGGCAGGTCGGTCATCGGGACTCCTCGGTCGCAGGCACGATCCGACGCTAGCCCCGTTCCGTCAAGCGCTCAGGCCGTCAAGCGCTCAGGCCGTCACGCGCTCAGGCCGTCACGCGCTCAGGCGCGGGTAGTCCGTGTACCCCTCGGGGCCCGAACCGTAGAACGTCTGGGCGTTCGGGGTGTTCTCCGCGTGGTTGCCCTGCCAGCGCTCCACGAGGTCGGGGTTCGCGATGACGAGGCGCCCGACGGCGACCGCGTCGGCGTTCGCGTCCGCGATCAGCGCGACCGCTTCCTCCCGGGTCGTGACCCTGCCGAAGCCGCTGTTCGCGATGAGCCTCCCGCCGAACCGGGCCCGCAACCCCTGGACCAGCTCACCGGCCGGCTCGCTGTGCAGGATGCTCACGTACGCAAGACCGAGCGGGGCGAGGCCGTCGACGAGCGCCCCATAGGTGGCCTGGGCGTCGGCGACGTCCGTCTCGACGACGTCCTGGATGTTGTGCATGGGAGACAGGCGGATGCCCACCCGGCCCGCCCCGATCGCCTCCGCGACGGCCGTCGTCACCTCGACGACGAACCTCGCGCGGTTCTGCGCCGACCCGCCGTACTCGTCCTCACGGCGGTTCGACACCGGTGAGAGGAACTGGTGCAGCAGGTACCCGTTCGCGCTGTGGATCTCCACCCCGTCGAGCCCGGCCGCGATCGCGTTCCTCGCGGCTGCCACGAACTCGTCGCGCACGACTGCCAGCTCGTCGGTCGTGAGCGCGTACGGGACGGGATACGACCGCTTGCCTGTCGCGGTGTGCACCTCGCCGTCGATCGCGATCGCGCTCGGGGCGACGATCCGGTCCGTCCCGGTGATCTCCGGGTGGGAGACTCGCCCGCTGTGCATGAGCTGCATGACGATCCGGCCACCCTGGGCGTGCACGGCCTCAGCGACCCGACGCCAACCCTCGACCTGCTCCTCGGTCACGATGCCGGGCTGGCCCGGGTAGGCGCGCGACTCGTGGCTCGGGTAGGTGCCCTCCGTGATGATCAGGCCGACGCTCGCCCGCTGCGCATAGTGCTCGGCGACGATGTCGCCGGGCACTCCCGAAGCGCCGGAGCGCATCCGGGTGAGTGGCGCCATCACGACCCGGTTGGGCAGGTGCAGGTCGCCGAGGGAGACGGGCGAGAACAGAACCATCAGTCGTTGCCTTCCGTTGGGGGAGCCCCACCGCGAACACGACGTGACCCGTGGTGCCAACCGGACCCTCGGCACCGCTATTCCTCAGCCGTACCGGGCTCAGCACTCCTGCGCGCTCACCCGCCCGCGGAGGGCCACAAAACAGCAACCCCCGGCCGGAGAGACTCCGACCGGGGGTTACCCGAACCACCACGTGCTCGTTGAACGAACACTCCCTGGTGCGCGAGGCGGGACTTGAACCCGCACGCCCTTGCGGGCACTGGCACCTGAAGCCAGCGCGTCTGCCATTTCGCCACTCGCGCGCGCCGGAGCAGACTAGCACGCAGGCCGCTCCCGCCTCACTCCCGCTCCGGATCCTCCAACCGGGCCCCCGCCCTCTGGCCCCGTACCAGGACACATCGCACCGTTTTGCCACCCGGATCGGCGGGTCAACCCAGCAGCACTGGATACCATCGGGGAAGACGCCGATCCGGCCGGGCCCCTGCGCCTCATGACCGGCGTGTCACGCGTGGAGGGCAGCCACCGGGTGCACGGCGATCGACCGACGACGTGAAGGAGGTGGCATGGGCATCCTCGACAGGTTCGAACAAGGCGTCGAACGCGTGGTCAGCACCGCCTTCGCCAAGGCCTTCAGCAGCGAGGTCAAGCCGGTCGAGCTCGCGAGCGCGCTGCGCCGCGAGGTCGACGACAGGGCCGTCGTCGTCGACCGGGACCGCACCGTCGTACCGAACAGCTTCACCCTCGCCCTGTCCCCGGTGGACCACCAGCACGTCGAGGAGTGGGGCGCCGAGACCCTTGCCGACGAGCTCGCGGCGAACGTCACCGACCACGCCCTCGGGCAGCGCTACGCGTTCGTCGGTCCGGTCACCGTCACGTTCACCGAGGACGAGGAGCTCGAGACCGGCCGGTTCGAGGTGCACAGCACGACGGTGCGTGGTGCCGTCGCTCCGGCGACCACCGCCGCACCGAGCGCGCGTCATCCGTTGGTCGACATCGACGGTCAGCGCTACCTCCTGACCGGACCGGTCACCGTGATCGGCCGCGGGTCCGAGGCCGACATCATCGTCGACGACCCCGGCGTCTCACGCCGCCACCTGGAGATCCGGGTGACGCCGGACGGCGTCATCGCGACCGATCTCGGTTCCACGAACGGTCTGTTCGTCGAGGGCCACCAGGTTCCCGCGGCCACCCTGCTCGACGGCAACGCGCTGACGATCGGACGCACCCGCATCATGTTCTGGACCGGCGTGCCCGACGACGACCAGGACGCGTGACCCCGGTGAACGCCCTGACGATCACCCTGCTTCGGCTGGGCTACCTGGTCCTGCTCTGGGCGTTCGTCCTCTCGGCGGTGCGGGTGCTGCGCCACGATCTCTACGGCACGCGCATCAGCACCCGGCGCGACCCCGCGCGCACCTCCGGCCCTGCGTCCGTCACCCCGAACCGGGGCGGCGCCCCGGGCCCGGCACCACGTCACGAGCCGGCCCCCCGACGGGAACCGACCGCGACTCGTCTCGTCGTCGTCGAGGGTTCGCTGCGCGGGACGAGCGTCCCGCTCGGGACGTCGTCGGTCCTGATCGGCCGGGCGCCGTCCTGCACGCTCGTGATCGACGACATCGCGTTGTCCTCGCGACACGCGCGTCTCTTCCCGGAGGTGAACGGCTGGGTGATCGAGGATCTGGGATCGACGAACGGCACGTTCGTCGCGGGTCGGCGGATCGATCAGCCAACCCCCGTCCCTCTGGGCGCGCAGGTGCGAGTCGGCACCAACGTCCTCGAGCTGCAGAGGTAGTCCCCGTTGTCCATCGCCCTGCGCTATGCCGCGCGGTCCGACATCGGGCTGGTGCGCTCGAACAACCAGGACTCGGCCTATGCGGGACCTCACCTGCTGATGGTGGCCGACGGCATGGGCGGCCACGCCGGCGGCGATGTCGCGTCCTCGATCGCGGTCGCGGCCCTGGCGCCGCTGGACGACGAGGCGCACGGGCCCGACGACGCTCTCGACGAGCTCGACGCGGCCCTGCACGCCGCACAGGACGAGCTGCTCGCCCGGGCCAAGGCGGATGCCGACCTGGGCGGGATGGGCACGACCGTCACCGCGCTGCTGCGCGCCGGCAACAAGCTCGTCATGGCGCACATCGGCGACTCGCGCGCCTACCTGCTGCGTGACGGCGAGCTGAACCAGGTCACGATCGACCACACGTTCGTCCAGCACCTCGTGAACACCGGCAAGATCACCCTCGAGGAGGCCGCGCACCACCCGCAGCGGTCCGTGGTGATGCGCGTGCTCGGCGACTTCGACATGGAGATCGTCCCGGACCTGTCGGTGCGGGAGGCGCGACCCGGTGACCGCTGGTTGCTGTGCTCGGACGGGCTCTCGGGCGTCGTCTCCGCCGAGACGATCGCCGAGACGATGGACTCGCTCACCGATCTCGACGCGTGCGCGGACCGGCTGGTCCAGCTCGCCCTGCGCGGCGGCGGACCGGACAACGTGACCGTGATCGTCGCGGACATCGTCGACCTGGACGCCCTCCCGGACGGCGGCGCACCCACCACCGCGGCGACGGTCGTCGGCTCCGCAGCGCTCTCCCGGAACGTCCCGACCGCCGCCACCGACGGCCCGGCCGCGCGCGCGGCGACCCTCGCGCGGGCGGCGAGCGATCCCCCGGCCCCGGACGACGAGAGCGACGACGCGCCGCGCCCGCGGCGTCGTCTCGTGCGGGCCCTGCTCGTGTCCGCGCTGATCCTCGTCGTCCTCGGTGGCGCCGGCTTCGCCGGGTACCGGTGGACCCAGACGCAGTACTACGTCGGGATCGACGGCGGCACCGTCGCGATCTACCGCGGGATCGACCAGAGCGTGGGGCCGGTGCACCTCTCACGGGTCGTCGAGGAGAGCGGGGTCTCCGTCGCGAGCCTCGCGCCGTTCGTCCAGGACCGCCTTGGCCAGGGCATCGCGGCGTCGAGCCTCGCCGACGCACGGTCCCGCGTCCAGATCATCCGGACGGAGTCGGTGACCTCCGGGGCCGCCACCGTGCCGAGCGTGAGCCCGAGCACCGGTCCCAGCGCGAGCCCGAGCGCCGACGCGGGAGCGTCCGGCTGATGGCCGTCGTCACGCCGCACGAGGTCCGGCCGGGCCGCGGCGTCGAGCTCGCCCTCCTGGTGCCTGCGCTCGCCCTCGGCATCGGCGGCTACGCGCTGGCCGGGCTCGGTGCCACGTCCCACCTGCCGCCGAACATCGTGTTCCACGCGCTGGGCCTGATCGCCCTGGCCGCGCTCATGCACGTCGTGCTGCGGCTGCGCGCACCCTATGCGGACCAGGTCATGCTCCCCGTCGCGGTCGCGCTCAACGGGATCGGCCTGGCGATGATCTACCGGCTGGACCTCGCGAGGGCGGCGCGCGGTGTCACGACGACGTTCGCGACCAAGCAGCTCGGCTGGACGACGATCGGTGTCCTGTTCGCGGCGCTCGTGCTGATCGTGCTGCGGGACCACCGCACGCTGCGCCGCCTCACCTACACCGCGATGGTCGTCGGTCTCGGCCTGTTCGTGCTGCCGCTGATCCCCGGGTTGGGCGCCGACGTGAACGGGGCCACGATCTGGATCCGGATCGGGACGTTCTCGGTGCAGCCGGCCGAGTTCTCCAAGATCGCGCTGGCGGTGTTCTTCGCGGGGTACCTGGTGACCAACCGCGACACCCTGGCGCTCGCCGGACCGCGCGTGCTCGGCCTCCAGCTCCCCCGGATCCGCGACCTCGGCCCGATCCTCGTGGCCTGGCTCACGTCGGTCGCCGTTCTCGTGCTGGAGCGGGACCTCGGCACGTCGCTGCTGTTCTTCGGGCTCTTCGTCGCGATGCTGTACCTCGCCACGGAGCGCACGAGCTGGGTCGTGATGGGTCTCGTCATGTTCGTCGTCGGCGCCTTCCTGGCGGCCAAGAGCTTCGGGCACGTCGCGGCCCGGTTCGACATCTGGCTGCACGCGATGAACAACGACGTGTTCAACAAGGCGTACGGCGGGTCCGGGCAGCTCGTGCGGGGGCTGTTCGGCATGGCCAGCGGCGGTCTGTTCGGTACCGGCTGGGGCCTGGGCCGGCCGGACCTCGTCCCGTTCGCGGAGTCGGACTTCATCGTCGCCTCCCTGGGTGAGGAGCTCGGGCTCACCGGGCTGATCGCGATCCTGCTCGCCTACCTGGTGCTCGCCGAGCGGGGCATGCGCACCGCCGTCGGGGTCCGTGACGGGTTCGGCAAGCTGCTCGCCGGCGGTCTCGCCTTCGTCGTGGCGCTCCAGTGCTTCGTGGTCGTCGGCGGCGTCACGCGGGTGATCCCGCTGACCGGCCTGACGATGCCGTTCATGGCCTACGGCGGCTCGTCCCTGCTCGCCAACTGGGTGATCGTCGCGCTGCTGCTGAGGATCTCGGACAACGCACGCCGACCGGCACCCTCGATGACCGTCCCGGTCACCACGGCGCCGACCCCCGCCGCGAGCCCGGACGCCGACCCCGAGGGGCCGGAATCGGGGCCCTCGGGACCCGGCCGCGCTCCCCTCCCGCAGGGGGACGACAACGAGACGGCCGTCCTCACCGCCGCCGATCGCCCCGACGTGACGGGCGGACGTGCATGAACACCCCCCTGCGCCGACTCGCCACGGTCATGCTCAGCATGTTCCTCGTCCTGATGATCGGGACGACGTGGGTCCAGTACGTGCAGGCGTCGTCGCTCAACAACGACCCCCGCAACGTGCGCGGTCTCTACCGCGAGTTCGGCAAGGACCGCGGCCCGCTGATCGTCGCCGGCCAGGCGATCGCCTCGTCGACGCCGGTCAAGGACGCGTTCGGCTACCAGCGGTCGTACGCGAACGGCCCGCTCTACGCACCCCTGACCGGGGCCTACTCGGTCGTGTTCCAGCCGACCGGTCTCGAGGCCACCGAGAACTCGATCCTCAACGGGACCGCCGACTCGTTGTTCCTGTCACGCCTCGGTGACCTCGTCACGGGCAAGCAGCCGCGCGGGTCCTCGGTGGAGCTCACGATCAACCCAGCCGCGCAGAAGGCCGCCTGGGACGCCCTGGGCAACCAGACCGGCGCCGTCGTCGCGATCGACCCGACGACGGGCGCGATCCTCGCGATGGTCTCGAAGCCGAGCTACGACCCGAACGTCCTGGCGGGCCACGACACCGCCGCGGTCAACGCCGCCTACCAGGCGCTGCTCGCCGACCCGGGCAAGCCGCTGGTGAACCGCGCGATCGCCGGGGACACGTACCCGCCCGGCTCGACGTTCAAGCTCGTGACCGCCGCAGCCGCGCTCGCGTCGGGGATGACCCCGGACACCCAGATCCCCGCGCCGACCCAGCTGCAGCTCCCGCAGAGCACGTCGGTCCTCAAGAACTTCGGTGGCGAGGTCTGCAGCAGCACGGGCACGATGACGCTCGCGGACGCGCTGCGGATCTCGTGCAACACGGCGTTCGCGCAGCTCGGCGTCACCCTCGGCGCGAACGCGCTGCGCACGCAGGCCGAGGCGTTCGGGTTCGACAAGCCGCTCGACGTCCCGATGCCCGTCACGCCGAGCCGCTTCCCGGCCCAGGTCGACGCTCCGCAGACGGCGCTGTCGGCGATCGGTCAGGGCAGCGTGACCGTGACCCCGTTGCAGATGGCCATGATCTCTGCGGCGATCGCCAACGGGGGGAAGCTGATGAAGCCCTACACCGTCGCGACGGTGCGGGACCCCAACCTCACGGTCATCTCGACGACGTCGCCGAGCGTCCTGACGACGCCGATGTCCGCGGGTGCCGCCGCCGCCCTCCGGCAGATGATGATCGGTGTCGTCGACTCCGGTACCGGCGGCGCGGCGAAGATCCCGGGCGTCGTCGTCGCGGCCAAGACGGGCACCGCCCAGACGGTTCCCGGCGCGGCACCGCACGCCTGGTTCACCGCGTTCGCCCCGGCGGACGGGTCGACGCCGAAGGTCGCCGTGGCCGTCGTCGTCGAGCACGGCGGGAACCTGGGCAACGAGGCCACCGGCGGGCAGGTCGCCGCACCGATCGCGGCGGCCGTCATCAAGGCGGTGCTCGGCAGGTGAAGCCCGCACCGGACATCAAGCTCGACGGCCGCTACCGCCTGGTCAGCAAGATCGCGACGGGTGGCATGGGAGAGGTCTGGGTCGCGCACGACGAGGCCCTCGCGCGCGACGTCGCCGTGAAGGTGCTGCGCGAGGAGTTCGCGGGGGACACCGGGTTCCTCGAGCGGTTCCGGGTCGAGGCCCGGAACTCGGCCTCGCTCTCGCACCCGAACATCGCGCAGCTGTACGACTACGGCGAGCAGGAGGGCTCCGGCTACCTCGTGATGGAGCTCGTGGTCGGCGAGCCGATGTCGGACCTCCTCGAGCGCGAGCCCGTGCTGAACGCGCGTCGGCTCCTGCCGCTGCTCGCCCAGACCGCGCGCGCCCTGCACGCGGCGCACGTCGGCGGCGTCGTGCACCGCGACGTCAAGCCTGGCAACATCCTGATCTCGCGCGGGGGTCGCGTGAAGATCACGGACTTCGGCGTCTCGCTCGGCACCAACCAGGCCTCGATGACCGCGACCGGGATGGTGATGGGCACCGCCCAGTACCTGTCCCCCGAGCAGGCCGTCGGCAAGGCGGCCGCACCGGCGTCGGACATCTACTCGCTCGGCGTCGTCGCCTACGAGGCCCTCGTCGGGCACCGCCCGTTCACCGGGCCGACGGCCGTCGACATCGCGGTGGCGCACGTGAACAAGCCGGTCCCGGCCATGCCCGCGACGGTGGACAAGCGCCTCGCCGATCTCGTCATGCTGATGCTCTCCAAGAACCCCGAGCAACGGCCTCGCTCCGCCGCGTCCCTCGCCCGGCTGCTGGACGAGCTCGTGGGGGAGACCCCGCCGGAGGGCGTCCCGGTGATCGTCGGCGAGTCGCGCGCGGTCCAGCCGTCCCTCGGCGCGAGCGGTGGCGCCCCGGACCGGGTTCCCGTCCGCGTGGCCGGTGGCCCCACCGCCGATGCAGCTCCGCCGGCACGCCCGGCCGGGCCCGCCGGCAGCGTCCCGCCCTCCTACCCGCCTCGACGTCGTCTGCGGGAGGACTCCGGGGCGCGCCCCCGGGTACCCTCGACCGTGGCGAGGGTGACGCGGGTGACGCGAACGACGAAGGGCGGGCTCACCTGGCCGTTGCTCGCTCTCGTGCTGCTGCTGCTGGCCCTGCTCGGCGCCGCCTTCGCGGATAGGCTCACCCGCGCCGACGGTTTCGCCCCGATGCACCCGGTGGCCGCGGTGCGCGCGGCGGCGAACGGATCTTCACCGCCTCTGCCACGAGTTTCACCCGGTTCCGACGCCGGTGATGCGATGATCACGACAGGTGTGCCCACTGCCTCGACGGTGGACGCGCTGACGACGACAGCGAAGGATTCCTAGTGGTGGACGACGGACCCCGCGTTCTTGCCAACCGGTACGAGGTTGGCGAGCTCATCGGTCGCGGCGGCATGGCCGAGGTGCACATCGGGCATGACACCCGCCTCGGGCGCACCGTGGCGATCAAGATCTTGCGCTCGGACCTCGCTCGTGACCCGTCCTTCCAGGCGCGGTTCCGCCGCGAGGCCCAGGCCGCCGCGTCGCTCAACCACCCCGCGATCGTCGCGGTCTACGACACCGGCGAGGACCTGACGTCGGACCAGAACGGCACCGTGTCGCACGTGCCCTTCATCGTCATGGAGTACGTCGAGGGTCACACGGTGCGCGACATCCTGCGCGACGGCCATGCGGTGCCGATCGAGGAGGCCGTCGAGATCACGGCGGGGGTGCTCTCCGCCCTCGAGTACTCGCACCACGCGGGGATCGTGCACCGGGACATCAAGCCGGCGAACGTCATGCTCACGCCGACGGGCGCGGTCAAGGTGATGGACTTCGGCATCGCGCGCGCCCTCGCCGACTCGGCCGCGACGATGACCCAGACGCAGTCCGTGATCGGCACGGCCCAGTACCTGTCTCCGGAGCAGGCGCGCGGCGAGACGGTCGATGCACGCAGCGACCTCTACTCGACCGGCTGCCTCCTGTTCGAGCTCCTGACCGGTCGACCGCCGTTCACCGGCGACTCCCCGGTCGCCGTCGCGTACCAGCACGTCCGCGAGCCGGCGCCGACGCCGAGCAGCTTCGCCTCGGACGTCCCGGATGCGCTCGACAGGATCACGCTCAAGGCCCTCGCCAAGGACCGCGACTCGCGCTACAGCACGGCGGCGGAGTTCCGCTCGGACCTCGAGGCCTCGGTCCGTGGCGGTCATGTCGCGGCACCGGCGGTCGGCGTGCTCGCCGGCGCGATCCCGGCGGCGGTCGAGTCCCCGACCCAGATCCTGACCCAGCCCCCCACCATGGCGACCCAGGTCATGCCGGGAGGGGCACCGATGTGGGCTCCGACGGTTCCGGGGACCGGGGCGATGCCGACCGTCCCCCCCGAGGAGCCGCGACGCAAGCAGTGGCTCCTGTGGACACTCATCGCGATCGCCGTCCTGGCGGTCGGCGGGATCGTCCTGCTGGCCATGATCAACAGCAACAACACGCCGAAGACGGTCGCCGTGCCGACCCTGGTCAACAAGACCAAGGCCGACGCACAGACGGCGCTGGCCGCGGTCGACCTCACGATGAAGCCGGTGCTCGCCGCGAGCACCGACGTCCCGAAGGACACGGTCATCTCGACCGACCCGGCCGCCGGCACGCAGGTCGCGCTCAAGTCCGAGGTCACCGTCACGATCTCGACGGGTCCGGGCACCGCGACGGTCCCGGACGTCTCCGGCCTCACGCAGGACCTGGCGCGCAGCCAGCTCACGGCCGCAGGCCTCACCGTCGCCACGGTCGAGAGCGACGACAGTCCGCTGCAGCCGAAGGACCGCGTGACCAAGACGGATCCGGCCGCCAACACATCGGTCGCCGCCGGGTCGGCGGTCACGCTGTACGTGTCCTCGGGCCAGGTCAACCTGCCCGACCTCAAGGGCATGGCCGAGGCAGACGCCAAGAACGCGCTCACCGCTCTCAAGCTCATCCCGTCGATCAGCACGGTCGAGAGTGCCACCGCGCCGGCCGGGACCGTGGTGAGCCAGGACCGCACCCCGGGACTGGTGCCGCAGGGCACCACGATCTCGATCCAGATCGCCACGGCGCCGACCACGGCGGTCGTACCCGACGTCGTCGGGAAGACCCAGGCCGACGCGACCAACGCGATCACTGCCGTCGGGCTCAAGGTGACGATCGTCAAGACCATCCAGACGACCGTGCCTGGCGGCGAGGTCGTCTCCACCGACCCGGTCGCCCAGACGACGGTCCCCCTCGGATCGACCGTCACCGTCACGGTCTCGAACCTGCCTACCGGCGGTCCCACCAAGTGAGGTGACGCCCGCCGACGGGACGGCCCGACGCCGGCGGGCGGCGCTCACGCACGAGCGGTACGGCCTCGCGCTGCGGCAGGTCACACGCCGCAGGTGCAACGGCCTCCCGCCGCGGGGTCAGACCCGTACGAGCGGCGCGAGCCCCACCGATGCCGCGACCGCGCCCTCGGCACCGCACATCGTGAGCCAGTTGGCGAGCAGCCGGTGGCCGCCCTCGGTCAGCACCGACTCGGGGTGAAACTGCACGCCGTGCAGCGGCAGCGTCCGGTGCTGGAGGCCCATGATGATGCCGTTCGCGGTCCGGGCCGTCACCTCGAGCTCGTCGGAGAACGTCCCGTCCTCCACCGCGAGCGAGTGGTAGCGCGTCGCGGAGAACGGCTGGGGGAGACCGGCGAGGACCCCCGCGCCGGCGTGCTCGATCAGGCTCGTCTTGCCGTGCATGAGCTCCGGCGCGTGGGACACGACTCCACCGAACACCTCGCCGAGCGCCTGGTGGCCCAGGCACACCCCGAGCATCGGGGTGCCGGCGTCGGCACAGTCGCGGATCACCTGCACGCTGGCACCGGCCTCCGCGGGCGTGCCCGGTCCGGGGGAGATCAGCACCCCGTCGTACCCCACGCGCTCGTCGAGCGGCGGCACCGCGTCGTTGCGCACCACGACCGTCTCGGCCCCGAGCTGCGCGAGGTAGCCGACGATCGTGTAGACGAACGAGTCGTAGTTGTCCACCACGAGGATCCTGGTCATGTCACTGCCTCACTGTCGTGTCGTTGAACGGCATCAGCGGCGCGATCGCCGGGAACACCCAGATGAAGCAGGCGACGAGCACCGCGGCGCCCGCGAGCGCGAGGATGACGATCCGGCGCCACCGCGGGCCGGGGATCGTTCGCCAGAGCCACCCGTACATCAGGCAGGTCCCTTCAGCTCGACAGGCGCGGGCCCGCCGGTCGGCTCCCAGTACGCCAGCGACCCGTGCACCACGTACCGCTGGCTCGCCGAGTACATCGGGTTGCAGGACGTCAGGGTGATCATGCGCTCGGTCGGGGTAGCACCCACCTGGTCGGGGACCGGGGCGATGACCGCCACGTCCTGCGGCTTCACGATCTCGGTGCTCGTCACGCGGTAGACGTACCAGGTCGCCTGGGTACGCACCACGAGCGCGTCGCCGACCTGGATCTCGGCGATCCGGTTGAACGGCTTACCGTAGGTCGTCCGGTGTCCGGCGACGGCGAAGTTCCCGATCGCACCGGGCATCGCGGTTCCGGGGTAGTGCCCGATCCCGAGGGGGTCGAGCACCGTCCTGGCGTCGACACCTTCGCTCACGGGGCGCTCGTAGTCCGGGCCCCAGCGCGGTACGAGCAGGGTCGCGAACGTCGTGGTGTGGGTGGGCTCGGTCAGCACGGGCGGCGCGGTGAACATCCGCAGGTCCGTCGCGGGCGAGCTGCCCGCCGCAGTCGGATCCGCCGTGACCGCCGGGATAGATCCCCACCCGAGGTTCTTCACGATGCTGGCCTGTGCCGCGTTGCCCTGGACGTCCGTCCACCACATCTGCCAGATCAGGAACGCCACGAGGAAGGCGCCGAGGGTCAGGAGCAGCTCCCCCACCACGCCCACGACGACGCCGCCGCGCGATCGCGCGGCGCGGGGCAGGCCGTGGCGGCTCTCAGCCTCACGGAGCACTCGGGGATCCTTCGCTCGTCGTGGGCGATGGCGTCGGGTCGACGGCCGGGGTGCCGGGCGTGTCTGTCGTGGACCCGTCCGCGGTGCTCGCCAGCACGTCGATGCCGGCCGGGACCGATGCGTACTGCAGATCGGTCGTGCCCTCGTAGGCCGGGAGGGTGAGTGCTGACGAGCTGTTCACCGACCACCCGAGACCGACCGCATCCACGTACTGCAGGTACACCTGGATCTGCGGGGAGGCGTACAGGGACGCCCGGAGCTTCTTCGGGTCGCCGATCGCGCGGATCACGTACGGCGGCGAGTACAGCCGTCCGTGCAGGGAGAGGACGTTGCCGACGCAACGGAATGCCGTGGTCGAGATGACCCGCTGCCCTTGCAGGGACATGGCCTCGGCGCCGCCCGCCCACAGGGCGTTGATGACGACCTGGAGATCCTGCTGGTGCACCAGGAGGTCGTCCGGGCGGACACCGGCCTGTCGCAACGAGTCGGCCGGAGCGTCGGTGAGCTGCACCGTGAGACCGGGACCGACGACCGGCACGCGACCGGACGCGATCTCGACGAGAGAGGTCTGAGCACTGTCGGCCGCGGTGCCCGCCGGGGCCTGCTCGGTCGTGAGCTTCTCGACGTCGGCTCGGAGGCTGTCGACCTGCGTCGTGAGCTTCGCCAGCCGGTCGGATGCCGCCACCGCGAGGTCCTGCAGGCTCTGCGGGGCGCGACTCTCCTGTCCCTGGGCGAGCCGCGCGTTGGCCGCGAAGAGGACGCCGGCGAGCGCGAGAACGATGCCCACGGCGACGGTGCCGGTGCGCACCCGGCGCCGACGAGGGTGTTCGGTCACTCGTCCTCCTTCCCCAGGCCACGCTCGCACTACGCTAGACGACGAATCGGTGTGGACAGAGGTCCCGCCAGGATCGCGCCCCCCGGGGCCGTCGCAGGACAGGAGCCCCACGAGATGCCTGAGTCTCGGTCACGCAAGAAGCCGGCCTACATCGCGCCCCCCGGCAAGGCGACCCCGAAGGTCAACCCGCCGTGGTTCGTGCCGGTGATGCTCGGCCTCATGATCGTGGGTCTCGTGTGGATCGTGACGACGTACCTCACGTCGACGAGCTACCCGATCCCCGGTATCCACAACTGGAACCTCGTGGTCGGCTTCGCCCTCCTGCTGGGTGGCTTCAGCCTGACGACGCGCTGGCAGTAGACGCAGGCCCACGCGACGCTCTGTCCCCAGGAAGTGGACAACCCTGTGGATAACTACAGCGGTGTAATTCGCCGGGGTGCCGTCAGCCACCGACGCCCGCGTACCGCAGCACGATGATCACGACCAGCGCGACCCCCGTGGCCACCGTCGCCACGAGAGCGACCTGACGCTGGCTGGACCGGGGCGCATAGGCGAACACCGTCCCGAGGACCAGGCCGGTGACGAGCCCCCCGATGTGCCCCTGCCACGAGATGCCCGCGAGGGTGAAGCTCATCACCAGGTTGAGAGCGATCACCACGAACATCGAGCGGACCGACTGCCCGAGGCGTCGCGCGACGAGCACCACGGCGCCGAACAGGCCGAAGATCGCCCCGGACGCGCCCAGCACCCCGATATGCCATGACGCCCCGGCCGGGTCGGCCAGCAGCAGCACCATCACGTCGCCGCCGAGCGCCGCGAGGAGGTAGAGCGTCACGTAGCGCCATCGACCCAGCACGATCTCGAGGTACGGGCCGATGAACCACAACGCGATCATGTTGAACGCGATGTGCGGGATCGACGCGTGGAGGAACGCCGCGGTGAGGAAACGGTACGGCTCGACGTCCCCCACCGACGGCGCGAAGATCAGCGCGTCCTGGTATCCCGGCACGACGAGCTGGAGAAGGTACGAGACGACGTTCAGACCGATGATCGTGATCGTCACCACCGGCCGTCCGTCGCGTACCCGTCCCCCGAGCACCGTGCGGGTGGCGGGGGACCGCCGGGCCGCCTCGCGCACGCAGTCGACGCAGTGGATGCCGACGGCGGCCGGACGCTGGCACTCCGGGCACGCCGGCCGTCCGCATCGCTGGCACGTGACGTAGGAGACGCGATCGGGGTGGCGCGGGCACACCGGGGCAGGCGGGGCGGGGACGGCTGACGCCCCCGGGTCCATCGGCGTCGTCACGTGGAGCTCTCGTTCTCTGTGGCGCTCGGGTGGTGCGCGGCTCTCGGCGCGCACCACCCCGCACGCTGGCGGATGGGACCCGGGGACGGTGCCGCGAGGTCAGTCCTCGACGCTGATGGACGTGATCGTGACGTCGTCGACCGGCCGGTCACCGGAACGGGTCGGGACGGCGATGATCGCATCCACGACCGCTCGGCTCGCGTCGTCGGCGACCTTGCCGAAGATCGTGTGCTTGCCCGTCAACCACGCGGTGGCGACCGTCGTGATGAAGAACTGCGAACCGTTCGTGCCGGCGGCCTTCCCCGTGATCGGGTCGCGACGCAGGCCGGCGTTGGCCATCGCGAGGAGGTACGGCTCGGTGAACGCGAGCTCCGGGTGGATCTCGTCGTCGAACGTGTAGCCAGGGCCGCCGGTGCCCTGACCGAGCGGGTCGCCGCCCTGGATCATGAAGTCCTTGATGACCCGGTGGAAGATCACGCCGTTGTACAGCGGGTCGGTACGCTCGGCCCCGGTCGCGGGGTCCTTCCACGTCGTGGTTCCCGCGGCGAGGCCGACGAAGTTCTCGACCGTCTTGGGTGCGTGGTTCGGGTAGAGCTCGATGCGGATGTCACCGGATGTGGTGTGCAGAGTCGCGAACATGCCGACATTCTTCCATGGGCCGCTGACGGCCACCTGTGCCGCCCTGTGCCGCCACCGAGCGGGGTCGGCTGAGGAACATCGGCACCGCTCGGCGTTCAGTGGCAGAGTGGGAAGTCAGGACAGCAGCCGACCCAGGGGAGTGGACATGTACGACCGTCTCCGCCGTTCAGCCCGCATCGACCAGATCGACGCCGACGCTCTCAAGGAGCGCGCGAGCGAGGTCGCTGCGACCCTCGTCGAGGCGGGGGGCCACGCCGTCGAGGCGGCCCACGAGGCCGCCGCGCAGGCGCGCGACGCTGCCGAGCAGGCGAAGGAGTGGTCGGCGCCGCGCGTCGAGGCCGCGGTCGAGTGGTTGGCGCCACGCCTCGAGCACGCGTGGCAGGAGGGTGTGAAGTCCGCCGCGCCGCGCGTCGAGAAGGCCGCGCAGGTTGCGACGCCCGCCATCGACCTCGCGCACGAGAAGCTCGTCGACGAGATCCTGCCGCAGGTGGTCGCGGCCGTGAACGCGGCCGCCGAGCGCGCCGGGGCGGCCGTCTCCGCCGCCGCGGAGGCAGCGTCCGCGACCCCGGTTCCGGCGCCCTCGCGGAAGAAGCGCGGCGGCGGCCTCTTCTGGCTCGTGGCGCTGATCCTCGGTGTCGGTGCGGCTGCGGCCGCGTGGACCCGCTCGAAGTCGACCGTCGACCCCTGGGCCGAGCCGTGGGAGCCACGCGACGAGCACGAGGAGACGCTCCGCGCCCGCGCAGCCGAGGCGCGCGAGGAGCTCTCGGAGGTCGTCGACGACGTCCGGCACACCGTCGGGGACGCGGCCGAGGCCGTCGGGGAGGCCGCCGGCGTCACCGTGGCCCGCAGCCGGAAGGCCGCCGAGAAGGCTGCGGAGAAGGTGGCCGAGGCGCGCGAGGACCTCACCGACAAGGTGACGGAGGCACGTGAGGTAGCCAAGAAGGTCACCACCCGGCGCCCCGCCGCGAAGAAGGCCACCGACGCCGCAGCGGACGACTCCCCTGACGGACCATCCGCCTGACCGCGCAGTCGAACCGCCGGTAGGACGTCCTCGGCGTCCTACCGCGGACGAGCCGCGGCAACCTCGGCGGCGCGGTGCTCGACGTCGTCGTCGAGCGGGGCGAGTTCCGTCACGCCGAACCGCCTGGTCAGGGCGGTGAGGATGAGGTGGTCGGTCAGGTGCGGGTTCTTCGGCAGGATCGGTCCGTGCAGGTAGGTGCCGATCACGTTGAGGCTCCGCGCCCCCTCGGCATGACCGGTGCTCGTGTTGCCGTACCCCTTGGTGACCGTGCCGAGCGGTTCCTGGCCGGGGTCGAGGGTGGTCTGTCCTGAATGGTTCTCGAAGCCGACGAGCCGTCCGAACGGGCTCTCGACGACGACGTTGCCGATCATGCGAACCGTGCTGCCGACGGTCCGGGCTCCCAGGACGGAGATCCCCGGGATCTCGCTCCCGCCGATCGTCGTGAACCCGTGACCGAACAGCTGGTAGGTCCCGCAGATGACCAGCATCGGCGTGCCCGATGCCGCGAGCTCGCGCAGCTTCTCGCCCCGCGCGAGGAGGTCGGCACCGATCACGAGCTGGCCCGAGTCCTGCCCGCCACCACCGAACACCAGGTCCGCCTCGTCGAGGTCGAAGGGCTCCCCGACCTCCACCGGGCGCACGGCGACGTCGTAACCGCGCCACTCGAGTCGCTTGCGCAGCGCGATGACGTTCCCGAGGTCGCCGTAGATGCTCATCTCGCGCGGGTACAGGTGCGCGATGACGATCTCCCCGCTCACCGCCAGACCTCCTGCATCGACGTCCGCTGGGCGAGCAGCTTGCGGATCGCGAGCATCGCCGTGTAGGTCGGCAGGATGTACCCGGTTCCGCCGACGGGGATCTCGCGCACGAGCCGCTCGACGGCGGAGGGGACGTCCTCGACCTCCTCGGAGGCGACTCCCGCGTAGTGCAGGCGCAGGGTCATGTCGGCACCCCGGATCCCGGTGGTGAGGACGACGGCG
This sequence comes from Actinomycetes bacterium, assembly GCA_021778635.1. GTDB lineage: Bacteria > Actinomycetota > Actinomycetes > Actinomycetales > Cellulomonadaceae > JAJDFX01. The sequence continues at coordinate 74,426 of JAJYCD010000001.1, forward strand.
TCGGAGGGGATCAGGGCCTCCATCGGGACGTCCCAGAGCCACGACACGTCACGACCGTCGGCGTCGAGGTCGCTGACGGCGAACAACAGGTGCGGTGCCGCTTCGCGGCTCACGAAGGTCTCGAGCACCTGCGTGAGCCCGACCGGGTTCTTCACGAGCAGCAGGAACAGCCTCCGCCCGTCGAGCGTGAGCTCCTCCACGCGACCGAACGCCGCGACCGTACCGGCCAGCGTCTCCGCAGCCACCGCGGGGGCGACGCCGCACCCGTGCGCGAGGCTCATCGCCGCGAGAGCGTTGTACATGTTGTACGTGCCCGCGAGCGGGAAGACGACCTCGGTGGGCCGACCGTCCACCGCGACGGTGAACCGGGACCCCGTCGCGTCCGCCGAGTCGACCGCGGTCACCGCGACGTCGGGCGTCGGCCGGACGACGTCGCACGTCGGGCAGGCGTAGTGGCCGATGTGCCCGTAGAACGTGCGACTGAACTCGAGCCTGCTCCGGCACACCGGGCACCGATCGGAGTCCGACGCGGTCGGCGGAACGTCCGGGGCGTCCGGCGGGAGCTCGTCGACGCCGAAGTAGTGCACCAGGTCCGGGCTCGACGCATACCGGTGCAGGCTCGCCACCAGCGGGTCGTCCGCGTTGAGGTACAGCCGCGCGGTCGTCGCGGCGATGCCCTCGCCGATCAGCGCTGCGGTGGTGTCCAGCTCTCCGTAGCGGTCGAGCTGGTCGCGGAAGAGGTTGAGCACGACGATGTGGTCGGGCTTCAGCTCGCCGGTGACCCGACGGAGGCTCGCCTCGTCGACCTCGAACAGCCCGACCGTCGCCTCAAGTCGACCGCGCAGGCTCGCGGCCGAGATCAGCGCGGAGGTGATGCCCCGTTTGAGGTTCGAACCGGTGCTGTTGGTGAGCACTCGCTCACCGTTCGCCTCCAGGATCGACGCGATCAGCTTGGTCGTCGTCGTCTTGCCGTTGGTCCCGGTCACCATGATGACGCCGTGCGGGAGGCTCGCCGCGAGTCGACCGGCGAGCCGCGGGTCGAGCCGCTCGGCGATCACCCCGGGGAGAGCGTGGCCGCCACCCCGCCCGAGGAGCCGGCTGAGGGTCGCCGCTGCCTTCGTCACGGCGAGCGTGAACCAGAGCGGCATGGGTGCGACTGTACCTCAGCCGATCTGCGCGCCGACCCGGCCGGACCACGGTGGCCCGCGTCCTTCGGCGCGTCTATCGGCAGAGGGTCGCGCTCAACCGCACTGGATCGAGGTGTAGAGCATTCCGTTGTACGTGACCGCACCGATGTACGCGGTCGAGAAGTTCCCGACCATGACAGCCAGGTGCGACGGGGAATTGGCGTAGGCGTCGATCATGGCGGTCGCGCTCACCGGCATCACCCGCCCGACGATCTCCCACATGGTTCGCACGCTGCTGTGCCAGATGCTGTTCGACGCCGCCATCTCCCCGGCGTGCTGGACACGGGCGGCGGACCTGACGATCGCCATCGGTGGGAGCCCTCGCGACGCGCGGAACGCGTTGAGCGCCGCCCCGATCGTGCCGGCGCTGTACTCGACACCCGCGGTGGTTGCCGCGGGGGCGGCGGGGGCTGTGCTGCCGCTCGAGGACGTCGCGGTCCGGGTGGTCCGCGTCGCCGCGGCCTTCGCCGCCGCGGCCTGAGCCGCCGCCTGGTCGGCGGCCGCTTGAGCCGCCGCCTGGTCGGCCGCGGCCTTCGCCGCGACACGGGCGTTCTCGGCGACCTGCCAGGCCGTCTGGGCCGCAACGGCGGCCTGCTGCGGTGCCGCGACGCCCGCGACCGCGGCCGTCAGTGCCGTCGCGTCGGTCGCGGAACCGGGTGCGACGAGTGCCGTACGGAGCGCCACGACGGCGGCCTGCAGCGCCGCCCTGGGCGCGTCTCCCGCCTGCGGCGTCGCCGCGAGGTCTGCCTCCGCCGCGGCGATCGTGCGTCCAGCAGCTTCCGCGGTCAACGTCGCCCCGCGCACCTGCCACACGTGGTTGCTGACCCGGATCGCGTCGAGCGCAGCCGCCTGAGCCTGTGCGCGGGCCACCTGGGCGGATCGCGCCTCGGCGTCGGCGCGGCTGAGCAGCACCGCGCCGACCAGGACGACGGCCACGGTGCCGATCGCCACGATCCGCAGGATCTGCCGCGGCCGGGTGAGCCGTCGGGGGGACGGCGCCGGGGCGAGGGGACCGACGGAACCCGGCTCGCTCGGAGCGGCCGGCGGGGTCTGCGTCTCGAGGCTCTCGACCGCCGGAGCTGAGAGCTGGGTCGGCAGGGTCGGCTGGCGAGTGGTCTCGCGCACCTCCGGCGCGACCTCGCCGGCCGCACGCCCGCGCGGCGTCGGCACGGAGCCGAGTCGGTCGCTCTGCTTCACCGCGGACATCGGTAGCCTCCCATGACTCTTTGTCTCTCGAGCCACTATGGGGTGTGACGTAGCAGGAGAAAAGGGACCTACGCGCCCTTCTGTCCGATTTGGAGAAGATTCTCCCCAAAAGTCGTGTCGCCATTCTTCGTGCTGATTTTCCGGTCATTTCGGACACTCGGAACGTTTCGTCACAAAGTCCCGACGCATCCCGGTGCTGCTCCTGCACCCGTCCCACGCGTCACCACGTGCCGGTGCAGCAGGTCGACAACCGCGTCCCGTCGCCTCACCATGGCGGGGTGTTCGAACCTCGCACCTCACGCCGTGACGTACCGGTCGTCCGCCTGGTGCCGCTCTCTGCCGAGGTACTCATCGCGCTGCTGGGCGGCGACCTCGCTCGAGCCCGGCGCCTGGCCGGCATCGCTCTCACAGAGTACTTCGCGTCGACGTCGATGCACTGGCTGTGGCAGCTCCGCCTCGACCAGATGACCGCCGACCCCTCGAGCCGACCATGGCTCGTACGCGCGGGCGTCGATGAGCGCACGGGGGAGGTGGTCGGCCACGCGGGCTTCCACGGGCCGCCGGACGACCACGGCATGGTCGAGGTCGGCTATTCGGTCGACCCTCGGCTGCGTCGTCGTGGCTACGCCCGCGCGATGCTCCGGGCTCTGATCGACGAGGCGCGGAACGCACCGGCGGTGACGACGGTGCGCGCCTCGATCAGCCCGACCAACGAGGCGTCCCTCGCGACCATCGCGGGATTCGGATTCGTGCCGGTGGGGGAGCAGTGGGACGAGAGGGACGGCCGCGAGCTCGTCTTCGAGCTGAGTCGTCGGTCGTTCTGAGTGGAGCCAAGGGGACTCGAACCCCTAACCCCCTGCTTGCAAAGCAGGTGCGCTACCAATTGCGCCATGGCCCCGGGGGCGGCATCCTGCCGCCGTCGACCCGGTGGGGAAGGGCCTACTCGAAGGTGTCGGTGACCTCGGCCCACAGATCGCGACTGTCGGCCTCGTCGGCGTACCGCTTCCACACGAGGTAGCCCGCGCCGGCCAGTGCCAGCAGGATCAGTACCTTCTTCATCGGTCCCCCAACAGGTCGGGAGTGGGCCTAACAGGACTTGAACCTGTGACCTCTTCCTTATCAGGGAAGCGCTCTAACCGTCTGAGCTATAGGCCCGATTCGCGCACGGTGAACCCGGCGCGCCGGATGAGACTACCCCAGCGCGGGTGCCGTTCCCAAACGGGTCGGCGCGGAGGTGAGCGCTCGGTCGAGCAGCGGTCACTCGTCCGTCATGGTGAGGTGGATGCCGCCGACGAGCGCAGCGACGATGTTGTACAGGAACGCCCCGATCGTCGCGAGCGCCGTCATGAGGAAGACGTCCACGATCGCGATCAACGAGGCGGCCGAGACGATGCGGCTGAACTTGACGTACTGCAGGATGTCGATCTTGGTCTCGGTACCGACGACCTCCCGCACGAGCGAGTCGACCTTGGTGAAGACGTGCATCCCGTCGAGGGTCAACCAGACGACCGCAGCGGCGACCACGATCATGATGCCGACCGCGACGGACAGCAGGAACGACAGCTTCATGACCGACCAGGGGTCGACCCGAGACACCGCGAGGCGCACCCGGCGCGGCGCGCCCGCATCCGAGGCGACCTTGACCGCAGGTCGGGGCCCTTCGCCGGTGTGCGAGCTGGTGTGGCGGATCTCCCCGACCGGCACGTCACCGGTGTCGTGCACGCCGTCGCGCGGCGCGCTCGGCCAACCGCCGGCGCCCGGGACCGGGGTGGTCGACGAGGCGGGAGCCGGTGGGGTCGCGGTGCCCGGAGCGGGTGCCGTCGACGCCCGCGGAGGCATGAACGTCGGCACGCTCGCGCCGGACGTCGCCGTCCCCGTCGTACCCGGTCGCGTCCCGCCCTGGCGCGGAGGGAACGACCGGGGCGCGGTCTCGTCGCTGCTCATTCGCTCTCCTCGCGGTTCTGCTCGGGCGCAACCTCCGTGGTCGACGCGGGTCCGTCGGCCACGATCTCCGCCTCGATCGGCGCACTTTCCTCGTCAACGGTAACCGCATCTTCGCCGAGATGGCGTTCGATGTTGCGCGCGATGGCGATGATCCGGTCCCCGGAGTCGGGCTTCGCGAACGTCACACCCTGCGTGTTGCGGCCCGTCAGGTGCACCTCGGCGACCGCCGACCGCACGATCTTGCCACGCTCCATGATGACCATGACCTCGTCGTCCTCCTCGGTGATGAGGGCGCCGACGAGGTCGCCGCGCGCCTCGACGAGGTTCGCGACCTTGATGCCGAGTCCTCCACGACCCTGCACGCGGTACTCCGAGATGTCGGTCCGCTTGGCGAACCCGCCCTCGGTCACGACGAACAGCTGCGCGCCGTCCTGCACCACGTCCATCGACAGCAGTCGGTCACCGGGCCGGAACTTCATGCCGGTGACCCCGGAGGTCGCGCGCCCGAGCGGGCGCATCGCGTCGTCGTCTGCGGTGAACCGGATCGACTGGCCCTTGCGCGAGACGAGGATGAGATCGTCGGTCGAGTCGACGAGGCGGGCCGCGACGAGCTCGTCCGGGTTGCCGTCCTCGTCCTCGCGAAGGTTGATCGCGATGACGCCACCGCTCCGGTTCGAGTCGTACTCGGTCAGTCGGGTCTTCTTGACGAGCCCGCCGCGCGTCGCGAGGACCAGGTACTCGGCCTGGTCGTAGTCGCGCAGGTCCAGCACCTGGGCGATCTGCTCGCCGGGGAGGAACGCCAGCAGGTTCGCGACGTGCTGCCCCTTGGCGTCCCGTCCTCCCTCGGGGAGCTCATAGGCCTTCGCCCGGTAGACGCGCCCGAGGTTGGTGAAGAACAGCAGCCAGTGGTGGGTGGTCGTCACGAAGAAGTGGTCGACGATGTCGTCCTCGCGGAGCTGCGCCCCGCGGACACCCTTGCCGCCACGGCGCTGCGCCCGGTAGTTGTCGCTCCGGGTCCGCTTCGCGTAGCCGCCGCGGGTGATCGTGACGACGACCTCCTCCTCGGCGATGAGGTCCTCCATCGAGACCTCACCGTCGAACGGCATGATCGTCGTCCGGCGCTCGTCGCCGTTCTTCGCCACGATCTCGTCGAGCTCGCCGCCCACGATGTCCCGTTGGCGCTCCGGCGACTCGAGGATCTCGCGGTAGTCCGTGATCTTCGCCATCAGACCGTCGTACTCGTCGACGATCTTCTGCCGCTCCATCGCCGCGAGGGCACGCAGCTGCATCGAGAGGATCGCGTTGGCCTGGACCTCGTCGACCTCGAGCAGCTCCATGAGGCCCGAGCGGGCGTCGTCGACCGTCGCCGAGGAGCGGATCGTCCGGATGACCTCGTCCAGGGCGTCGAGCGCCTTGAGGTAGCCCGTCAGGATGTGGGCGCGCTCCTCGGCCTTGCGCAGCCGGAACCGCGTGCGGCGGACGATCACGTCCATCTGGTGCGTGACCCAGTGCCGGATGAACGCGTCGATCGACATCGTGCGGGGCACCCCGTCGACGAGGGCGAGCATGTTCGCCCCGAAGGTGTCCTGCATCTGGGTGTGCTTGTACAGGTTGTTGAGCACGACCTTGGCGACCGCGTCGCGCTTGAGCACGATCACCAGGCGCTGGCCGGTACGGCCCGACGTCTCGTCGCGGATGTCCGCGATGCCCTGCAGGCGTCCCTCCCGGACGAGGTCGGCGATCTTCTGCGCGAGGTTGTCCGGGTTGACCTGGTACGGGAGCTCGGTGATGACGAGGCAGATCCGGTTCTGGATCTCCTCGACCGTGACGACCGCGCGCATCGTGATCGATCCACGCCCGGTCCGATACGCATCCTCGATGCCGCGATGGCCGAGGATCTGCGCGCCGGTCGGGAAGTCCGGACCCTTGATGCGCTGCATCAGAGCCTCGAGCAGCTCCTGGTGCGAGGCCTCCGGGTGCTCGAGGTACCAGTGGACGCCGTCGGCGACCTCGCGCATGTTGTGCGGCGGGATGTTCGTCGCCATCCCGACGGCAATCCCTGCCGAGCCGTTGACCAGCAGGTTCGGGAACCGGGCCGGCAGGACGACGGGCTCCTGCGTGCGCCCGTCGTAGTTGTCCTGGAAATCGACGGTCTCCTCGTCGATGTCGCGAACCATCTCCATGGACAGCGGCGCCATCTTGCACTCGGTGTACCGCGGCGCGGCCGCGGGGTCGTTGCCCGGTGACCCGAAGTTGCCCTGACCGGCGACGAGCGGGTAGCGCATCGACCAGTCCTGGACCAGTCGCACGAGGGCGTCGTAGATCGCGCTGTCACCGTGCGGGTGGAACTTCCCCATGACGTCGCCGACGACGCGGCTGCACTTCGAGAACGCCCGGTCGGGACGGTAGCCGCCGTCGTACATCGCGTAGAGCACACGACGGTGCACGGGCTTGAGGCCGTCGCGGACGTCCGGCAGCGCGCGGCCGATGATCACCGACATCGCGTAGTCGAGGTAGGAGCGCTGCATCTCGACCTGCAGGTCGATCTGCTCGATCCGACCGTGCTCGGTCAGCACGATCTCGGTCGCACTCCCGATGTCGATGCTCGGATCCTGAGGATCCTCGGGTGGGGTCTGCTCGCTCACGGTCTACCTCGTCTCGCGTGGTTCTGACGGTGCCTGGTACGACGGACGGCCTCGGTGGGCCGTGCGCTCAGATGTCCAGGAACCGCACATCCTTGGCGTTGCGCTGGATGAACGTGCGACGGGACTCCACGTCCTCGCCCATGAGGGTCGAGAAGGTGTCGTCCGCCGCGGCGGCGTCGTCCAGCGTGACCTGCAGCAGCGTCCGGTGCTCGGGCGACATCGTGGTCTCCCAGAGCTCCGAGTAGTCCATCTCGCCGAGGCCCTTGTAGCGCTGGATCGCGTTCTCCTTGGGGATCCGCTTCCCGGAGGCCTGCCCGGCGACCAGGTACGCGTCACGTTCGCGGTCCGAGTACACGTAGTCGTGGTCGGCGTTGGACCACTTGATCCGGTACAGCGGCGGCTGGGCCAGGAAGACGAACCCGCCCTGGATGAGCGGTCGCATGTAGCGGAACAGCAGTGTCAGGAGGAGCGTCCTGATGTGCTGGCCGTCGACGTCGGCATCGGCCATCAGGACGATCTTGTGGTACCGCAGCTTGTTGATGTCGAAGTCCTCGCCGATCCCGGTCCCGAACGCCGTGATCAGCGCCTGCACCTCCTGGTTGCCCAGGGCCCGGTCCAGTCGTGCGCGTTCGACGTTGAGGATCTTCCCGCGGATGGGCAGGATCGCCTGGGTGCGCGGGTTGCGCCCGCGAACCGCCGAGCCGCCGGCCGAGTCACCCTCGACGATGAAGACCTCGCACTCCTCGGGGCGGTTGGACTGGCAGTCCTTGAGCTTGCCCGGCATGCCGCCGGACTCGAGCAGCCCCTTGCGCCGGGTCGCCTCTCGGGCCTTGCGGGCCGCCATCCGCGCGCTCGCCGCCTGGATGGACTTGCGGATGACGTCGCGTGCCTCGGTGGGGTGGGACTCGAGCCAGTTGCCGAGCTGGTCGTTGACGACCCGCTGGACGAAGGTCTTCGCCTCGGTGTTCCCGAGCTTGGTCTTCGTCTGGCCCTCGAACTGCGGCTCGCCGAGCTTGATCGACAGGACGGCGGTCAACCCCTCGCGGATGTCGTCACCCGTGAGGTTGTCCTCCTTCTCCTTGAGGATGTTCTTCTCGCGCGCGTACCTGTTGACCAGCGACGTCATCGCGGCGCGGAAACCCTCTTCGTGCGTCCCGCCCTCGGTGGTGCTGATCGTGTTCGCGTAGGTGTGCACGGACTCGGAGTAGGCCGTCGTCCACTGCAGGGCGATCTCGACCGAGATCCGACGCTCGAGATCCTCGGCCTCGAAGTCGATGATCTCGGGGTGCACCACGTCGACCTTCTTGGACGAGTTGAGGTGCTTCACGTAGTCGACCAGACCGCCGTCGTACCGGTAGGTCACCGTGTGGGCGTTCGACGGCGCGCGGCCGTCGGAGCCGTCCGCGCTCGCGTCGTCCTCTCCGGTGACCTCGTCCTCGGTGCCGATGTGCTCCGGGCGCTCGTCCGTCAGGCTGATCTGCAGGCCCTTGTTGAGGAAGGCCATCTGCTGGAACCGCGCGCGCAGGGTCTCGAAGTCGAAGTCGGTCGTCTCGAAGATGTCGCCGTTGGGCCAGAAGGTGACGGTGGTCCCCGTGCCCTCGGCAGCCTCGTCGCGAGAGAGCGGGGCCTGCGGTACGCCGTCGCGGTAGGACTGCCGCCAGACGCTGCCGTCGAGGCGGACCTCGACGTCCAGAGTGGTCGACAGCGCGTTGACGACCGAGACGCCCACGCCGTGCAGACCCCCGGAGACCGCGTAGCCGGTACCACCGAACTTCCCGCCGGCGTGGAGGACCGTCAGGACGACCTCGACGGCCGGCTTGCCCTCGCTCGCGACGATGCCGACCGGGATGCCACGCCCGTTGTCGACGACGCGCACGCCACCGTCCGCGCGGAGGGTGACCTCGATGTGGTCGCAGTACCCCGCCAGCGCCTCGTCGACCGAGTTGTCCACGACCTCGTAGACCAGGTGATGGAGGCCCCGCTCGCCCGTGGAGCCGATGTACATGCCCGGCCTCTTGCGGACGGCTTCGAGGCCTTCGAGGACGGTGATGGCGCTGGCGTCATATCCACCATCGTCGGGAAGGCCGGTGGTGGAGCTCTGTTCTGCCACGGGTGGTGGTACTCCTCAAGTTCTCGCACACGCTCGGAAGGGCTCCGTCAGGACGGATCACCCCAGCACGCCGGAATTCTTGGCGCCAGCGCGCCGCGAAAGACCTTCACAGTCTACCTGTCGGAACGTCTCGGACGGTCTCGATGGCCCGGGATGACGCGTCCCTCTCCGGGCGGTCACCCGTAGGTGTCGCGGGGCCCCCGACCTCGAACGGTGCGGCGCCCGCGGGAGAATCCCGGACCGGCCGGGCCAACCACCGACACCTCCCGGACGACTCCCTCGCCGACGTCGTCCGCCAACCGCCGGAGGAGCTGCGACGTGAGCACCCGCAGGTTCGCGGCCCATGCCGTCGAGTCCGTCCGGACGAGCAGGACTCCGCCCTCGAAGCTCTCCGGGGTGCAGTGGTCCGCGATCTCCTCACCGACCACCTCGCGCCACCGGCCGATCACCCCGCCGACCGAGACCTCCTGGACCCATCCTCTGTCCCGCAGGAGGGACGCCAGGCTGTCGCCGACGAGCCGCGGGTCGCGTCCGTCACGGCCCGGCGAGCCACGCGGCGGATCGAGCGGCGACCGCCGCCGGACCTCCTGACCAGGCCGGATACCTCGCGCTTCGGCCGCTGCTCGGGCCCGGTTGAGCGCCGCGTGGGCCACCTCCGCCGGTGGGGTGAGCTCGATCAGCTCGCCGACCGGGATGCCGTCCTCGACCTGGGCCGGTGAGACCGCATCGGTGGCAGAGTCCTCCGACGGGTCGTCCTGACGGTGCCGGCGCTCACCGGACACGGGTGACCGCACCGTCCATCACGTCGACACGCGCTCCGTCGAGCCGCTCCGGGACGTCCTCGGCGACGGCGGCGGTGATGAGCACCTGACGCGCAGGCGCGACGAGCTCGGCCAGCCGGTCGCGCCGCCGGACGTCGAGCTCGGCGAAGACGTCATCGAGGATCAGGACGGGTTCGCCGTCGTCTCCGAGATCCGCGATCCACAGGTCATGGGACGTCTGTCTGTCGGCCGCGGCCGGCGTGCCGTCCGCCTGCTCTGCGCCGGGCTGCGTCACCCCGTCCGTGAGGAGGCGATAGGACGCCAGCTTCAGCGCGAGGGCGAGCGACCACGACTCACCATGACTCGCGTACCCCTTGGCCGGGAGACCGCCGAGCGTGAGGGTGAGGTCGTCACGGTGCGGTCCGACGAGACAGACCCCTCTCTCTATCTCGCGCGAACGAAGACGACCCATCGCGTCCATGAGCTGCGCCTCCATCAGCTCGGTGGTGACAGCTCCACGTGGAACGGTCTCACCGGTCCCGGCGTCGGCACGATCATCTCCCGGATCTCCGATCGAGGCGTCGAGAGACGAGCGATAGGCGATCTCGGCGACTCCCTGGCCCGAGCTCACCTGCTCGTAGGCGTGTGCGACGTACGGGTGCAGCGCGTGGACGAGGGCGGTCCGCATCGCCAGGATCTCCGCCCCCGATCGGGCGAGCTTGGCGTCCCAGACGTCCAGCGTGCGCAGGTCCATCCCGCCGCGGGAGGCCGCGGCGGCCGACTTGAGGAGGGCGCTGCGCTGCCGGACGATCCGCTCGTAGTCCGCGATCACCCCCGACATGCGCGGCGTCACCAGCACCGCGAGCTCGTCGAGGAACCTCCGCCGCCCGTCCGGATCTCCCTTGACCAGACCGAGGTCCTCCGGGGCGAACAGCACGGTTCGCAGCAGGCCGACCACGTCGCGCACGCGGGGAAGCGGCGACCCGTTGATGCGGGCCCGGTTCGCCTTGCCCGACGTGATCTCGATCTCGGCAAGGCGGGTCCGGTCGCCCCGCACCACCTTCGCTCGGACGACAGCGCGTGCGCAGCCGGCCCGGACGAGGGCGGCGTCGGTCGGGACCCGGTGACTTCCCAGGGTCGCCACGTATCCGACCGCTTCGACGAGGTTCGTCTTGCCCTGGCCGTTCGGACCGACCAGTGCGGTCACTCCGGGCTCGAGTGGTAGCTCGACGGCCCGATACGAGCGGAAGTCGGTCAGCGAGAGATGGGAGACGTACACCGCAGTCTCGGGGACCGGTCGTCAGCCCTGCGGCGAGGCCGGCTTGACCGCGTGCCCGCCGAACTGCTGGCGCAGGGCAGCGACGGCCTTCATCGCCGGCGACGCACCCTGGCGGGACGCGAACCGCGCGAAGAGTGCTGCCGAGATCACGGGCAGCGGGACGGCGGCGTCGATCGCCTCGTCGACGGTCCAGCGACCCTCACCCGAGTCGTCGACCCAGTCCTCGATGTCGGACAGCTGCGGGTCCTCCTCGAGCGCCTTGACGAGGAGCTCGAGGAGCCAGGAACGCACGACCGTCCCACGCGTCCACGCCTTGAGGGTGCCGGGTACGTTCGTGACGATGTCCTTGGCGTCCAGGAGCTCGAAGCCCTCCGCGTACGCCTGCATCAGCCCGTACTCGATGCCGTTGTGCACCATCTTCGCGTAGTGACCGGCGCCGACGGCTCCCGCGTGCACGAAGCCCTCGTCCCGGGGACCTTCCGGGCGTAGCGCGTCGAACACCGGCATGACGGCGGCGACGTCGCTCTCCGCACCACCGACCATCAGCCCGTAACCGTTCGCCAGGCCCCAGACACCACCGGAGACACCGGCATCGACGTAGCCGATGTGCTTCGTGGCGAGCTCTGCGGCGTGCAGCGCGTCGTCGCCGAAGTGCGAGTTGCCGCCATCGACGACGATGTCGCCCTCACGGAGCAGATCACCGAGCTCGGAGATCACCGCGCGAGTGATCTCGCCGGCAGGAACCATCACCCACACCACTCGACGCCCGGCCGGGAGTGCGTCGACCAGTGCCGCGAGAGACGGGACGTCGCTGACGTCGGGGTTGTTGTCGTAGCCGGTCACGTCGATGCCTGCGTTGCGCAGCCGGGTGCGCATGTTCGCGCCCATCTTGCCCAGACCCACCAGTCCGATGTGCATGGTCGTCCCTTCTTCGAGCGCGGGGGTCGGCGTTCAGCTGGCGAAGCGGATGGGAACCAGCAGGTATCGGTACTCGGGGTCGTCCTCGCCGTCGAGGGTCTCCTGCCCGGTGAACTCGACCGGCTTGTTCGGGTGGGTGAACGACAGGCGAACGAAGGCCGTCGTCAGGGCGCTGAGTCCGTCCTGCAGGAACTGCGGGTTGAACGCGACGGAGATGTCCTCCCCGATCAGGACCGACTCGAGCGCCTCGGACGCCTGCGCGTCGTCACCCTGACCGGCGTCGAGGACGACCTGTCCCTGGGTGAAGCTGAGCCGGATCGGCGTGTTCCGCTCGGCGACGAGGGCAACCCGTTTGGCGGCTTCGGCGAGGGCATGGGTCGACACCACCGCGTGGATCGGGGTCTCGTCCGGGAAGAGTCGACGGACCGCGGGGTAGTCCCCGTCCACGAGGAGCGAGGTCGTGTGCCGGCCGCCGGCCTCGAAGCCGATGAGATCGACGCCGGTGCCGGTCGCCAGCGCGATGTTCACCGTCTGTGACCCACCGAGGGACTTGGAGACGTCGGAGAGCGTGCGGGCACGCACGAGTGCCACGGCGGACATGTCGGGTGTCGCCGGCCGCCAGGAGAGCTCGCGCAGCGCCAGCCGGTAGCGGTCCGTCGCGAGCAGCGTGATCTTCTCGCCCTCGATCTCCATGCGGACGCCGGTGAGAAGCGGCAACGTGTCGTCTCGGCTGGCGGCAACGGTCACCTGTGCGACGGCCTGGGTGAGCTCGTCCCCGTCGACCGTTCCGCTGATCGACGGCATGGCCGGGAGGGCCGGGTACTCGTCGACGGGCATCGTCAGCAGGGTGAATCGACTCGCACCGCAGGTCACCGTCACCTTGGAGCCGTCGAGAACGACGTCGACCGGCTTGGCCGGCAACGAGCGCGAGATCTCGGCGAGGAGTCGGCCGGAGACGAGGACGACTCCGGGTTCGGACACCTCGGCAGGGATCTCCGACCTCGCCGACACCTCGTAGTCGAAGCTGGACAGGTGAAGCGTGCCGGCAGCGTCGGCCTCGACACGGACACCGGCGAGAACCGGGACGGGAGGGCGGGTCGGCAACGTTCGCGCGGTCCAGGTGACGGCGTCGGCCAGGACATCACGCTCGACGCGGAACTTCATCACGCACCCCTTCTTCGACGCCGGACGGTGACGGCACGTCACGGGCTGCAGCGAAGACTACGCGAGTGACGGAAGCATCGGTACCGATCCCGTCGAGTGTCCGATCCCGGTCGCAGGGGCCCTCATGACGGTGTTGTGGATCTCTGAGGAGAAGAAAGTTCGTCATCGTCGTAGCAGGTGTGCGTTCTGTGGAGTGAGGCTGATGTCGCAGGTCAGACGCTAGACCGGGGTGTGCACGACGCGGGGACGGCGGAGCGGTCCGGTTGTGGGCGGGGGTGGAGGACCCCAGCCCAGTGCACGGTCACCCACCGGAGCAGGGATTGGTGTCCACATGTTCAGGGGTAGTTGTCCACCGTTGTCCACAGACTTACCCACAGGTGTGAACAGTCGTCCCATCGATCTCTCAGGTTCGCGTTGAACGTCGTCGACCGGTGACGTCGCGTTCGGTCCCGCAGGTTCAGCCGCGCTGCTGCTGCTTGATCCGGTTCGTGAGCTCGGAGACCTGGTTGTAGACCGAGCGGCGCTCAGCCATGAGCTCGCGGATCTTGCGATTCGCGTGCATCACGGTCGTGTGGTCGCGTCCGCCGAAGGCCTGGCCGATCTTCGGGAGCGAGAGGTCGGTCAGCTCGCGGCACAGGTACATCGCGATCTGGCGTGCGGTGACGAGGACACGAGATCGGGACGAGCCGCACAGATCCTCGATCGTCAGCCCGAAGTAGGCCGCGGTCTGCCCGATCACGGTCGTCGCTGTGATCTCCGCAGCGTTGTCGTCGGTGATCAGGTCACGCAGGACGATCTCCGCGAGTGAGAGGTCGACGTGCTGCCGATTGAGGTTGGCGAAGGCGGTCACCCGGATGAGGGCACCCTCGAGCTCCCGGATGTTCGTCGAGATCTTGGAGGCGATGTACTCGAGGACGTCGTCGGGAGCCTGGAGGTTCTCGCTGCCGGCCTTCTTCCGCAGGATGGCGATGCGCGTCTCGAGGTCCGGGGGCTGGACGTCGGTGATGAGTCCCCACTCGAATCGCGAGCGCATGCGGTCCTCGAAGCCGTTGAGCTGCTTCGGAGGAAGGTCGGAGGTGATCACGACCTGCTTGTTCGCGTTGTGCAAGGTGTTGAACGTATGGAAGAACTCCTCCATCGTCTGCTCCTTGCCCTGCAGGAACTGGATGTCGTCGATCAGAAGGACGTCGACGTCGCGGTACCGACGCTGGAACGCGCCTGCCTTCTCGTCCCTGATCGAGTTGATGAAGTCGTTCGTGAATTCTTCGGAGTTGACGTACCTGACCCGCACGCTCGGATAGAGGTTCTGGGCGTAGTGCCCGATCGCGTGGAGCAGGTGGGTCTTGCCCAGACCGGAGTCGCCGTAGATGAAGAGCGGGTTGTAGGCCTTGGCCGGCGCTTCGGCGACCGCGACCGCAGCCGCGTGCGCGAATCGGTTGGAGGACCCGATGACGAAGGTCTCGAACAAGTACTTCTTGTTGAGGCGCGCGGGCTCCGCGGCGGGCCGCCGGCCGCTCACGGGTTGGGTCGAGAACGGCGAGCGAGGGCGTTCCTCCGGGAAGTGGTCGCGGCTCGGGTACCCCGACCCGTCGGGGTTGCCGCGGTTCGAACCGGTCGACGAGCTTCGCTCGTGGGTCTCGGCAGTCCGTGTGCTGGGGGTGTCGCCATGGGTGAGAGGCGGTCGAGACGTGTGGTCGGTCGTCTGGACGGGCGCGACGTCGGGGTCGATCGTGATCGCGAACCGCGCTTCACGACCGAGCACCTCGGTGAGAGCAGAGGTGATCTCGACCCGGGCGCGGGTCTCGAGGTACTCCTTCGTCAGATCGTTCCCGACGGCGAGCAGCATCGTTCCGTCGAGGAGACCCAACGGGACGGCAAGCTTCACGAAGGCGAGCTGGCGAGGCGTGATGTCGGGACTGTCCTGAAGCTCGCGGACTGCTCTGTCCCAGATCGCCGGGATCTGGTCGTCCTGTTGAGACACTGTGAACCTCGCCGCCCTGATCGTTCGTCAGGCTGCAGTCTCGCACGCACACCGGTAATCCACACCTTTATCCACAACCTGTGTGGTGGGACGGGTGCCGGAGAGGTTTTGGCGGTCAGATCTGTGGACAACTCTCGTCAAGGCGCGAGAGTAGTCCGGGCCGGCGTGGGGACGGCAGCCACCGACCGGGTGACGCATCCGGGTGACCGCACCCGTCGTCCGAGGCGGGTCGAGCGGCGGGGTCGGTACCCCGATCGACCTCGTCCGATCGGCGCGTTTGACCGTCAGGAGCGGGCGAGCGTAATGTTGAGAGGCCCTTCTGCGCCGTCTTCAGCGCGCGTCCTCGGACGCCGCAGCTACCGTGTCACTGCCCGCACGACGCGTGCAGCCACAGGTGAGGCCGACGTCCAGGGCCACCTGACCTGGCACCTGACCGTACGGATAGGTGCTACTTCCCCGACGTAGTTGGAGACACTCGTGAGCAAGCGGACCTTTCAGCCGAACAACCGGCGCCGGGCCAAGACCCATGGCTTCCGCCTGCGTATGCGGACCCGTGCCGGCCGCGCGATCCTTGCCGCTCGTCGGCGCAAGGGCCGCGAGGAACTCTCGGCCTGACTCTCTCGGTGCTCCCCGTCCAGCACCGGATGCGTCGGTCGGCTGACTTTCAGCAGACGGTGCGGACCGGGGCTCGCGCGGGCCGCCAGAGCCTCGTCGTGCACATGATCACGCGAACCGACCCCGGACCTGGTCCGGTGGTCGGTTTCGTCGTGTCCAAGGCCGTGGGGGATGCGGTGACGCGCAATCGCGTGAAGCGACGATTGCGATCCGCTGTTCAGGGGCACCTGACGGAGATGCCGCGCGAGGTAGGGATGGTCGTTCGTGCGCTTCCGCCGAGCGCCGGGCGCACATTCGCCGAGCTCGAAGGCGACCTCCTGGCCGCGATGCGCAGCGCCGGTCGACGCAGGAGCTCACGGTGACGTCCCGACGGGGTCGAGCCCGTGCGCGTGCGGTGGCGCGTGCCGTTGTGGCCGTGCCGGGACGGCTCGTCGTCCTCCTGCTGCGGGGATATCAGCGGTACATCTCGCCGATGACGCCACCGACCTGCCGGTACTACCCGTCGTGCTCGCAGTACGCGGTGATCGCGGTTCAACGGCACGGCGTGTTCCGTGGGGTCGGCTTGGCAGCGTGGCGTCTTCTGCGGTGCAACCCCTGGAGCGCTGGAGGCGTCGACGACGTGCCCGAGAGGGTGCCGCGCCACCACGTGCACGGGGCCGCGGGGGGCGTTGCGCGGTTGTCGTCCCCGGCGGATTGCCCGGAAGGCGGTCACATGGTTGAGACTGTGCCGCGGGGACCCCGGACTGCGGGTCGCGCAGAGGTGTCATGAGATCGAACGGCGCGCGTGCGTGTGTTGCCGGCCGCCTGACGGACACGGCAGACAGCCGTGGGCCGGACCGACCTGAGGGAGCTAGTTGATGGACCTGTTCAAGATCCTCTACCCCATCGAATGGGTGGTCGCATGGATCATGGTGCAGTTCCATGCGCTCTTCCGGCTGCTCGGTCTGAACCCGGCCTCGGGTACGGCATGGGCCCTGTCGATCGTCGGGCTCGTGGTGGTGATCCGGGTCATGCTGATCCCGCTGTTCGTGCGGCAGATCCGGGCCTCGCGGGGAATGCAGCTCCTCGCACCCGAGATGCAGGCGATCCAGAAGAAGTACAAGGGGAAGTCCGATCCGGCGTCGCGCGAGGCGATGAGCCGCGAGACGATGGAGCTCTACAAGAAGCACAACACCAACCCGCTGGCGTCGTGCCTACCGATCCTCGCGCAGTCCCCGATCTTCTTCGCGCTCTTCCGCGTGCTGAACAGTCTGCAGAACATCGCGTCGGGCCAACAGGCACCGATCGGTGTGATGACCAAGGACCTCGCGTCGCAGGCGGAGAAGGCGACGCTGTTCGGCGCACCGCTGTCCTCGACCTTCGTCAAGGCCGCCGACGCGGTCTCGGGTCCGGTGGGGCACGTGGTGTCCGTCGCCGGGAACGTCAGGTTCGTGACGATCCTGCTCATCGTCGCGATGTCGGTGACGACGTTCACGACGCAGCGCCAGCTGACGATGAAGAACATGCCGGCGTCCGCGCTTCAGGGCCCGATGGCCCAGCAGCAGAAGATGCTCCTGTACATCCTCCCGTTGGTGTTCGCCTTCTCCGGGGTCAACTTCCCGATCGGTGTCCTGATCTACTGGACGACGACGAACATCTGGTCGATGGGCCAGCAGTTCTACACGATCCGTCGCATGCCGGCACCCGGTTCAGAGGCGGAGAGGCTGCTCAAGGAGCGCCAGGCGCGCAAGGGCAAGACTCAGGGTCAGATCGCTGCAGGCCCGGAGCTGCCGGCCATCGAGGAGCCGGCGCGCGGCCAGCGCGTGCAGCCCAAGCGCAAGGACCGGCAGAAGAAGCGAACGACGAGCGATGGTGCGCTCCCCGACAGTGAGGCATCGGGCAGCTCATCGGACTCGGACGACGACGAGCCGGAGCCACCGGCGCCCACCAAGCCGAAGAAGTAGCGCGGACCACCAGGTCACGTGCCGTGCCAGGAGGACAGAACAATGGCATCACCCGCTGAGCAGGAAGGCCCGCCGGTCGAGGTCCCGGCGACCCGTCGCCTCGAGGAGGAGGGCGAGATCGCGGCCGACTACCTCGAGGAGCTCCTCGACATCGCAGATCTCGACGGTGACATCGACATCGACGTCGAGCACGGTCGAGCGGCCGTGGCGGTCGTGGCCGACGGCGGTTCGGAGCGCGCGTTGCGTCGGCTGGCGGGCAAGGACGGTGAGGTTCTCGATGCTCTTCAAGAGCTCACCCGGCTGGCCGTCCAGGCGAAGACGGGCGAGCGGAGCCGGTTGATGCTGGACGTCGCGGGTTTCCGTGCCGCGAGACGGGTGGAGCTGACCAAGGTGGCGGACGCGGCGATCGCCCGGGCGAAGGAGACCGGCGAACCGGTCGCGCTCGAACCGATGAACCCGTTCGAGCGGAAGGTCGTGCACGACGCCGTCGCGGACGCCGGACTCGTGAGCGATTCCGACGGCGTCGAACCACTTCGTCACGTCGTGGTTCGTCCGGCCTAGCGGGATCGGCGATCGGCTCGATCCCTGCGTGGGGCCGAGCCGGGTCGCCGAACCAGCCTGTCGTCGATGGAGAGCGGGCCCGTGCCGTCGGAGAGTCGGAGCGCGTCGAGATCCGTGCGCGAGTCGGACTCGCGGACGAGGGCGCAGTCGTCGGCTCTGGGCTTGGATGCGCGGCCCTCGGCACGTCAAGGTGCTCGGGCGGTGGATCTCGGCACTCGGTCGAGCCGAAAGCTGCCAGGCGAGGGCTGCGGGTGTCGAGCTATGCGTCGGGCGGCTCAGAGCGTGCGGAACAGACGGTCCCGATGTGATCGTCCCCGCCCGGTGGCACCGCGCCGAGGCAGTTGTCGGGCATCGATGCGGCGCGATCCCGGAGGCCGTCCGGACGGCGCTCTGCGATGTTTCACGTGAAACGAACGGCGCTTTCGGCCCCGCGGGTTCGGACGGGCTCGAGCGGGACACTCTCGGCGCGCGTGTTCACGTGGGGCGAGGGCCCCCTTGGGTCACACGCACTCCTCACGTGGTCGCGCGGCGTCGAGCATCGTCGTGGACTGGTGTCGCCGGGCGATCGATCCGCCGATCGGCTTCCAGGCTCGACGGCGTGCGGGCATGGCGAGAGCGGATTCGCTGCAAGGATCTCGGCTGTCGACATCGGCTGACGGTTGACCCTCTGGTGTCGAGCGGGTTGTGGGGCTTCACCTTCAGCCGTCATTGACAGAGGCGGTGACATCAGGCGGGAGTGCACGCCGGTCGCCGCGCGGCTTCTGGCGCCATGGGTCTTCCTAGTCGCGGCATCGGCACTCGGGTGACCTGGTCTCTTCGCTGTGGCGACGTCGGCCTCGGTGGGTCCACAGGGGTGGAGGACCTCGTGCGCGGGTGGTCCGCGGGCATGAAAGACTGTGTTTCACGTGAAACGGTGAGAACGACGACGGCCACAGATTCGGTGGACAGCGTTCGTCGCGGGTCTGGTCCAGCGCGGGCATGCTGGCGACCGTCGTCCCACGAGCGCCGAAAGGGACCGCTGAGCCGGAGGGTCAGAGCGCAAGGTCGTTGCCGGCGAAGGACCACTGACCGAGTGAGGAGCGAGGTGCGGGTGAGCCAGATCGAGGAGTCGGCAGTCAAGGGCTTCTTCGGCGACTCCTACCCGGTGGTTGCCCGCTTTGCCGACCTCTTGGCGGATCAGGGCGTGCGACGAGGCCTGATCGGGCCGCGAGAAGTACCGATCCTGTGGGAGCGTCATCTGCTGAATTCGGCGACGGTCGTTCCATTCCTTCCGGCCTCGGGCCGCGTGATCGACATCGGCTCGGGCGCAGGCCTGCCGGGCGTCGTGATCGCTGCGATGTGTCCGCACCTCGACGTCGTTCTGGTGGAGTCGATGGAGCGTCGGACGGACTGGCTGTCCGAGGTCGTCGCCGAGCTCGCGCTCTCGAACGCGTCGGTGCGTCGCGCGCGGGCGGAGGAGTTGCACGGGAAGCTGCGCGCCGAGGTCGTGACGGCACGCGCGGTGGCACCGCTGGATCGTCTCGTCCGGTGGGCCATGCCTCTTCTGGGTGTCGGGGGAACACTGCTTGCGCTGAAGGGCGCGAGCGCGCAAGCCGAGGTGCAGACCGCGGCAGCCAGGATCCGGTCTCTCGGAGGAGCGGCAGCGGAGGTTCTGCGCGCGTCGACGATCGCGGGGGCGGACGGGACGACGATCGTGAGGGTGGTGCGGGGATCTGTGCGCAGTCCGCGGGGTGGCGAGCGGTGACGGCTCCGTTCGGCGCCCGGGTGACGACGCGGTGCCCATCCTGTGCCCACGGCCCCCAGGCGCGAGCTGTCATGCACGGGGAGTCGCGTCGGGATGGAGGTTTCACGTGGAACACGCGTGGGCGGTGGCGACGCCCCGAGCTGAAGTGGAGGAGCGGGGAATGCGGCGTTGGGCGCAGGAGCACGGCGAGGCAACGGGTGGTGGCTGGTGAGTGACGACGCGAGCCGCACGCCAGTGGCCGGTCGACTGGAGGTGCGCTCGTCGACGGCGCCGGACGACCGTCACGACGAGGCGCGCCGCACGGCTCTCGTCGAGAGCCTTCCGGTGGTGGACGAGTCGACTCCCCTCGCTGCCCAGCTCCACCTCGACGCACAGCGCCGCATCAGACTGTCAGGTCGGCGATTCGCGCGTCCGACAGAGACGCGCATCATCACGATCGCCAATCAGAAGGGCGGCGTCGGCAAGACGACGACGACCGTCAACCTGGCGGCAGCGCTCGCGCAGTCAGGTCTGAACGTGCTTGTGCTCGACAACGACCCGCAGGGCAACGCGTCGACCGCCCTCGGTGTCGAGCATCGTTCCGGGACACCGTCGATCTACGAGGTTCTGGTGGACGGCTCCCCGATGGTCGACGCGGTTCAACAGTGCCCCGACGTCCCGGGACTCCTCTGCGTCCCCGCAACCATCGATCTGTCGGGAGCCGAGATCGAGCTCGTCTCGCTGGTCGCACGCGAGACACGACTTCGCAACGCCCTGAACGCCTACCTGCAGCACCGCGCAGACGCGGGGGAGGCCCGGATCGACTACGTGCTCGTCGACTGCCCGCCGAGCCTCGGACTCCTCACCGTCAACGCGTTCGTCGTCGGTCGTGAAGTCCTGATCCCGATCCAGTGCGAGTACTACGCCCTCGAGGGACTGAGTCAGCTGCTGAAGACGATCCAGCTCATCCAGGCTCATCTCAACCCCGAGCTGCACGTCTCGACCATCCTGTTGACGATGTTCGATGCACGGACCAACCTGGCCCAGCAGGTCGCCGCGGAGGTCCGGGAGCACTTTCCCGCAATCACGCTCAAGACGACGGTGCCCCGCTCGGTCCGCATCTCCGAGGCGCCGAGCTACGGCCAGACGGTGATGACCTACGACCCGGGCTCCACCGGAGCGTTGGCCTACCTCGAAGCGGCGCGAGAGCTGACCGACCAGCTCGGTTCCGAGACGTCAACCGGGGCGGAGTCGACCGAACGACACGCCCCGACGTCCGTGCCGGGCCCGTACGCAGTGGCACCATCAAGAGCGCCGGACCGGCACTCCGCGACAACGACCGAGCCAGACTGCCAGCAGGAGGACCAGTGAGCGAGAAGCGGCGCGGACTTGGACGCGGACTCGGCGCACTGATTCCGTCTGGGAGTGACGCGCAACGACCGGTCGACGTCTTCTTCCCGGACAACCAGGGCGCCGCGGCGGCGCTCGCGCGAGGATCGCGGACGGAGGACGAGCGGCGGGTCGCGACCAGTTCGATCGGGTCTGCCGACTCGATCGGGAATGCCGACGATGTTTCACGTGAAACGGCGCCACGCGAAGGCGTCGATGCCATGACGGGGAGCGGCGGAGCCTCGGGTTCCAACGGTCACGGAACGCCCGGCGCCGATGCGAGACCAGGGCCGGTTGGTGAGGGGCTGCTCCCGGTTCCCGGCGCGCACTTCGCCGAGATCTCGGTCTCGTCGATCGTCCCCAACTCAAAGCAGCCACGGACGGTGTTCGACGAGGATGCCCTCGCTGAGCTCGTCGGCTCGATCAAGGAGGTAGGGGTCCTCCAGCCGATCGTGGTGCGACCGAGGGCGGCTGGGATCGGTGGGGACGTCGATGCTCCGACCTACGAGCTGATCATGGGGGAGCGCCGGTGGCGCGCCACCATCGAGGCCGGTCTCGAGACCATCCCGGCGATCGTTCGCGACACCGAGGACGAGGCCCTGCTGAGGGACGCGCTCCTCGAGAACCTGCACCGCAGCCAGCTGAATCCCCTCGAGGAGGCCGCCGCGTACCAGCAGCTCCTCGACGACTTCGGGTGCACCCACGAGGAGCTCGCCGGCCGCATCCATCGATCGCGACCCCAGATCTCGAACACCCTCCGACTGCTCCGGCTCCCCCCGCTCGTCCAGCGGAGAGTTGCGGCCGGCGTCCTGTCCGCCGGGCACGCACGTGCGCTTCTCGGACTCGTCGACGGTGCTGCGATCGAACGCCTGGC
The DNA here is from genome assembly GCA_021778635.1 of Actinomycetes bacterium. Lineage (GTDB taxonomy): Bacteria > Actinomycetota > Actinomycetes > Actinomycetales > Cellulomonadaceae > JAJDFX01. The sequence goes on from JAJYCD010000001.1 coordinate 96,726, forward strand.
GCAGCGCATCGTCGCCGAAGGCCTCTCGGTACGCGCGACGGAGGAGATCGTCACGCTCGGAGGTGACGGGGAGCCGAAGCCCACTCAACGGCGCCCGCGCGCGGGGGACCGCAACGCTGCACTTGACGACCTCGCCGCTCGTCTCTCCGATCGCTTCGAGACCCGGGTCAAGATCGCTCTCGGAAAGAGCAAGGGGCGGCTCACGGTCGAGTTCGCCTCGGTTCAGGACCTCAATCGGATTCTCGAGACCCTGTCACCCGAGGACCCGGGGCTCTTGCGCAGCTGAGAACCTGGTTGGGCCGGCTCCGACGGGTGGCTGCTGTCGACACCACGCGAGGGACGAGTCAACGCCGAGCGAGGACTTGGCGCCTAGCGGCAGGCACCCTCAGCGTGATTCGGACGGCGAGTCGACAGCCGCCAGCACCAGGCGACGGTAGAGGTCACCCAGGTGGTATCCAGCGGCCTCGGCCGCCTGCGGGAGGAGCGACGTCTCCGTCATGCCCGGGGCGACATTCACCTCGAGGAAGTGGATCGTGCCCGCGCTGTCGACGATGAGGTCGGTGCGGGAGATGTGTCGGAGGCCGAGCGCCCGGTGCGCGCGGAGTGCGGTGTCGGCCACGCGCGCGGTCACCTCGGGCGTCAGTCGCGCCGGGGTGAAGTACTCGGTGCGCCCGGGGTTGTACCGGGCGTCATAGTCGTACGGGCCGTCCGTCACGATCTCGACCGGCGGGAGAGCGACGAGACCGTCGCCCGCGTCGACCACGCTGACCGCGAGCTCGACGCCGATCACGGCGGTCTCGATCATTGCCGTGTCGCCGTAGGCGAAGCACTCCACCATCGCCCGCGGCAGATCCTCGGCGCGTGTCACCAGGCTGACCCCGAGCGCCGAGCCGCCCTCGGCCGGCTTGACGACGAGCGGCAGGCCCAGGTGTGTGGTGATGGCGTCGAGGACACGACCGGCCCCGAGGTCTCGGAAGAGCGACTGCGGGAGGGTCACGAAGCGCGGGGTGACCAGGCCGGCACTCTCGGCGACGGTCTTGGCGCCCGGCTTGCTCCAGGCGATGCGCGACGCGCGCGGATCGGTCCCCAGGTAGGGCAGCCCGAGCAGCTCGAGGACGTCACGCACAGACCCGTCCTCGCCGCTCGCACCGTGCAGCAACGGCCAGACGAGATCCGGACGCAGCTCGGTCAGTGCTGGGACCAGGTCGGCGTCGACGTCATGGACGCTGACCTCGATGCCGACGCCACGGAGGGCCTCGGCGACGCGACGGCCGGAGCGGAGGGAGACGTCGCGCTCGTGGGAGAGCCCGCCGGCGAGGACGGCGATCCGCGGTGCGGGACTCATGCCAGGTCCGGTGACGGCGACTCGATGGAGGTACCGCCATCGCCGGGAGCCACGCCGAACAGGTCCACGAGCTCGCTCTCGCTCGAGATGACGCCGGCGAGCCGACGGACGCCCTCGCGGATGCGCTCGGGGGTCGGGAAGCAGAACGAGAGTCGCATGTGGTCGGACCCCTGGCCGTCTGCGTAGAACGCGGTCCCGGGGACGTAGGCGACTCGGGCCGTCACAGCGCGCGGGAGCATCGCCTTGGCGTCGAGGCCTTCGGGCAGCCGGACCCACGTGTAGAACCCGCCGTCAGGGACGGTCCACGTGGCGCGGGGGAGATGCTCCGCGAGGGCCCCGACCATCGCATCACGCCGTTCCCGGTAGAGCTCTCGGAACGCCTTGATCTGTCCGCGCCAGTCGCAGGTGGCCAGGTAGGCGCTGATGGCGAGCTGAGAGGCGTTCGACGGGCACAGGATTGCCGACTCGCTCGCCAGCACGAGCTTCTCGCGGATCGCATGGGGCGCGACGGCCCAGCCGACGCGGTACCCCGGGGCGAAGGTCTTCGAGAACGAGCCGAGATAGATCACCCCGTCCTCGTCGAGAGAACGCAAGGCCGGGAGCGGCTCGCCCTCGAAGCCGAGCAGCCCGTACGGGTTGTCCTCGAGCACGAGCACGCCGTGGCGCCGCGCGATCTCGAGGATCTGCGGGCGTCGTGCGGCGGACAGCGATACTCCCGCTGGGTTGTGGAAGTTGGGGACCGTGTAGAGGAACTTGACTCGCCGGCCCTCGCGGGCGAGAGCGGTCAGTGCGTCCTCGAGCGCCTCCGGAACGAGTCCATCCTGGTCCAGGGGGACGTGGACGACGTCGGCCTGGTAGGCGCGGAACACGCCGAGCGCGCCGACATAGCTCGGAGCCTCCGCGACGACGACGTCGCCCGGGTTGATGAAGAGGCGCGTGACAAGGTCCAGAGCTTGTTGGGACCCGGTCGTGACGACGACGTCGTCGGGATGTGCCTCGATCCGCTCGAGACGCATCACCTCGAGGATCTGCTCGCGCAGCGTCTCGTCGCCCTGACCCGAGCCATACTGCAGCGCCGTCGTCCCGCGGGTCGCGATGACGCGCTGCGCCATCTCGCCGATCACGTCGAGCGGCAGTCCCTCGAGGTACGGCATGCCACCGGCGAGCGAGACGACCTCGGGTCTGCTCGCGACCGCGAACAGCGCGCGGATCTCCGAGGCGCGCATGCCGTGCGTCCGTTCGGCGTACGACGAGAGCCACGGATCGAGACGTGTCCCGGCTGTCGGGGAGGGGATGCCCGACGTCACCGCGTCAGGCGTCGTGTTCTCGCTCACCCGCCGAGTGTCGCACGGGAGCGGGTGGTGCCACGGTCAGGGCACACGGTGCGGACAGGTCACCGCCCAGCCAGGACGTCCTCGACGAGGGCGACGAGCTCCGGCTTGGGCCGCGCGCCGACCACGGTGCGGACCACCTCGCCGGAGGAGAACACGGACAGTGTCGGGATCGACGTCACTCCGTAGACCGCGGCGGTGGTCGGGTGCGCGTCGACGTCCACCCGCACGACGCGCACCCGACCGTGGTACGCCACGGCGAGCTCGGCCAGCACCGGTTCGACCAAACGGCACGGTGCGCACCACGCGGCCGAGAAGTGCACCAGGACCGGGCCGCGAGCGTCCAGCACGAGCGTGCGGAACGTCGAGTCGCCGGCCTCGATCACAGTCCCGTCGCCGGGAGCCTCGGTCATCGCGCCGCGGCGACCTCGGGGTCGGCGGTACGGCCGTCGACCCCGGCGGCGTCGGAGAGCTCGGCGAGGTAGTGCTGGGCGTCGAGCGCGGCCGCGCAACCGGAGCCCGCCGCCGTGATCGCCTGGCGGTAGGTGTGGTCGACGGCGTCGCCGCACGCGACCACACCCGGGATGTTCGTCCGAGTGGACCGGCCCTCGACGAGGATGTACCCCTCCGGATCGAGGTCCACCTGCCCGACGAGCAGCTCGGTGCGCGGAACGTGACCGATCGCCACGAACACCCCGGTGGCGGGGAGGTCTCGCACTGCACCCGACTGGGTGTCGCGCAGCGTGACCCCCGTGACCTTCTGGTCGCCATGGATCGCGACGATCTCGCTGTTCCACGCGAAGGCGATCTTCGGGTCGTTCAGCGCGCGGTCGGCCATGATCTTCGACGCCCGGAGCTGGTCCCGGCGGTGGACGATCGTCACCTTGGACGCGAACCGCGTGAGGAACGTCGCCTCCTCGACCGCCGAGTCCCCGCCGCCGACCACGAGGATCTCTTGGCCGCGGAAGAAGAACCCGTCGCACGTCGCGCACCAGGACACCCCGCGACCGGACAGCCGCTTCTCGTCGTCGATGCCGAGCTCACGATAGGCCGAGCCGGTGGCGAGGATCACGGCATCGGCGGTGTAGGTCGCTCCGCCGCCGGTGACGACCGTCTTGATCGCGCCCGACAGGGAGAGCGACGTCACGTCGTCCCAGATCACCTCGGCGCCGAAGCGCTCCGCCTGCTTCTGCATGCTCTCCATGAGCTCCGGGCCCTGGATGCCGTCGGGAAAGCCCGGGAAGTTCTCGACCTCGGTGGTGTTCATGAGGGCACCACCCGCCGTGACCGAGCCGGCGACGACCAAGGGGGCGAGCCCCGCGCGCGCCGCGTAGATCGCCGCCGTGTACCCCGCGGGGCCCGACCCCACGATGATGATGGTGCGGTGGGACGGCAGGGTGGTCGACTCGCTCACAGGTCAGTCCTTGGTCTCGAAGCGTGCACTGCAGGTCATGGCCGCGCGCTGCGGTCCTGGTCCCGTCAACGGATTCTCGGTGGTGCGTGTTCCCCGGGTCTGACGCCGCAGGTCAGCGCCGCCCCGTGCCGAGCACGGCGCTGCCGGACGACGACGAGGTCGAGCGGCACCAGGTCCTCACGAGACCGTCACCTCGTTGAGCTCGACGCGGTTGCTCCCGTCCGCGGTCTGCGGCATCAGCGTGAACCACAGCATGATGTTCTGCGTCTCGACCGGCTTCGAGAACGTGAGGACGGTGTCCGGACCCATCGGTCCGGACGCGAGCACCGGACCTGTCGTCGGGTTCGCGGCGTCGGTCGCGCGGACCTCGACGTTCCCGCCGGAGCCGTTGATGTGCAGGGTGACCCCGGTGACGGTCGTCTTCTTGACAAGCGTGATCGCGAACCCGACGCCGGGCTTACCTCCCATGTTCGCCTGTGCGTAGGTGCTCGTCGTCCAGAAGGTGGCCGGGTTGCCGTCGATCGCGAGCCCGACGATGTCCGGGTGCTCCGGACCCGTCCCCGGCGGTGGGTTGACCGAGGCGACGGAGGCGATCACCGGCGCCCCGCCGGAGGGTGCCGCCGTGGTCTGCGAGGGAGTGGGCGACGAGGGCGTCGGGGAGGCGCTCGTCGTCGCGCTCGACGAGGAGGTGCCGGCCGCCGGCGCCAGCCTGGTGCCAGGGGCGGTGATCGGCGAGAAGAGGCCCTTGAGCGCGATGACGATGCCGATCACGACCGCGATCGCGACGAGCGCCAGAACGAGCCGGGTCGGGTCGAAGCGCCGGACGACGAGCGGGGCGTCCTCCGCCACCAGGGCGTCGAACGACGGACGTGGCGATGCGAAGATCGCGGCCTCGGGCGGCGGGGGCGATCCGACGGGCGGGAGCACCGGGGTCCGGCGCGGGTGGCTCGGCGGGAAGGCCGGCGGGAGCGAGCCGAGCGACGCGGGACCGTCGGCGGACGGGTCGGCCGGAGCCGCCGCGTCCGGTGCTGCTCCGGGACGCGGTGTGTCGGAGCCAGGTGCGCTCGGGCTGGGCGCCGAGGTGGCGGATCCGGGTCCGACGTGCGGCAACGGCGCGGGCGACGGTACCGACCAGGTCGGCGGTAGCGGCGCAGGCGCCGGCGGGCTCGGGACGGTGCCGCCGACGGGCGCCGGCCCGCTCGCGACGATGCCACCGGCGACGGTCGGCGGGCCGGGGCGGCGGGCGCCGGAGCGCGGCGGGATCGCCGGCGGTGGCGTGCCCGGGCGATCTGTCCCGGCCGACGGGCCGGATGCGAGCGTCGACCGGACGGACTGACGTTCGATCGTCCCGGCGGGGCGGTCGGGAGGAACGGGTACCGCCGCGACGTCGCGAAGCGAGCCGGAGGCACCGTGCGCGCCGAGCTCGCCAGGGCGCAGCTCGTTCCACGGCTCCAGCTCTCCGACCAGCTCCGCCGGGCTCTGCGGCCCGTCGTCGTGGGGCCCGAGGGTCACGACGCACAGCGTGTCGAGGTCGTTCGGGACGCCGGCGACGAGGTCGGCCGGCGGAACGGCGACCCCCTGGACGACGGGTGCCGCCTGAAGACCCGATGACAACGGGGCATCGGTGGTGGGGTCGACCGGCCACCTGCCCGTCAGTGCCGTGTAGAGGAGACGGACGAGGCCCACGGTGTCGGCACGCGTCGTCGACCGGGCGTCTCCGATGCCGAGGTCGAGCAGGACGCCGTCGACGGCGATACCCGTGATGACGACGCCGCCCGATGCCGTCACGTGGAGGGTCGACGGGCGAAGCGCGAGGTGGTGGACCCCGCGCCGGCGGGCGACCTCGAGGGCGCTCGCCGCCTCGCCGACGAGTGCCCGGGCCTGGTCGGCCGGGAGCGGTCCCGCCGAGACGAGCTCCGCGAGCGACGGCCCGCTCACCTGCTCGCTCACGACATAGCCGACGCCCTCGTGCTCGCCGACGTCGAGGATGCGGACGAGCCGCGGGTCGGCGACAAGAGCGGCGCGCCGCGCGGCGTCCAGGGCCTGCGAGACGTTTCCCTCGGCGACGATCGTGACGTGGACCGACCGGTCGAGGATCTGGTCCGACGCGATCCAGGCGCTCGAGCCCGGCAGCGAGGACGGCAGGGACTGCAGCACCCGGTAACGGCCCGACAGCAGCGTGCCTCGCCCGACGACGTCGTTCACCTGGCCTCCTGCGCTCTTGTCGCGGCGACACCTCGTCCGGACGTGAGCGGTACGCGCCACGGTCCGGTGCACCTGCGTGCCGCCCATGCTACGCGGGGTCGCAGGGTCGAGGTCGTCGAAAGCCGGGGAGGAGGCGCAGGTCCGAGGCCTCGCCGCCGTCGTGGACCCGACGGGCCGAGCCTGGATGTCGGCGAGGTGCGACGCGCGGATCAGGCCCTGCGACCGCGGCGGGTGACCCGCCGGAGAAGCGGACCGGCGAGCTCCTCGAGCTCGCGGACGCGCATCGTGCGCAGCAGCAGGGCGTAGATCCCGGCCATCACCGGAGCGACGACGAGGCAGACGACGACGGCGTGGGTGAACGCCGTCAGACCCGCGGGGGTGAACGGTGCGGCGGTGAGTGCGACGTGCACGATCGTCCACCCGACGAGCGCGGCGACGGCGCCGGCCACTCCGGCGCGTGCGTAGAGCCGCAGGATCCGTGCCTCCTCGAGTCCCCCGAGCCGGCGACGGAGCCCGGCGCTCGCGACGACCGCGCCCAGGAGGTACGAGACCGCGGTCGCCACGCCGGCGCCGACCGTCCACAGCCGAGGCGGGAGCATCACGAAGCCGGTCCATGTCCCGCCGGCCACGACCACCGCCATCGCGCACTGGATCCAGAACAACGTCTTCGCGTCCTCGTAGGCGTAGAACAGGCGCTGGCACAGCGACCAGTGACCCATCGGCGCGAGGCCGATCACGAGGGCCACGACGACGTCGGACACCGGCGAGACGGCAGAGCCGTGCAGCGACGGGAAGACGACGCGGGTCAGCGGCATCGCCAGGACGGCGACGACAGCGGTCGCCAGCACGGTGAAGACCCCGATGATGCGTGCCGTCGACGAGAAGCTCGCGCGTACCGCGGCGTGGTCCCGACGCGCGGCGTGCCCGGCCAGCGCCGTGAACGTGGCCGTGAGGAGGGAGACGGTCACGAGAGAGTGCGGCAGCATCGAGACCAGGTAGGCGCTGCTGAACGCCGCGTTCCCGGCGACGGAGGTGGACCCGGTCGCGTGCGCGGCGTCGGCCGCCGCCGACGTCACCCGGATCAGCAGCAGGAACCCCGCCTGCCCGACGAACACGGCCGCGAACGTCCAGCCCGCCACGTGTGCGGCGCTGCGTAGCCCGACCCCGCGCACGCCCCAGCGGATCCGGAACCGGAAACCGAGGGATCGGAAGGGCACGACGAGCACCGCGGCCTGGGCAGCCACGCCCAAGGTCGCGGTGCCGGCGAGCAGCGCGATGCGCCCACCGGTCCACCACGCCAGGTGCGACGCCGGCGCCGTCTGGGTGAACGGGCCAGCGACTGTGATGAACATCGCCAGACCGACGATCGTCACGACGTTGTTCACCACCGGTGCCCACATGTACGGGCCGAAGTTGCCCCGCGCGTTGAGCACCTGACCGAGCAGCGTGTACATGCCGTAGAAGAACACCTGCGGGATGCACCAGAACGCGAAGGCGGTCGCCAGCGCCTTCGAGTCGGGTCCGGCGCGGGAGAAGAGCGACACGAACACCCCGGCCGCCACCGTCAGCACGACGGTCAGACCGAGCAGCACCGCGGCGCCCACGGTCAGGATCCGGTTGACGTAGTCGTCGCCGCCCCCCTTCGTGTAGGCCAGCACGACCTGCGGGACGAGCACCGCGTTGATCACGCCAGCGGCGATGAGCATCACGAGGATGTTCGGGAGAGTGTTCGCCACGTCGAACGCGTTCGCCGCCAGCCCGGCGGCGCCGATCGCCCACACGAGCATGGCCCCTCTGACCATCCCGAGCACCCGTGAGACGGCGGTCCCAGCCGCCATCACGCCGACGTTGCGCCCGAGTCCGGCCTCGGGCCGTTGCCTGGGTCGGGCAGCCACGTGCCGCGGTGTGCCCGACGGGCCCCTCACGTTCCCGCCTGGTGGTTCTCGCGCATCCGGGCGCGACGGGCGGTCTGCCCGCGTCGCACCGTTCGCCAGAGTCCGACGACGAGGCCGAGCACCAGGAGACCGGCGGCGACGGCCGTCCCGACGTTCTCCCAGTCGGCGTGCACCCGCACCGTGAACTGGGTCGGGTCGGCCACGGGCGTGCCGTCGGAGGCGAGCAGCGAGACGTCGACGACGACGTTGCAGCTCGCGACCGCGTCGAACGGCACCCGGAAGGACGCCGTCTGGTGCGCGGGGATGGTCACCGTGGGCGCGTGCGGGACGGCGAGGCAGGAGCTGCGCGGCTTGAGACGCAGGGTGACGGTCGCATCCTGGTCGAGGGTGTTCCGCAGCGAGATCGGGACCTCGCTCGACTGGGAGATCAACGTGACGTTGCTCCCCTTGATGATCGACAGCCCCGTGCGCCGTGCACGGAGGTCGGTGAGAAGGGTTGCCAGCGCGGTGGCGCGGCCATCCGCGTCGCCGCGCCAACCGACGGACAGCGGTCCGAGCGCGGCCTCCTGCACGCCGTCGAGCAGTGCGGCAGGGTTGTGGACGATCGACGCGAACGTCACCGTCGCGCGCTGCGCGGCTTCGATCGCCGCGATGTCGGGTGCCGGCAGCTCGCTCGGGCCCGCGGCCCGCGCGGGGAGCGATGCGCGCTCGACGCCCGGGCTCGCGGTCGAGATCAGCTTGCTGAGGGGCTCCATGGAGACCCAGGGCGCGGTCGTGAGCGCGTCGAGCTGCGCGGCGGCGACGGCGCTCACGGGCGCCCAGTCGCGACCGACGGTGGCGAGGAGATGCCGTTCCTCGCCGGGCCGCTCCCGGGTGATCACCGCGGTCTCGGCGAGGATCCGTTGTGCCGCGACGGCGGGCGAGGCGTCCCCGGGCGCCCGGAGAAGATCGGACAGGGTCTCGTCCGGGACGAGTGCGGCCACCGAGCCGGACGAGGTGTGCACGGTCGCGCGCGAGGACGGCGTGTAGGTGAGGTCGCTCGGGGCGAGCGCGGAGGGGTCGACCACGACCGCCGAGGCGCCGAGCTCGGCCGCGAGGTCGACCGTGGCCGCGTCCGTGCTGCCGTCGGGCACCGGCTGCTTCTTGTCGAGCGGGACGGTGGACGCGACCGTGGTGCGATCGGGAGCCAGCTGGAGGCCGGTGAGCGCACCGGTGTCGTTGACCCACGGCAGAGCGCTCGTCAGCGCGTCGGCCTGCTGGGCGAGGCTGGTCGCGCCCGCATGAGCGAGGGCCGAGAGATCGGGATCCGCGTACGGGAGGGCGAAGACGTCCCGCTGGGCGGCGCCGCCGTCGAGCGCGGCGAGCCAGGCCGCCCCGGCGGTCCCGGCCGCGCGCGCGGCGTCGACGAGAGCCGGGTCGACGGCCCAGGAGACGCCCGGACGATGGGCGCTGAGGGCGACGAGCGAGGCCAGTCTGCCGGTGGGCGCGAACGCCGCGGCGGCGGTCTTCCCCGGGGTCGCTGCCGCTCCCGCGGCCGGTGAGGAGGTGCTGGTCGCAACGCCTCCCGAGGGCGCGGTGCCGCCGGCGGTGGGCTGGCTCGGTGCGGGGGTGGCCGCGGACGCCTCGGCCGCCAGCTCGGCGGCGTCGCGTGTGACGGGCACGAGCACGGAGATGCCCGTGCGCGCGGGTTGGTCCCCGGGAAGCCACAGGGCGAAGGTGCGGGCGATGCCGACACGCGACCAGCTGTCGAGCACCTGCACCGCAAGCCCGCGCGCGCCCCACTGCGAGGTCTGGGCAGAGAGCCGGAGCGCCGCTGCGGGGACTGTGATCTGCACCGTCGCCGACGCACCGGGATCGAGCGGTCCGGGGACGACCACCGACTTCAGCGACGTCCCGGCCGAGGCCGTCGGATCCGCCGAGGCCCAGGCGTCGAGGGAGTAGCGCGTCGACATCGAGGTCCTGCTGATCAGCACGGCAGCCCGCGGTTGCTGGATCGTCTGCGTCGAGGTGTTCGTCGCCGTGGCAGTGACGGTCAGGTCGTCGCCGGGACGCAGGATCTGGGGCGTCACCGCCGTGATCGTCACCGAGACGGCCGTCGGGTCCTGCACGACGGCATCGTGAAGCGGCGCGCCGACGCGGACCTGCGCCGCGGCCGCGCTGCCCGAGAGGACCCCGATCATCAGGGCGAGCGCTCCGACCGCACAGGCGATCGCCGCGGCGGGCCGACTCCGCCGCGCGCGGGACCAGGCGGTCATGTGGGACGAGCGAGCACCTGGTGTGCCGCCTCGGCGAGCCGTCGTTCGTTCGGGTAGGCCAGCCGGGCAGGCAGGTCGATCACGGACACCCACGCGGCGTCCTCCGCCTCGCTGTCGGGGTCGCCCTCGACGCTCAGCTCGCCACCGATGGCGCCGAGAAGGAAGTGATGGACGACCTTGTGCACCCGCCGGTCGTCCCCGGTGAACCAGTAGTCGATGACACCGAGTCGACGGAGGATCTCGCCGGTGATCCCGGTCTCCTCGGCGATCTCACGGACCGCGGCCTGCTCGGGTGTCTCGGTGCCCTCGAGGTGGCCCTTGGGCAGGCACCACTCGAGCCGACCGGCGCGGTTGCGCCGCGCGATGACCGCCGCGAGGTAGACGCCGTGGACCTCGCTCACCACGAGCCCGCCCGCGGAGGTCTCCTCGACGACCGGGAGCGAGGTCGTGCCGCCGGACGCCGCATGCCGGGGCCCGATGACCGACGGGTCGATCCGGAGCGCGTGGCCACCGGGCGGGGAGGGCACCCCGTTCGGTCTCGGCGACGGCGCTGGGCTGGACATGTCGCCACTGTAACGACTTCGATGGTGCGCTCGCCCACAGCGGCGGACCCCGAGCACCGTGCATCTGGCAGGCTTGGACACCGTGCCGCACCGTGAGTCCGACCAGCCCGCCCGCGCTGCCCTCGCCGACGCGCGGGGCTCGGTGGCCGACGCTCCGGTGCCGGACGCGCTGCCCGTGCTGCGCCGACGTGCGCTCGAGGTGCTCACGACCCTCGCGCCGGCTGCGGTCGACCTCGGCCAGCGGTTCCGTGACGCCGGGCACGAGCTCGCCCTCGTCGGCGGCCCCGTTCGAGACGCCTTCCTCGGCAGGCTCAGTGCGGACCTGGACTTCACCACGTCGGCCGACCCGGACCAGACGGAGGCGATCCTCGCCGCGTGGGGCCACGCGCACTGGGACATCGGCCGGGAGTTCGGCACCATCGGTGCGATGCGGCACGGGACCGAGGGCGCTCCGGACACGGTCGTCGAGATCACCACCTACCGCTCGGACGTCTACGACCCGTCCTCCCGCAAGCCGGCGGTGGCGTTCGGCTCCACCCTCGAGGGAGACCTCTCGCGACGCGACTTCACCGTCAACGCGATGGCCGTCCGGCTCCCCGACCTCGAGTTCGTCGACCCGTTCGACGGGCTCGCCGACCTCGCGGCCGGTCTGCTCCGCACCCCGGTCGCCCCGTCGCAGTCGTTCGACGACGACCCGCTGCGCATGATGAGGGCGGCCCGGTTCACCGCACAGCTCGGTTTCCGGATCGTCCCCGACGTCGCTGAGGCGCTCGCGGCGATGGCGGAGCGCATCACGATCGTGTCCGCGGAGCGCGTCCGGGACGAGCTCACCAAGACGCTGCTGGCGCCGACCCCTCGGGCAGGCCTCGAGGTGCTGGTCGACTCGGGCCTCGCGGACCACATCCTCCCGGAGCTGTCCGGGATGCGGCTCGAGATCGACGAGCACCGCCGCCACAAGGACGTGTACGAGCACTCCCTGATCGTGCTCGACCAGGCCATCGCGCTGGAGACGGACGCTGCCGGGCCGGTACCGCGCCCGGACCTCGTCCTGAGGCTCGCTGCGCTCCTGCACGACTGCGGGAAGCCGGCGACCCGGCGGTTCGAACCCGGCGGGACCGTCAGCTTCCACCACCACGAGGTGGTCGGCGCCAAGCTCGCGGCGCGTCGGCTCAAGGCGCTGCGGTACGACAAGGCGACGGTCCAGGCCGTCGCCCGGCTCATCGAGCTGCACCTGCGGTTCCACGGCTACGGCGAGGCGGGCTGGAGCGACTCCGCCGTGCGCCGGTACGTGACGGACGCCGGACCGCTCCTCGAGCGACTGCACCGGCTGACGCGGTCGGACTGCACCACCCGGAACCAGCGCAAGGCCGATCGGCTGTCCTTCGCGTACGACGACCTCGAGGCGCGCATCGCCGAGCTGCGCGAGCGCGAGTCCCTCGCTGCGATCCGCCCCGACCTCGACGGTCGCCAGATCATGGCGATCCTCGGTGTTCCCGCGGGACCGACGGTGGGGAAGGCGTATGCGTTCCTGCTCGAGCTCCGCATGGAGCAGGGTCCGCTCGACGAGCAGCAGGCGACGGCCGCGCTGCTCTCCTGGTGGGCCGACCAGCAGCGCTGAGCGGTGCGGCGCCCGGCGCGGTCGGCTCCCCGGATCCCATGGGCCTCACCGCACCACCGTGCGCCCCGGTCAGCCGGCGACTCCCAGCACGGGGGCCACGGGAACGGCCGACGGCGTCCGGACGGTCGCGACCCGGTAGACCACGGCTCCGGCGACGTACGCCGCGGCCACCGCGACGAACAACGGCCGCGAGTACCCGTCGTTCGGCAAGGTGACCGCCGCCAAGGCCGCGGCTCCGACGAACGCCGCGTTGTAGAGCATGTCGTAGAGCGCGAACGCACGCCCCCGGTAGGCGTCCTCGGTGTCGCGCTGCACGATCGTGTCGACGGAGATCTTGGCGCCCTGGGCGGCGAGGCCGAGAGCGAGCGCGCAGGAGAGCAGCACGACGCGCGTCAGGCTCACGACGAGCACGAGCTGGCTGACGGCGGCGAGCACGAGGCAACCCGCGATCCATCGGTGCGGTCCGGTCCGCGGGCTCAGCGCCGGGGTGAGGACGACCGCGAGGAAGAAGCCGACGGCCGACGCCGCGAGGACCTGCGCGAACACCGCGAGACCGGCGGCCGGGTCCGTCGGGTCGGCGAGCAGGTTCCGGGACAGCAGGATGCTCGCGATCAACGCGATCCCGTAGAGGAACCGGTGCACGGCCATCGCCCCGAGCGCATAGGCCGGCGTCCGGCGGCGAACCAGGTAGCGCGCCCCCGTGCCGAGCTCGATCGCGAGGGAGCGGAGCTGTCGGCCCCACGGGATCGCGACGGTTCGGCGGTCGGGACCGAGCTCGTCGCGCCCGATCCGCACCGCGAGCCAGGCGGCCGCGGCGTAGAAGAGGCCGGACACAGCGACCACGAGGGCGTCGCCGCCGCCGCTCCTCGGGAGCAGAAGGCCCGCACCGAGGCCGAGCCCGCCGCCGATGCCGGCCGCCGCGGCGCCGAGGGTCGGGGTGAGGGAGTTCGCCGTGAGCAGGAGTGGTCCGTCGACGACTCTCGGCAGCGACGCGGACAGGGCAGAGAGCAGGAACCGGTTCACGGAGAGGTTGAGGAGGGCGAGCACGTAGATCAGCGGCGTGATCCCGGTCGTGACCATGAGCAGCGCGATCACCAGCGTGATGGCGAGGCGGACGGCGTTGCCGTACAGCAGGACCTGCCGCCGCCGCCAGCGGTCGAGGAACACCCCGGCCCACGGTCCGACGATCGTGAAGGGCAGCAGCAGGACGGCGAACGCTGCGGCCACCCGCCCGGCGGTCGACTGCGTCTGCGGGGAGAAGAAGAACAGCGTCGCGAGGCCGACCTCGAACATGCCGTCGCCGGTCTGGCTGACCAGGCGCACCGCGAACAGCCGGCGGAACCCCGGCAGTCGCAGGAGGTCCCTCAGCTCACGGAGCACGCGCACCCCGTCAGGCTACCGGCGCTCTCCCGCACCCTCCTGGGTCCGCGGACGTCCGCGCAGTAGCCTGCCGAACGACTGCCGGGCCGCCGGCACAGAAGGAGAGCACACGATGACGGTCGAGGTCCCCGAGGAGAGCCGGTCCGAGCCGGACGGCGCAGCCGCACGCCCCGTCGAGCTCACGCACCTCGATGCGCGGGGAGCGGCGCGGATGGTCGACGTCAGCGGCAAGGAGGTCACGGTCCGCAGCGCGACCGCGAGCGGGTTCGTCCGGACGACTCCGGCGGTCGTCGGGCTCCTGCGCGGACAGGGTGTGCCCAAGGGCGACGCGCTCGCAGTCGCCCGCATCGCCGGGATCCAGGCGGCCAAGCACACTCCCGACCTGGTGCCGCTGTGCCACCCGATCGCGATCCATGGCGTCGTGGTCGACCTCGCCGTCGAGGACGGCGGCGTCCGGATCGGCGCGACGGTGCGGACCGCGGATCGCACGGGCGTCGAGATGGAGGCGCTGACATGCGTCGCGGCGGCGGCGCTCACCCTGGTCGACATGGTCAAGGCGGTCGATCGCGCCGCCGTCATCACGGACGTCCGGGTCGACGAGAAGACCGGTGGTCGCAGCGGCACCTGGCGTCGCGGCTGACCCACGCCCCTCCTGCACGGGTGGTGGCGCCGCGAGCGACGGCGTCTCCGTCGCGGCTCGACCAGGACGCCGAAGGGCCAGGACGCTGAAGGGCCAGGACGCCGAAGGGCCAGGACGCCGAAGGGCCCCGGCATCCGATGCCAGGGCCCTTCGTGCCGAGCTGAGGTCAGCGCTCGATGTCTCCGCGGATGAAGGCCTCGACGAGCTCGCGGCCCTCGCGGTCCTCGTGCTGCACGGGCGGGGACTTCATGAAGTACGTCGCTGCGGACAGGATCGGTCCGCCGACGCCCCGGTCCTTGGCGATCTTCACGGCGCGCACGGCGTCGATGATGATGCCGGCCGAGTTGGGGGAGTCCCACACCTCGAGCTTGTACTCGAGGTTCAGCGGGACCTCGCCGAACGCGCGGCCCTCGAGGCGGACGTAGGCCCACTTGCGGTCGTCGAGCCACTGGATGTAGTCCGACGGGCCGATGTGCACGTTCCGCGCGCCCATGTCGTGGTCCATGTTCGACGTGACGGACTGCGTCTTGGAGATCTTCTTGGACTGCAGGCGGTCGCGCTCGAGCATGTTCTTGAAGTCCATGTTCCCGCCGACGTTCAGCTGGTACGTGCGGTCCAGGATGACCCCACGGTCCTCGAACAGCCGGGCGAGCACGCGGTGCGTGATGGTCGCGCCGACCTGTGACTTGATGTCGTCGCCGATGATCGGGACGCCGGCGTCCTCGAACTTCTTGGCCCACACCGGGTCCGACGCGATGAACACGGGCAACGCGTTGACGAACGCGACGTTCGCGTCGATCGCGCACTGCGCGTAGTACTTGTCGGCCTCTTCCGAGCCCACCGGCAGGTAGGACACGAGGACGTCGACCTTCGCGTCCTTGAGGGCCTGGACGATGTCGACCGGCGCGGCCTCGGACTCCTCGATCGTCTCGCGGTAGTACTTGCCGAGGCCGTCGAAGGTGTGTCCGCGCTGCACGGTCACGCCGAGCGGCGGGACGTCGGCGATCTTGATCGTGTTGTTCTCGCTCGCGACGATCGCCTCGGACAGGTCGAAGCCGACCTTCTTCGCGTCGACGTCGAAGGCCGCGACGAACTCGAGGTCGGAGACGTGGTACGGACCGAACGTCACGTGCATGAGACCAGGCACGGTGCTGCTCGGGTCGGCGTCGGCGTAGAAGTGCACGCCCTGGACCAGCGACGAGGCACAGTTGCCTACGCCGACGATGGCGACGCGGATGGAGGTCATCCTCGCTCCTTCTCGTTGTTCGGTGCCGCGACGCCAGATGCGCCGGCAGCGGGATCGGCAACGGCCGGGCGGCCACCGCCTTCAGTACGGACGCGGTGGACACCACGTTCGTTGTCGATGAGGCCGTCGAGCCAGCGAACTTCCCGCTCGGCCTGCTCGAGCCCGTGGCGCTGCAGCTCGAGGGTGTACTCGTCCATGCGCTCGCGGGTGCGGGCGAAGGACTGGTGGATCGTCTCGAGCCGCTCGGTCAGCCGGCTGCGACGACCCTCGAGGATCCGCAGTCGCGTCTCGGCGTCGGTCTGACCGAAGAACGCGAAGCGGACGTCGAAGTTCTCGTCCTCCCACGACGTCGGACCGGAGGAGGCCAGCACCTGCTGGAACTGCTCCTTGCCCTCCGCGGTGAGCTGGTAGACGATCCGCGCGCGCTTGCCGCTGAGGGCGTGTGGCGGGACGGACGTCGGGGAATCGACGCCGACGATCCAGCCGCGGGTCGCCATCGACTTCAGGCACGGGTAGAGCGACCCGTACGACAGCGCGCGGAACGAGCCGAGCAGCAGGTTGAGGCGCTTGCGCAGCTCGTACCCGTGCATCGGGGCCTCGTTCAGGAGCCCGAGGATGGCAGGCTCGAGGACGTCGGAGCGTGCGCGCACGCCGTGCCTCCTCAGCCGGGTCTTCGGGGTCGTCGCCATGCCGATGGCATGCGATGTATCAACTCGATACATCTGAAGAGTACGTCGATACGATGCAGCGAGCAAGTGTGTCGAGCTCGGGGAATCGCGTCACGATCGCGTGGTGATCGTGTGAAAGCTGGCCCGGGAGCCGTCACCAGGGCCGGGACGCTGAGGCTCCTCCCGCATACTGGGCGGCACTGGAGCAGCATCGGCGGGCGGAAGGGCACAGCGTGACAGGCGCGAATGACCGAGGGAACGGCGCGGGCGACCGCCCGGTCGTGCGACGGACGTCGACCCGCCCGCTCGTCTCCGGCGGACCCCGCACCGCGGCCGCTCCCGGCTCCGGGTCGCCGCGGCCGCCCGCGGGCGGCACGTCGCGCAGCCGGCGAGGCCCCGCGAAGAAGAAGCGCTTCATCGACTACCCGCGCTCCCGGTACCGCGGCTTCCGTCGCTGGTTGCCGTCGTGGCGCCTGGTCACGGCGGGGATCCTGGGGGCGATCTTCGTCGGCATCGGTGCGCTCGTCGCCGCCTACGCGACGACGACGATCCCGAAGCCGGACCAGTTCGCCCAGGCGCAGACCTCGACCGTGTACTACGCCGACGGCAAGACGGTCATGGGGACGTTCGCAACCCAGAAGCGGGTGATCGTCGACTACGCGTCGCTGCCCACCTGGGTCGGCAAGGCGGTCGTCGCCTCGGAGGACAGCTCCTTCTACACGAACCGGGGCATCGACCCGAAGGGCATCGTCCGCGCCTTCGTCAACAACTTGCGCGGCGGGCCGCAGCAGGGCGCGTCGACGATCACCCAGCAGTACGCGAAGCAGTACTACACGGTCCACGCGCAGAGCTACCTCGGCAAGCTCAAGCAGGCGCTGCTCGCGATCAAGCTGGACCGGGCGCAGAACAAGGACGAGATCCTCGGGCGGTACCTCAACACGATCTACTTCGGTCGCGGGACGTACGGCATCCAGGCGGCGGCGCAGGCGTACTTCGGCGTCGACGCGAAGAACCTGACCGTCTCCGAGGCTGCTCTCCTCGCGGGCATCATCCCGTCGCCCAGCAACTGGGACCCCGGGGTCGACCTCACCCAGGCGACGGCTCGCTGGAACCGGACGCTCGACCGTATGGTCGCCGGGGGATGGCTGTCGGCCGCTGACCGCGCGACCCAGACGTTCCCCCCGGTGATCAAGTACCAGACGTCCGAGACCTACAAGGGCCCTACCGGGTACCTGCTCCAGATGGTGAAGTCCGAGCTCACGACCAAGGGCGGGCTCACCGAGGACCAGCTCAACACCGCCGGGCTGAACATCGTGACGACGATCGACCAACCCATGGAGAACGCCGCGATCGCGGCCGTGAACGCTCTCCCCGCCGGCAAGAATCCCCACACGATGGTGGCCCTCGTCTCGGTCGACCCGTCGAACGGCGCGATCCGTGCGCTCTACGGCGGCGCCGACTACCTGGCGCGGGCCCGCAACGCCGTGACCCAGGACGCCGCCCAGGCAGGGTCGACCTTCAAGCCGTTCACCCTGATCACGGCGCTCGGCCAGGGCATCCCGTTGACGACCACCTTCAACGGCCGCAGCCCGCAGAACGTCCCGGGCTTCGGCAAGGTGCCGAACTTCGGCAACGAGCAGTTCGGGAACATCGACCTCGTCAAGGCGACGGCCGACTCGGTCAACACGGTCTACGCGCAGCTCAACATGAAGGTCGGCCCGGACAAGACCGCCGCGACCGCGAAGGCCGCGGGCATCACGACGACGGTCGGCACGAACCCCGCCAACGTGCTCGGCACGGACACCGTGCACCCGCTCGACATGGCGTCCGCCTACGGGACGATCGCGTCCGGCGGCTACCGCACGACCCCGCACATCGTCGACACCGCCACGTTCATCTCGGACGGCTCGGTCGCCTACAAGGGCGCGAGCGCTCCGACGAAGGTGTTCGAGGCTCCCGTCATCGCGGACGCGACGTACGCGATGCAGCAGGTGGTCCAGTCCGGGACCGCGAGCGGGTACGTCAAGCGACTCGGGTTCCCGGTGGCGGGCAAGACCGGGACGACGGACAAGAACGTGTCCGGCTGGTTCGTCGGCTTCACGGCGGGTCCGACCGACGCCGCGACCAACAAGCTCCAGCTGTCGACCGCCGTGGCGATGTACCAGGTCGCCGACGACGGCAGCGAGCAGTCCATCTCCGGCTGGGGCGGCGTCAAGGAGGTGACGGGCGGCACCTGGCCCACCTTCGTCTGGGCCAAGTTCATGGGCGCGGTGATGGCGGGCAAGACCGCTGTCGCGTTCCCGCCGCGCGCGAACGTCGGCACCCCCGCGCCGACCGTGGCGGCCACCTCGACGATCGCCCCGACGCCCACGAGCACGCCGACGACCGCAGCGCCCACCACGGCCACGGTGCCGACGGGCCTCGTCGGGATGTTGCGTGCCGACGCCGAGGCGGCTGTGCTTGCGGCCGGCCTCCAGCCCGCGTCGACCGAGAAGTCTGACCCGACGGTGCCGGCCGGGACCGTCCTGAGCGCCTCCCCGGCGGCCGGGACCGTCCTGCCACGGGGGAGCACCGTCTCGCTCGTGGTCTCGAGCGGGCCCGCACCGAAGCCCACGTCGACCCCGACGGCCACGCCGGCCGCGAAGACCGGTCCGGTGAACCCTCCCAGCACCCCTTGATTACCGCCCGGGGTCGATGAGCCGATAGTGTTCACCTTTGCTGTGCTCGGGGAAGACCGTCGCCCATCGGCGAGACGACCCGGCTCGGCGACGCGCACAACCCTCCTGTCACGGATGGACCGTGACCGTAGAGACCACAGGAGGTGGGTATGAGCCTGCGTCAGTACGAGATCATGATCATTCTTGATCCCGAGGTCGAGGAGCGCACCGTC